>NZ_JAAHHU010000004.1:0-309278 GCF_010672095.1 Moorena sp. SIO3I6 | reverse complement strand
TTACAGGACTTACGCACAGAATCCATGGGTAGGGTGGGCAAAACCTTGCCCACCCTACAGGTAGCTGTTGATCGTTAATTGTTAATCGTTAACCGTTGACCGTCAACAGTTATCTGGATCCAGAATTTTACAATTATTTATCGATTCTGAACTCACGCACTTAGCACTTAAAACTTATTACTCCTCACTCACAACTATTTCTCCTATGTCTCCTTGGTCTAGCTTACCTGCTTGTCCCTATTCCTACCTTCTTTGTTTATCACCATGTGTAGCGATCGCCATGTCTGTTCGTCCTTATATTCCGGATTTCCTCCGTCTGCCGATCTCTGCGAATTCTCCATCTACCCACTCTCCCCAATGTCTCCACTCTGGTCATCCCATCGCTAATGACGTAAAGAGGTAATCATTAAATGATAGTCACCCCCAACTTAATTGCTCAATTTAGTAATGGAGCCTCCCAGATTATCCAAAATGGTCGTACCGGACAAATTGCGATCGCAGAAGCCATGAATGAGCTCTGGAGTGAAGTCCTCGGAGGTGGGTTGTATGCTGTGATCGCTAAACTGGGGGTGTTTTTTGCCGTGGGAAGCTTAGTTCTATTCATGACTCAATGGGCAAAAGCCTTAATAGAATACGATGAGCCAATTATGTGGTCTGAGATCATCTGGCCCTTATTAGTCGCAGTTTTGTTAGCGAATGATGGGGCAATGTTAGCCAATGGCACCCAAGGACTCAGAAGTGTAATCAACAATACCTCTAATTCACTACTGCAAAACACATCTGCCAGAATTTCTTTGCAAGAATCATACCAAATTGTGACAGAAAATATTGGGGCGAAGGCGGTTATTGATTCCTTGGTTTCTCAATGTGATTCTATCGTCGATGTTCAACAACAGGTGGATTGTTTAACAAATGCAGAGCAACAAGCACGGGACTTTTCTAAAACGTTACCGACATCTGAACAATGGTTCGATAAAATTGGTTCATTGCTTAACCCTCTGAATGTTACTGAACGAGTAGGCTTTGCCTTACAAACGGCAGTAACGGGTTGGTTAATGTCGATTGGTATGGCATTTCAGTGGGTAGCAGAAGTTTCGATGTTGCTAACCGGACTATTAGGTCCATTAGCGGTAGGGGCCACATTATTACCTGTGGGGGCTAAGGCAATTTACGCTTGGTTAATTAGCTTTTTCTCCATCGGTTTAGTTAAAATATGCTACAACATTATTGTTGGCTTAGTCGCCACATTAATTGTTAATGCTGAGAGTTATAACCCATTAGTTTTTGCTTTTGTCGCTGGATTAATTGCCCCCATCCTAGCGTTAGTATTAGCCGCTGGAGGAGGTCTAGCTATTTTTAATAGCTTAAACTCCTTCAGTGCTTTTGTATTAGGAGGCTTGAAATAAATGGAAAGCACGACTAGTTCTCCTCAGAATAAGCTAAAATTTCTCCAAAGAGGTAAGAAGAGTACTTGGTTATCCAGTTTCAATGTGACGGATAGTCTGGGGATTATCTTAATCAGCAACTTTGCTTACAATACCTTAATTCTGTTTTTCCTAGCCCTGTTGTATGGCGCTCAAGCAAGGCTAGCTAATAAGCCAGCTCCTTCCTTGGTGCAATTGAATACTGGTGAAACCACTGCCGTAGAAGCCATTGGGAATAAAGAACGGACACCAGAGGTAATTAAAGCATTTACAATTAAAACCATGAGTGACCTGTTTACTTGGACAGGGCGATTACCTGGAAAAGATGGCGTTCCCTTTTCTAACTTAGACTCTGATCCAGGAGTAGAAATTCAGGGCAAAGGTAGGCGTCGAGGTAAAATATCTACTCAAGCCTGGAAAGCTAGCTTTGCCTTAGCCGATGATTTTCGTGATCCGTTTCTCCTAAAGTTAGTAGACTTAACGCCATCCAACGTATTTAAGGGTAAAACACAATTTGCTTTTGTCCCCCAATTTGTCAGAGAACCTATTAAAATAAAAGAAGGGGAATGGACAATCGATTTGGTTGGCACCTTAACCGTTCTAGATACTACCAATAATTTGCCCACCTATATTCCCTTCAACAAACAGGTGCATGTACGGGCAGTGGAGCCTCCTAAGTATTCACCAGCCATGGCAGACGATAGTCTACCTCCAATTATTGCTAAGGCGAGAGAGAAAGGTTTGGAGGTAGTTAGTATCAAAGATTTAGACTCAAAATAAACCTGAATCCTAAGTCCAATAGTCCTGATTATAAGACTCCACTAATCCGTGCATCTGTCCGTGTTTACACATCCGTGTTGTGGGACTAATGACTACATCAACTGGAATAACTACAGCAACTGGGATAAATTATGAAGCTATCAGATCTCAAAGACTTTGATGTCCAAAACCTGGAACATAAATCTGAAGAAGAAATTAGTAAAAAAACTCTGATTCAGCAGAACAGTGGTGCAGAGAATACCGCCCCGACATGGACAGAAGAATCCTTAGCTGAGTTGCTAAAATTTGATACTAGTTATGACCAAGAACAAAATCCTACAAGTCAGGGTGTAATAGCATCGAATGATGGTACCGCTGATTTAGATCCAGACTTAAATGTTACCCAAGCGGAATTCGCAAAATCCGGTTGGGCAAAAGGCGCTTCCGTTGGTGCAGTAACTGGGTCAATTGCTGTAGTCGCCGGATTAGTTTTTACAGGGATGACCTCCTTGTCTTCTAAGAAGAAATTGGTCGAAAAAGTTACTCCAATTCCCACCAGTGTTGAGAAGGAATCGGAAAACGCGACCGATTCTGAAATCGGACGACTGAAGACTGAATTAGCCCTAGCCAAGCAACAAAAACAGATTCAAGCCATTCAAGAGAAAAAAAGACCAAAAACAACCATAGAGCTTGCCAAGTCAGAAGAACCCCCATCACCGAAAACAGCTCCACCACCTCGTCCTAGGCCAGCAGTGCGTTCAGCACCACCCCCTCCTGTGGTAAGAGCATCAACCCGTCCAGCACCCCGTCCAGTACGGCAACCGGTGATAATTCGTCAAGCTCCCCCACCACCGCGTCCAGTGCAGCAACCAGTAGTAATTCGTCAAGCTCCCCCACCCCGTCCAGTGCGGACAGCACCAGTGCGGAGAGCACCAACACCACCCCCTGTGGCAAAAGCACCAACACCTCCTCCACCTCCTCCAGCCCCAGCACCAAAGATAGATCCCATGGAGCAATGGCTGGCTTTGAGCCAACTGGGAAGTTATGGTTTGAGTTCTGGCAATACTCCAGAAGCGCCAGAGCAAAATGTGGCGATGATGGAACCAAGCCCACAAACACAACCAGTAGCCCAACGAAACAATGGGATCAGGGGACGCTCTACTATTGCTAATACATACTCAATTCCAGCTGTACAGAGAGTTTCCAACTCTCCCAATCCTCCCCAACCCCTCAATGGATCTCCCGTTATTTTTGCTGATCAAGTTGCTATCTCAGAAGAAGCCAGTATTTTAGCTGGCAGAGCAATCAGACGGAAGCTATTTTCCTTTGGTCAAGAAGCAGCTGGAGAATTAGTGACACCAATTGTTTGGACAAAGTCGAACCTATCTCGAAATTCTCAACAACCAAATTTGGATGAACGATTTGTGGTGCGTCTGAGTGAGCCTCTAGTGGATGAAGATAACCAAGTTTTGCTCAAAGCTGGTACCAAAATTGTCTTTCTCTGTGACATGGTTGATGACAGTGGACTAGTGAATAGTGATGCGATCGCATTAATCATCGATGACCAAGAATATCAGTTACCCCCAGGAGTGATTAGTCTCAGAGGAAATAAAGGTAATCCCATGGTGGCGAATGTCTGGGATCGGGGTTCTGATGATATCGCCAAAAATGACATGATCGCCTTCTTGTTTGGTTCTGCTGCCAAAGTAGGAGAAGTACTCAATCAACCTGAACGGAGTCAAATTATCACCTCCAGTGGTTTTGGCTCAAGCCAGTCTAGCACCTTCACTAGTCGAGACCGCAACCTCTGGGGAGCAGTGCTTGAGGGAGGGTTTAAACCTCTTGCTCAGGACATTGTAGAGCGTAATGCTTCAGCAACACGCCGACTACAAAATTTGCCCAAATTGTGGTATATGGGTGCCGGGAGTTCAGTACAAGTTTTTGTCAACAGACCCTTTGAGTTGTAGTATAGCGGTTTTCAATTTGGTGAGGTACAGAGTTCCTGATTTTAGGGAACAGGGAACAGGGAACAGGGAACAGGGAACAGGGAATAGGGAATAGGGAATAGGGAATAGGGAACAGGAAAGAGAAACCCACCCCTAACCCCTCCCAAAAATATGTACCTCATATAATTAAAAACTGCTATAAATTTTGACAGTATATTTTTTTATTTTAGGAGCTTATAAGTAGCCATGAATAATTTTTTTTCAGCCTTGCAAATTCAATTAGGTCAAGAGTTAAAAATTAAACCAGCCAAAACTCAAATTCTTTTACTATTTGCTTTATCCCTTTTTCTAGCTAAGCCAGCTTGGGCAGATCCTGGTAATTCAGCTATAGCAGTCAAACGGGTAAGTCTAACCTCTTCTGGGCAATCTTCAGTGCCTCAAAATAACCCATATCCAGTAGCCTTGGCTCCAGGATATGGGGTAAATATCAGTTTCATTTCTACTGGGGAAGTTATTGAAAAACTCTGGATTGATAATCCCTCATTCGTTGCTGTTGATGTCGATGGTTGCTTAGATAACTTAGTTGCTAAAAAAAACTGTGAGTATAATCAAGCAACTGTAATTCATTTGCGCCGCATTGAACAACTTGATATTCCTGGTATCCCAAAGACAAATAGCACACTTTTGACAGTAGTTACTCGTTCTGTTGAGGGTAGGCAGATTTACCTATTTAACGTGACTCCAGCTGACCGACCTAGCGAAGTAGTCATTGAATTTAATAAACCTACTCCTTCCGTAGATTTTATAGTCGTCGATGCCATAGAGCGGGGGATCTTTCGAGCAACCTTACAAGGACTGTTAGTCAAGGGTTCACAACTCCATAGAAAGTTAGATAATTTCGTCGTTTTTCTCAAAGACGGTCAGACTATTTCAAATGCCGCCACTCAAGCCGGTATTTCTTTGGAATTGGCCGATAAATTGCAAAAAATGGGTCGTCGTCCAACTGTTCCAACAGCCATTTCACAAAGAGATGAACAGAAAGACACCATTGAAGTCCTAACTAAAGAAGTCGTAATCCAGGAGAAAAAGAATGAGCAGTAAACATCAGATAAAATCAAATAAAAAGAAACCTTGGTGGCAAAAGGATAACCATCGGCGAAAAGCATTTATTCTACTCTATTGGTTCGTCACTGGCTTAGGTCTTTGCTTTGTACTTTCTGGTATTCTTATTGCCTCTGGATTAAGAATGCCAACAGCGGTCGCAACTCTTACTCCTGTTCAAAACAGTAAACTACCAGTAAAAGAAACGAAAATTGAACCCAAGGTAGAAGCACAAGTAAAACCACACGTAAAACCAAATGTAAAACCCAAGGTAGCATTAAATGCTGCAAGTTATCCTCTGCAAGACTATGTCCCAACCACAGCTTGGGAGGGGACAAAACTACCAAATTGGAATCAAGTCACCTTCGGAACTTTTCCCGGTATTTCTCAAGGGGGTTCTTTTCAAGCGTCTTCAGACGTGATTCAAGCCGTAGGTTATGACCCATCAAGGACATGGTTAGCTGGTCAAACACCAGACCAATATATGAAATTAGGAGACTTTCAGCAGATATTTGAGCTACAAAATTTTAGCTTGAATAACATTATGTCCCTAACCGGATTGGACTTAGGAAATTTGTCCTTAGCAGATTTTGGGTTAATGAGCTCCCAAACCTTAGGTAGCTTAGTAGACGCCATCCCTGATTTGGAGAGATATACTATAGAACAGCTGCAACCAGTCTTTGGTTTACTATCCATCAATTTGGCCAGTAGCTTTGACCCAACAGAAACCTTAGGAGACTTTTTAGCATTCTCACCCCACCTCAGAGACCTTTCCTTTGACACCCTTGACCTATCGGTTTATGGCTTAGATTCCCTACCTGGTATTGATGTTGCTCCCCTCGCTGCATTTAAGGATTGGCAGAATACCAATATCGCTCAAGTTCCTGGCTTATCCCAAGTACCATTTTCCCAATTTCCCAATCCGATTCAAGCACAAGGGAGCGCCATTGGTATTTTGGATATCGCCTTTGGCATAGCTGAATCTCAACGCAATAATACCATTTCCGGTAGTGATCAAGAAGGATTTAAAGTTCCCTGTGAAAGTGAATGCGCTCATATCGAATTAGCTGGTCAGCCAAGTATCAAAGGTAAGCAGTGGATTAGTGGTAAATATCAAGAAGTTGAAGGAGGTTCCGGTTTTTTAGGACAAATAAATGATGGGATGGAACCCACTGGTAGACACCCCTTTGGCGATGCCTTTAAGGTAGTGGTTTGGGATACATCAGAAACAGAAGGCTCTGCTGGTACAGCCTTGTTTTTCCGCTATTGTGTCCGTAACATGTTTGTGGATTTAGGTTGTACACCCTATTTCATCGGTCCTGTACCATTTCTGTCCTACCAGGAGCAAGACCCGATCTTTTTAGGCTTACTTTAGTCATTAGTAATTTGAAAATTGTTAATTGTTAAGCTGTTCAGCATTTAGATTGGTATACCTAAATTAATCAAAGGGAACAGGAATCCCCCCTTCCCCCCTTAGTAAGGGGGGAAGGGAACAGGTAATCACCAATTTGAATGCACATCAGCTTACAGGACTTACGCAAAACTAGGCTAAAAATACGATATAGCATTTATTGATTTGGTGAGGTATACAGGATTTTACCCCTATTCCCTAACCCCAGCATCATTGGCGATAACTGTATCTCTTTCTTGTACCCAAACAGGCAATCCTGTGGACTGACTATTACTCATTGAAGTGTCTCAGTTCAATTGATTAGAATTCCTCAACAATTTTGCTAAATTGTCTTCTTGTTACCATGGCAAGTACATAAAAATTAAACTATTTGATAGGATTGTAATAGTAAACAATAAAATGAAATATTAAAATAATAAAATAATGTAATAATCACTACAAACTAATGACTAGTAGACCATCGTGGTAGGATGAGGTGAACATACTGCGATCGCATCTCCTGGTATGGAATCAGCTTTGGAATCAGCTGAGCGAGTTGCTGGAGAGATTTTGGCTCGTGTTGTCTGAAAAAGTAAAAAGGGCAAAGTAAACAGGATAGTAACCCTTACCTTTGCCCTTGCTAATTGATGATATAATTGATAACTATTGAGGGTTAACCGTCAACAGTAATTTTTGGTCGTCTACTAATAATCAAAAGTGCGATCGGACTGATCAAGATCAACATCCATACCTCCGGTTCAGGAACACTGGAAACATTAAACGGATTAGACGGCTGATTCAAGTCTTCTTCCCCAGTTTCCACCTCTCGGTCAAAGCGATCGCTCGACGCTTCTGCTTTTTTGAGCATCCTTCGTTGCTCATCATTCACCAGCACAATCATTGATGAATAGGGACTGACAATGTCATAGGTCTTGGCTATGCCATGAATCCGATCCAGTTCTTCTACAGAGCCATTCAGGTTTCCACTCAACCCTAGGATAAGTTGCCTGGCCGCCAGTGGTTCAAATCCAGTTTCAGTAGTACTTTCAGCAGTTCCTGATTCCATAAACCAAGCATAGCCATCCGCCACACTTACCACCGATGACCCCAAGGCTTCTTGAGTCGCTATCCGCTGGATCACCCCTTGGATATCGCTAGAGACACCACCACCACTATTTTGAATCAATTTTAGAATCCTATCATTGTAGGCTGAGGGTAATTGATTACCTAAATGAACCATCCACAGGGGTGCAGCCACCACCGCCACATTTTTATTATCCTCAGATAACTCATAACTACCCTGATCAGTCACCAGTAATATCCCGTCATAAGGGGTATTGCCACGCAACTGTTCAAACTGTTGCAGCATCTGTTCAGGTTGGATAGAGCCATAAAAGGTGATCTGAGCAGGATTAAAATCACTGATATCATCAATGCGTTTGGCTTGATGATCGATCTTGTTATCTATTGCGTCAGTGATGTACAAATCCGCATCATTGTTAGTCAAGCTCTGATCAGCAAAACCCTGTTGTTGCAGCCAAGTGAATGTCTTTTTGACCTGGGATTTGTGAGCAGCCATACTCCTGGAACTATCGAGAATGACAGCAAACCGCTTACCCTCTAATTTCGTGAGGTTAGTGTTTCTTATTGCGGATTTCTGCAACAGGTCTAACGGTTTAGCCGAAATGCGGTAGCCATCCCCTAAATTCACCTGATGAACCATGGGTTGCTGGGGTTGATCTACTGGCAAAAATGCTTCTAACCACCTATCAGAAAAACCCCGTTTTACTTTACCATTGCGGATGCGCTTGGTGCGATTTGTCCAAAAGATATTGCGTTGTTCGTTTAACTGAGGTAAAGGCCAACCCTTCTCTTGTCGCATCACCTTGTAGGTCAGCCACAGATGCATTTCCGTTGCGCGATCGCTACCATTTCTTTTCTCCCATGAGGATAACGGAGGAGGAACGGGAAATGCTCTGAGACGATAATTCCGGGGTCCGACTTGCTCAAGCAGCGCTGGGTCAACAGGACGCGATCGCCTGACTTGGGAATTGTAAACCTGTTGTGCAGCACCCCGTGGGGAAACTTTAAATGGAAAGCGCTGATTGCGGTCATCCGTTTCACCTAGCCACAAGCCAGTAATAGCTGCCCCTTCTGGTAAGGAAAAATAGTAGAGTACTTCCTCAACATCAGTAGTTTTATTCTCATACACCTCGTAGATTTCCACATCTGCCCAATCCCCATGGGCATCTAAGGTTACCTCTTGCTTTCGCAGCCACACCCGTTCTTGATCGATATTCAACAAACCCGCCTTAGCTTGGTCAATAATCGCTGTAGATTGTAGAGCATGTTGAACAGCTTTTCGTTCTGCTTTCTGAAGTGGTGTATCAAAGAATTCTCCGTAAAGCTGTTGAGCTTTTTCGACATCGTCTCGGGATCCCTTATACAAAAACGGTGACATAACCAGATTGTAGCTATTTTGTAATAATTGACATAGGGAATCTGGCAGGTCAAAGACATCTTTGTACATGGCGTAGATATGGTTATTATCTTGTCGGGTACTCAGATACCGATAGGGGAACAAATTTGCATTAACTAACCCAGTGCGAATTATATCAGACTTAGCTATCAAGGCTTGGCGATCGCTATTCGTTTTTGGATAATTTTCTAGGAGCTTAAACGCCTCCACTTGAGCTTGTACATTCAAGGAAAAGAACAGAATTATCCAGACAGTAACCACAGCTAGTGCCCCTTTAATCGCCCGATTGCGCCCATACTTTCTGGCAAAAGCCCTTAAGATCCGCTGTCCGGAATGCATATATAGGGCTGTAAATGCTGAGGGCATTCCTAGAAATAGGGTAATGCTAAAGCCATATAGGAGTAATATTAATAAACCGATTATATCGGTATAGATCCAGTAGAACCGCAGATCATATAGCCATTGAAATTTGAAGAAACTTTGGATGAAAGCACCAGCAACAGGAACAACATAAAACAACATCAACACCCCGACATAAACACTGGTCAAAAGCATCAAGGTGTGAGCGATTAGTTGTAGCAATGCTACTGGTTTACGATTAGCATCATATCCCCATACCACTTCGGCAGCAAATGCCAGGATACACACCAAAACTGTACCCAATACTAAGGTGCTAACACTGGTAAATTCCCGGATCAAGAATAAACGAATCAGGCACCAAGCAAACAAGGGTGCTTCCACACCATAAAACAAGCGCATTAACTCCCTTGGTTGCTTGCTAAGACGCCAAGCACCAATGACAGTACAGACTGTTGGTACTGCAATTAATGCTACAAACGTAACGAAGAAATCAACCGGAACAGCACCATCAAAGGTCGCCCGGATTAAGGGAATACCAATAAATGGTAAGATGCCAATATAGACAACTGTGATAAACATCAGATTCCACAGCAAAAAAATACTGTAAAAACTGATATCAAGGATTTGTTTCAGAGATTTTTGTTTCATTGTATTGCTCTATACCAAAGGGAACAGGGAACAGGGAACAGGGAACAGGGAACAGGGAACAGGGAGTAG
The DNA here is from genome assembly GCF_010672095.1 of Moorena sp. SIO3I6. Lineage (NCBI taxonomy): Bacteria > Bacillati > Cyanobacteriota > Cyanophyceae > Coleofasciculales > Coleofasciculaceae > Moorena > Moorena sp. SIO3I6. The sequence continues at coordinate 299,102 of NZ_JAAHHU010000004.1, read as the reverse complement.
GGAGTAGGGAGTAGGGAACAAAAATTCTCACAATTCATTTAGGATTGGTTTATCAGTTATCAGCTATCAGTTATCAGCTGTCAGTTGTAAGCTATCAGTTGTAAGCTATCAGTTGTAAGCTATCAGCTAAAGGCCTGTGGTCAGGCTACTTGAGATGCTTTTGAATAAAATAAGCTGACCACTGACTACTGACGGCTGTTCGCGTAGCGTGGCCAAAGGCCAAGGCTGACCGCTGACGGCTGACCACTGACCGCTGACCACGGACCGCTGACCGCTGACGGCTGACCACTGACCGCTGACGTTAAGCTTTGATGAATAGCATCATGGATAGTGCTAGCAAAAGTCTGAATCTCAGCACTATCGGGATTGTGTTCACTATCGAAGAGGACAGAAACTAGCACCCAAGTCTTGTTGCGGTGGGCGATATAATCCCAGATTCGGGATAAGAAATCATCTGTAGTGCCCTGGGGTGATTGAAACCAGTAGGTTGCTGAACGTTTGCCGTCTTGCAGAGATACCCACCGTGCCTTTACTGACTGATTGAGCAAGGTTGGCTTAATGGAGTCTACCTTGAAACCATTGCCCACCAAACATAATTCTGGTGGATGGTGAGCTTGCCAAGCGCTACTGGCTACCAACAGCATTGAACCGGAGAGATTGCCATAGACAAACCGTTGCTTTTGAGCAATAGGTAAGCCATGATTATCAAAAAATCGTTGTTCAGCTTCCGTTAGAGGTAGGGGTTCAGATACCAGTTGCTGGGGTAATTGAATCGATGCAATCGCATTTACCTTCTCTTGAATTGCTTGAATTTGACCTACCAGCCCTAGAGCTATAACTACAATCAGCAGCCAAGTGATACTCTTAGACTTTTGCTGAAACTTATAGCTGACACCAGTCTTACAGCCGTTTTCAGATGGATTGACCTCACTAGCTTTAGCTGTAAGCCCCCTAAATCCCCCAATTCTGGGGGACTTTAACTCAATTTCCCCCCAAAGTTGGGGGGTTAGGGGGGCGAAACTTGCTGTAACTTCAGCAGTAGCCTGGGGATGCCCGCTTTGTTTGTGTAGCCGCCACTGACTATCCTTTAGTGCCAGACCGGAATTCGACCCATATCCTAAATTTCCCCTTCGATTAGGGTTTCCTTTTTCCAAACTCCCTTGTTTCTTATCCTTACCCAGCAATGACAAATCACTAAACACAGAAGTGGCCAACATCAAACCCCCGGAATTCTGAGGAACCGTTTGCAGCAGCATCCAACTGAAGGCACAAGCTAAGATAAAACCAATCAGTCCGAGAGGGACATGTAGCACTTCAGCAATTTGTTGCTGTTGCCAGACTTCTATAATCATCACTAACAGCAGCACCCGGATTGTATTAGCGATCGCTAGCAGCACAAGATTTGCAGTACAAACCAGTAACCAACGTATTCCCAGCTGACGACGTTCTAACCAAGTAGCTGCGAGTAAAAACAAAGTCCCTGTCCACAAACTTTTCAGACCACTGCAGGGCAAATCTACCTGAGCAATGCCGTTTTCCATGACAATAATGTCGTGGGAGGAGATAGCTACAATGTGCCAAGCTGATAGCATCTGTTCCACAGCATGAGCAGTGATCACCCTTACTGGAAAACCCAAACCACTGTTAAACTCAGTGCTGAAAGGGACAACACAGGCAACTAAAATTGCAGCAGGTAACCCTTTACGCCAAAGGGATGGTGGGATAAACAAGCCCCATAACCCATAGCTACCCAGTAGGAATAGGAGTAAGTTGAGTTGTGGGATATACACCAACCACCTGAATGCGATCGCACTAATCCCAGACCCTAACATTAGCAACAGGGGATAGAGTCTTAAGGTCGGAGTTGCTGACACAGTTATAATTAAGCGATCGCGCCATAGCTGTACCAAACAAGCCATGAGCACAATACCGATTAGCATCAGATTTAGCAGTGATGCGTACTTAAATGACTCAAATAGCCATTGCAGTGCCCAGATATTCCCCAAAAGCCAAGCCACTACCAGCACGATGGTGCTGGCGAGGTTTTGACCTCTGGGGGGATCTGAATTCATCCCAGCTGTCATAACAAGTTTCTCCTTCAGAGAAATAAAGTGTGCTAAAAAGGACTATCTATCGGGAGCTATCACTTATGCAGAGCATTTCTAAAAAAGCTATAGCCCCTTCATGGGTTTTAGCTTGCTCTGATAATACATATAGCAATTATCATAGTCATGAGGTACTTTCGTTCTGGCTTTTAGGGAGCAGGGAGCAGGGAGCAGGGAGCAGGTAAGAGGCAAGAGGTAAAAAATCCTGTGTACCTCATAGCTATAATAAAGGCTATAGTTCATAGGTTATGCAAATTTGACCTGATCCCTATCTACCTGATCGAACACAGTTATTTATTGGTAATTTGTAGTTAGTAATTGCTAATTGCTAAAGGCTTTCACAATTATCCATAACTCTTTTATAATTACCGTTTTCCCTACGCTAATCTGTCCAGATTTACGTTAGTAGCCCTTCAAATTACCTACCATTATAGGACAGATTTAAAAAAACAGTATAAAAACCGGATATCTAGGGCTCCTAAATAAATTGTGAGAATTTTTGCTCCCTGTTCCCTGTTCCCTGTTCCCTGTTCCCTGTTCCCTTTTGTTTTTGTCATAAAACTTCACAAAATTCCATGAATCAGACATTTGAACAGTTAAAGCAGCATAACTGGACTAATTTTATCACCCATCATTTACGGAATTGGTATGGGTCTTGGACAATTTATTCTCCTGAAGGTGAAGTGATAGAATCCTTTGTAGGTAGTCGATGCTCTATTATTGATGCTGAACAAACTCACATTATCCAAACTAACGTATATATGTATGACAATGGAACTGAAGAGGAGAAGGTTTACCAGAATACTCCCAATAGTTTAATCAATGGTTTAGCTGATAAAACCGCTCAAGCCTCCTTTATGTATATGTTTGAGCAAGGGTCGGCTATTTGGACAGTAAATCGATTTGAACCAGAGGAGTTATTTGCAGTAGAGTTCTGGTTTAGATATCAAGAATTACGCCATAGTCTGCTAGTAGTGTATAACTCAGATGGAGAATTAACTAAAACAGTCAGTGTCCGAGAGGAGGATTTGCAAAAGCCCTGTGATCATTGGACACTTAACCCAGAGTTAATCCCCCATCGAGATATCCTTAATGGGGAAGAAGGATTAGCAATTACCCTTACCCCAGTCACCCAACTATCTCAGCCAACACCAACTCGTTTAGCTTGGGAATATCCAGACCATCAAACCTTTTATTATCCAGATGGGATATCATTAAGTTACCCGCCCAAACTGAAACCAGGAATGTCTTTCGTTGTGATTGGAGATTGGCAAGTTAATCCTGACATTAGACAACAACTGCTAGTTGATTATAATTCATCGGGTGAGTTATCGTGCTTAACGTTAAATAGTAATCAATAATATACACTGTTTTAGCATTTTATACTTCCCTATTCCCTATTCCCTATTCCCTATTCCCTATTCCCTATTCCCTATTCCCTATTGTATTTTATAGAATAAACCTATGGATCGAAAACTCCAAAATTGGAATAAATTCTGTCGATATTATTCAGGAGACTTGTATGGGATTTGGACTAGATACTCGAGGGCAGGAGACGTCATAGAATCTTGGCGCTGTATTAGAAGCTTTCGTCCCACAGCAGATTGCCATGAAATACATCAGCAAAATCACTATACTTATGCTAATGGCAAGACGGAGACAAAAACCTTTGGGCCCTACAAGCAACCTATAACAACTGGCTTGTTTTTAGACAACGGCTTTTCCTGGGGTTCCACCAAAGTAAAATCCGGCTCCACGTTTTTTTCTGATATATGTTTAAGGTATGAAAATAGTCGTGCTACTGCGATTGCCAAATACGATGAAAGTGGCAGCTTGAAACGCTTTACTGTGTTTCCGGAACACCTAGGACATTTCGTGAATGTGGCTACTCTACCTCCCGCCCATCAAATTAGTAGCGACTGGCAAGGAACAGTCCAAACAATAACCCCGGACTGGCAAATTTCAGCCCCAATAGTAACCTCATGGCAACCCTTAGACGATTTACCTGAAGATTACCTGAGGTTACACTTTACTAACGGTATTTCAATCAGTTGTCCGGCACAGGTAGAGAGTGGAAAAGCGTTTTTTGTGGCAGTGGATTGGCTGGTTAACCAGACTTTATTGCAACGAGGCACTCGCCACTATGATAAATCGGGCTTTAGCAGTTTTACCCTAGAAGTATTTATAATTTAGTAAAACTATGATAAAAAATATATTTAAAAATACTCTTAAGCCCCAAAAACTACTTTTTTCCGATTCCCGATTCCCGATTCCCGATTCCCGATTCCCAATTCCCGATTCCCGATTCCCGATTCCCGATTCCCGATTCCCGATTTAACACTAATGAACTAGTTAAATCAGCCAGTTACTCTAACTTCATAGTTCACGGTTCCTAGCCAAGACATCCCAGGTATTTGGTATGGCTTGAATTTAAAACTATCTAAGTTGCCATACTTGACTATATGCTTCATAAAATGTTGAGAACCTTTAAAAATATCAACACTATTAGGTATAGAGTTATCTTCTGATCCTAAATTTAGAGGTAATTTAGCTAAATCCTTGAGAGACTTTAAGGATTCATAGGCTGAAGAAAACTGGATATAGGTAGAAATAGCGCTACGCATTTTTGAATCAAGTCCAGCCGGATTCTTAAGTTTATCCTCTTCAATAACTGCACCAAAGCGCTTTTTAATAAACGTCCTAACGTTTTCTGAGTAGGACTTGGAATTATACTGATAAATCGCCTGAGTAATAGAAGATTGCTTACCAGAGTTAATCATCTTCCCTACCACGTAAGCTGCAATATCCGCAGTATAATCAGAATCTCTGGCTAACCTATCCAAAGCTTCTTCGACACTGTTAACATCTATGTTGTCATTGGGGTCTCGATAGGCCACAATAGCCGAACCAATATCTCCAGCCCATGAGGTATGGTCACCAGTCCAACTAGTGAAATCTGACCATTGGAATCCAGGCTGATCAATTTGATCAGAAAGGGAACCGATAAAATGGCCAAAGTCAGTAATTTCACCACTTAATACTAATTCATTGATATTGAGTTTTCCCTCAAATTCATCTCGAATATACTCTTGGTGATACCCCGTAGCTGTACTCCATAACCGACTAGTATATTCCTTCTTAGTGTACCCACGCAAATGATTAACAATTTCATAAGCGGATTTACCAGGGTTCTCACTTTCAATTTTCTCGATGAATTGCAATGCTTCTTGTAGTTTAGACATAGGTTTAAACTAGATGAATCCCTCTTAGTCATACTGTAACCTACGTCTTGGAGTTGTTAGATTCCGGATTTGTTGGCCAGATTTAGGTTGTCAGGTTGTCAGGTTGTCAGGTTGAAGGTTGAATGGTTGAAGGTTTAAGGTTGGATGGTTGAAGGTTGGATGGTTGAAGGTTGTTCGCGTAGCGTGGCCAATAGGCCAAGGTTGGATGGTTTAAGGTTGTTTGGTTGTTTGGTTGTTTGGTTGTTTGGTTGAACGCGATGGACTTCGTCCCGCAGTCGAGCGATCGCGTGGCCAATAGGCCAAGGTTGTTTGGTTGAAGGTTGTTTGGTTGAAGGTTGTTTGGTTGTCAGGTTGAACGCGATGGACTTCGTCCCGCAGTCGAGCGATCGCGTGGCCAATAGGCCAAGGTTGTTTGGTTGAAAGTTTTAAAGTTTAATAACCTGTAACCTGTAACCTGTAACCGCGTCACCTGTAACCTGTAACCTTTAACCTTCAACCGGTTAACCTTTAACCTTCAACCTTGGCCTATTGGCCACGCTACGCGAACAACCTTCAACCTTCAACCTTCAACTTTAAATTTTCAACCTTTAACCTTCAACCTTTAACCTTCAACCTTCAACCTTGGCCTATTGGCCACGCTACGCGAACAACCTTCAACCTTCAACCTTCAACCTTCAACCTGACAACCGCATTACAAAATAAAATTGCTGTAATCTATCGCATCGCAGCAGCAGGGGGCAAAACCAAGTTAGGGTTTGACCCCTGCCCATGACCGTTAAGGGTGTCATTGTCGGGATTATCCTGGAGTAAAGCCTCCCGAATCATCCGAGCAATCACTCGCTGTGCCAAACCACCAGCAATTTTTTGTCCCATTTCCTGGGTCTCCTGTTTTAGGAACACTTGAGGAATAACTGGCAACAATTGCATTAGGTCAAAACCAGGAGTGTCTTGTAAAATTTGCCAAATCCGTTGGATATTCTCAGTACTTTCGGGTTTATCTTCTGGCTTCTTGTCTTGATTATCTTGATTATTTATTTCTAAGCCTAGACGTTCCTGCAAGGCATAACTGACGTTATCCAATGTCCGCCTTCCAAAGCTATCGATAGCCTTGACAATCTCATTGACCAAGTGCTCCCGAATGAAAGCTCCTCGCTCTGAAAAAATAAAGTCTAGGGTCTGATCTAAGACTTGGTTGATATCATAATCTGGAGAATTTCCAGCATTACGCAACAGGTTTTCCAGACGGTTCCAACGGAAACCCTCATCCTTGAACAGTAAATCCCTCAAGGATGCCCGTAATTCTGGTGATGAATCCGTCAATAGGCGCTTGGCTACATAAGGATAGGCTTTACTGAGTACTTTGAAATCTGGCTCAACATTAATGGCAATCCCTTCTAAGGTCACGAGGGAGCGAATAATCAGAGCATAGTAAGCGGGTACCCGGAAGGGATACTCATACATCAAAGCTGATAACTGGTCAGTGATACTCTTGAAGTTGAGTTCTGCCACACTAGCTCCCAAGGCATTGTTAAAAACCTTGGCTAGGGCAGGAATAATTGGTGTCAGGTCTGTATCTGGGGTCAGAAACTCCAGCTTCACGTAGTCATTGGCCAAACCAGGGAAGTCACGATTGACCAGATGAACAACAGCTTCAATCAAACCATAGCGCTGATACGTCTTGACTTGGCTCATCATCCCAAAGTCAATATAAGCCAGCTTGCCGTCAGAGGTAGCTAACAGGTTTCCAGGGTGAGGGTCAGCGTGAAAGAATCCGTATTCCAGTAGCTGTCGCAAGGAACAGTTTACCCCAACTTCAATCAAGTGCTTGGCATCAATGCCTTGAGCCTTGATTTTCTCCATATCCGTCAGCTTACTACCCGTTATCCATTCCATAGTCAGGACACGACGCCCAGTGTAGTCCCAGTAAATTCGGGGAACATAAATTTCCGGTAGTTTGCCGTAAAGCTTGGCAAAGCGTTCAGCATTGCGCCCTTCATGCTGATAGTCCATCTCTTCAAAGATACGGGCACCAAACTCATCCATGATGGCAACCAAGTCACTGCGCACCCGCTTGACATTGGTTTGTACCCACTGTGCAACAAGGCGTATAATGTATAGATCAAGCGTAATTTTATGTGCCAATCCTGGTCGTTGTACCTTGACCGCAACAGTTTCGCCAGTTTTAAGTTTGCCCTTATAGACCTGTCCTAAGGAAGCCGCTGCCACAGGCTTTTCAGTCAGTTCAGCGAAAATATTTTCCGGGCGATCGCCTAATTCTTCCTCGATAAATTTATAAGCCACCTCATTCTCAAAAGGTGGGAGTTGGTCTTGTAGCAGCGTCAACTCATCCAAGAAAACTTGTGGGACTAAATCCGGTCGTGTGGAAAGAGCTTGTCCGATTTTAATGTAAGCTGGTCCTAGATCGGTTAAAATTTCCCGCAGTTGAATCGCTCTGGCTCGGTTCTCGGTAACATCCCGACCGCGAAACCGATCCCACCACAGACCGAGAGCAAACGATATGAATGACCAGATAATGCTGAAAGACCGCCGTAGAATTAGCAGGTATGCCCTCTGGTACTGGGCTGCGATCGCCGACGGGTCGTAGCGTGGTTTGTCTGTTTCCAAGACAGAGGATCCCGTTGTCGAGCTCAACTCTTCCTCAACTGAGCTATTGCTGCCCGACACTGGCACCAATGACTTGTCCGCATCAGCCTCTGAGTCTAGTGCTTGATGAGAAGTTGGGGAAACTGTTTTAGGATTCATAAGAAGATATTTCCGACGGACCAACAGAAGCGATTCTGTAAACTATTGTAACAAAAGGGGGATATCATTAAAACTTAATAAAGGTTCGGCAATCTTCATACCACAATGGTGGAATAACCCATTCCTGGGTAAGAATACTGATTTTTAGTGGACAATTGACGATATGGTTAATGGTGAACGGTCAACGATTACTAGAGTTAACCCTTAGACTTCAATTGGGTATTAGGGTGTGACTTTTCCTAAATTGTTACCAAATGTGTTTAAGATCACAATTTTCCCAACAGTGAATTTTGCTCAATGTTACTTTATTTGCGAATTCACAACTTTGCCTTAATTGACCACCTAGAAGTGGAATTCGGTGCTGGTCTAAATGTATTGACTGGGGAAACCGGTGCGGGTAAGTCCATTATTTTGGATGCCATTGACATTGCCCTGGGGGGAAAAGTCACCAATCGGCTTCGCACAGGGACTAAACGGGCTTTGGTAGAAGCAACATTCTCGGTAGATAACCCCTTGATTGCTTGGTTGAGTGAGCAAGAGATTGACTTACTTGATGAAGCGGATTTGGTCTGTAGCCGGGAGATTACCGCAACAGAAAAAGGCATGCGATCGCGTTCTCGGGTCAATGGCACGATAGTCAATCGGCAACTGATGGAGGGACTGCGTGAGCGCTTGGTAGAAATTACTGCTCAGGGTCAAACAATACAGCTTATTATGCCAGCACGCCAACGAGGGCTACTCGACCTTTACGGCGGTTCCTCTGTGATCCAGCAGCGAGATCGAGTGGCATCTGCCTACATGGCTTGTCAAGAGGCCAAGAAAGCTCTAGAAACACAGCAAAAGTCTCAGCAAGAACTCCTACAACGTCTAGATTGGTTGGAGTATCAAATTCAAGACCTCAGTGGTGCCAACCTTACCGCTCCTGACGAACTCGAACAGCTAGAACTTGAACACCAGCGTCTGAACCATGTGGTGGAACTCCAGCAGAGGAGTTACCAAGTCTATCAAGCACTTTACCATAATGATCACGGGACAAAAGCAAGTGCTGACTTATTGGGTCAAGCGGAAAGTACCTTGCAGGATATGGTAGACTATGATAGTCAATTGCAACCTCTGCTAGACCTAGTCAGTGGAGCATTGGCTCAAGTGGCGGAAGCTGCCCATCAGATTAATGCCTATGGAGATGGACTAGAGACTGATCCGGAACGTCTTCAAGTGGTGGAGGAAAGAATTGGGGTTCTCAAACAAATTTGCCGCAAATATGGACCAACCCTTGCTAAGGCAATCGCTCACTATGAGACCCTACAGGCAGAACTAGAAGAATTAGGCAGTGAAGGTGCATCTCTAGAAGAGTTAGAGAGAAATTATGCCTTGAGGAAGTCAAACGTGACCGATGAATGTGATCAACTGACCAAATTGCGGTATAGGGCTGGGTCAGAACTGGAAAAACAGCTGGTTAACCAGTTAAAGCCCTTGGCTATGGAGAAGGTAAAATTTACAGTGGAAATCAGCCCCATTGTCCCCACGGCAGCTGGTGCCGATCAAGTCACCTTTTACTTCTCTCCCAACCCCGGAGAACCCTTGCAACCTCTTGCTAAGACGGCTTCCGGTGGAGAGATGAGTCGATTTTTACTGGCACTGAAAGCCTGTTTTTCCAGCAGTAACCAGCCAGGAACAACCTTAATTTTTGATGAAATTGATGCTGGGGTGTCTGGTCGGGTAGCAGGAGCGATCGCAGAACGACTCTACCAACTCAGTCAACGCCACCAAGTTCTTTGTGTGACTCACCAACCGTTAATTGCTGCGATGGCAGACCAACATTTTAGGGTGGATAAACAGGTGATTGCTCAACCGATTTCTAGCATTTTGAAACAACCATCTTCCCCTCAAGGTAACCGGTCTGGCAGTACTCAAGTAGTTACCCAAATCCCGGAATCTGGAATGCCCGAGCTTCGAACTGTAGTAAGGATTAGCCTCCTGAATCATCCCCAAAAGCGGCAGGAAGAAATCGCTCAGTTAGCTGGTGGACAGTCGGCTCAAGACGCTATGAATTTTGCGGCTTCCTTGTTGTCCCAAGCTGCTAGCTGGCGTAAGACATGCACAGTGGGAAGACAGGACTAAGGCCAAAGGCGTTGCGTCAGTCTTTGAATGAATAGGAGTAGAGTGGGCATCCTGCCCGCCCCAAAAGATCGCCGAACAGGCAAGATGCCTATTCTACAAAACTCTTAAAATCATTCCATTATTAAGCAACGCCAGGCCAAACAGCTAAATGTTAAAACTTGTGAGGTTGTGATGCATTAGTTTAATAGTTGGATCGCAATTGATTAATTAAGCTACTGACAAATTAATCTAGAATGCACTATAATAATCCAGTCAGGCCATATTTAACTCTCAATCAGACAGAAAAAATCTACTCTCCGGGCCAGCAGAGAAGGTGCTATCTAGGTAATCAACAGATTAGCCTTAAACCCAGATCAATTCGGTTAACTGGCTCTGACGAGTCAATAAGTATCAATCTAAGAGTCAATAAGTATCAAAAAGACGCCATCATTAGATCGCTTCAGCCAAACAAAAGCTTTAGCGCAGGATAATTCTATGGTAGCTGCATCTGTTTATCAACACAATTCAAATCAGGTGGAAAAGGGGAGCATATCTGAGGCAAATTCCTCAGCAGCAGGTTCGCTAGTTGCGGCGGGACAAATGATATCTAACTTCCTGGCACTTTTAAACCGGGAAAGTTTAAAACAAGTAGTCCCAGATGTAGAAAGCTCACTCCACATCGTCAATCAAACCCTGTCGATGCTGGAAGCTCTACTGGAAAACCAAGATTTTGAGAAGGTTCTCCTGGAGATTTTGACTGCGATTACTATCAAGACGGCAGAGTTAATGAAGGCCGACCGAGTAACAATATTTTTTCTGGATGAAGACAAGAAGGAACTTTGGTCGGTAGTGGCAAAGGGAGAGGGAAACAACACCTTAGGAGAACTGCGATTTCCAGCTGATCAGGGCATTGTTGGTGAAGTAGCTACTTTCAAACGGGTGGTTAACGTTCCCTACGATTTTTATGATGACCCTCGTTCTAACACTGCCAAAAAGTCTGACAAAAAAACTGGATATCGCACCTATACCCTGCTAGCATTGCCCCTGTTGAATCGACAGGGAGATTTAGTTGCCGTAGTCCAATTACTCAATAAGGTCAAAAATTCCTATACACAGAACGCTTCCTTAAACGATAAAATTGACCGACAGGGCTTTACTGAGGAAGATCAAAAACTGTTTAAGAATTTTGCCCCTTCGATGCGGCTGGTTCTAGAATCTTCCAAGTCGTTGTACGGAGCTACCCAGAGACAAAGAGCAGCAACAGCACTGATCAAAGCTACAGAATCCCTCAATCTCAGCAGTTTGGATCTAGAAGAAACCCTCACGCGGGTGATGGATGAGGCGAAAACGCTGATGAAAGCCGACCGTAGTACCCTGTGGCTAATTGACCGAGAGCGTAATGAACTGTGGGCGCAAATTCCCCAAGCGGATGGTTCCTCCCAAGAAATCCGGATCCTAATGGGGGTTGGCTTTGCCGGCAAGGTAGCTCAAAGCGGTGAAGCTCTAAATATTCCTTTTGACCTATATGATCATCCCAATTCTGACAATTCTAAAAAAGTTGATCAGGAATCTGGTTATCGCACCTGTAGCCTGTTGTGTATGCCAGTGTATAACTCCAATCAAGAGTTAATAGGTGTAACCCAGCTAGTCAACAAGAAAAAGACCGGTGATAATGATCCTTACAATCCGAATGATTGGCCTGAAGCTCCGGAATGCTGGCAAGCAAGTTTTAATCGGATTGATGAAGAATACATGAAAGCCTTCAATATTCAAGCTGGGGTAGCCATACAGCGAGCGAAACTGTTTGCCACCATCAAACAGCAGGAACAAATTCAGCGGGATATGCTGCGCAGCCTCAGTAATGGGGTTATTTCCACCGATAAAACCGGTAAGATTATCGCTACCAATGAAAGTGCCAAGAAATTGCTGGGGTATGACCCTGGAGACAGCTTGGAGGGGTTATCGGTTAGTCAGTTTATTAACATCAAAGGGGGAAATTTTGCTCAATGGCTCCAGAACGCTTTAACTGCCAAGACAGCAAAAGACAGCCGTCAGTACTACCCCGACCAAACCCTGATCTCCCAGGGGTTAGAATCAAGCAAGCATTGTGTGAATCTTTCGATTAACTCTATTGCTGATGCCAGCGATCAAACCCATGTCTATGCTGCATTGGTAGTCATGGATGACATTAGTGATGAAAAACGCCTCAAGACTACCATGTATCGCTATATGACCCAGGAGTTAGCAGAGGAATTACTTAAGCTTGATGACCATAAATTAGGAGGCGATCGCAAAGAGGTATCCGTTCTGTTCTCCGATATTCGTGGCTATACTGCCTTGACCGAAAGTTTAAAGGCAGAAGAGGTCGTGCGTATGCTCAACGACTATTTTGAGTCGATGGTGGATGCAATTTTTGAATATAAAGGTACCCTCGACAAATACATTGGCGATGCGATTATGGCTGTTTTTGGTTCGCCCTTGCCCCAAGAGGATCATGCTTGGAGAGCAGTGCAAACAGCTTTAGAGATGCGCCGCCGTCTCAAAGAGTTTAATCAGCAACGTGTTGAAACTAATCGAAAACCTTTAAAGATCGGCATTGGGATCAACTCCGATAGCGTCATTAGTGGTAATATCGGTTCAACTAAACGAATGGAGTTTACCTCTATTGGTGATGGAGTCAATTTAGGTGCTCGCTTGGAAACAGCTAGCAAGCAGTACGGTTGTGACATCCTAATTAGTGAAAATACTTACAGAGCCTGTCCTGAACAGATCTTGGCCAGGGAATTGGACAAGGTAATTGTTAAGGGCAAGACCAAGCCAGTATCCATTTATGAATTGGTGGGTCTAAAATCTGAACCGATTTCGGAGTACAAAGAACGAATCATTGAACATTACGATAAAGGCCGTCAGTATTACCTCCAGCGACAGTTCGCCCAAGCCATGGGTGAGTTTGGCACCATTATAGAAAAATATGACAAAGATGACCAAGCCTCTTTATTGCACCTGAGCCGTTGTCAGCGTTTTCTTCAAGAACCTCCTAAGGATGACTGGGATGGTGGCTGGAAGTTGTTAGAGAAATAGTCGTTAGTCCTTAGTAATTGGTAAAAGGATAATTGCGGGTTATAGCAATTATCAGCAGCGTTTGAGCAACATTGCTTATCCTTTTAAGGCAAAAGGCAAAAGGCAAAAGGCAAAAGGCAAAAGGCAAAAGGCAAAAGGCAAAAGGCAAAAGGTAATACTAAAGAGGGTTTTAAGCGATGCAGCGCCGACCTGAAGGGAGCCAGTGCCTTCATGATGGGCTCCCCCCCATGAGCAACGGTTGTAGTTTCCACGGGGCTTACAGGGATGTAGGGCGGACGCAGGTGACCCAAACAGAACCCAAACCATGAGCGACTGCATCCCTGTTCCCTGTTCCCTGTTCCCTGTTCCCTGTTCCCTGTTCCCTGTTCCCTGTTCCCTGTTCCCTGTTCCCTGGACTAATCGATTAACGATTAGAGAACCTTGTGAGTGTACTCGTGCTGTTTGACATTATCTTCCTTAGTAACAACTCGCTGCATATTTAGCAACCGCTTGCGTTCTGTGGAAAAGTTGAAGTTATCAAACGTTGTGCCGAGGGGAATATGAGCGATCGCTTCTGGACAACTCTTATAAGTGCGTGCAGCGGCGAGAGCTCGGTTAGTAAAATCATCGCAAAACTGAGCATCTTCTGGGAACTCAGCGGGTTTGAGAAGGCTATCCCCTGAGATTACTTTACCTAGAGTCGTACCACAAGCCACTGAGTAAGATGTAGGAACGCTTTTAAGCAATGCTTCTAGGGAGGCTGAGGGGATGGGTTCAATAATTTGAACTTGATGGACTTCCCCCTCTTCTTTGATAAAGCAGGTGGCTAAGCCCACCACCAGGTAGTTATCGGTAGATAAATCGGGAGCATTAGCTAAGGGAGTTACAGCGGTCATAAGACGATTTCAGTAAACGATTTCAAACCAAGATATATCACGCGCCAAGATATATCAAATCAATAGCTTTGGTGGCATTCTATCAGCAGAGCAGGTCAGCTGATACCGATTAATCCAACAGCCGGTCACCTAACTCTTTTCTAAGTCTTTTATTAGAGTGATGGCTTTTTGGGATTAAAGCAACCGTAATATTACCCAACCAGGAACCATATTTGACTGGAGGTGGATGACTTATAACGGATTGAGCTGTTATTTGTAGATTTAAGGATGGCTGGGGTAAACAACCTGGAAGCGTTATGATTAGGTTTCAAAAAGCAAAAGCAGCTTTTGGCTACCTGCCATTATGTGTTTTTGTTTATACCGTTGATGATATGGCGTTGGAAAATATATAGTAAAGTATAATGCTACGTGAACATCATGACATAACACTACTAAAGTTGCGCCAGCAAGTTGGCTTAACTCAGCGAGAACTTGCTGAGGCTCTTGGAGTAACCCAAAAAACCATTTCCATTTGGGAAAGGGGTAAAATGCAGCCTAAGCTCTCCTTTTGGCAGACTAAGTTAATGATGGAAAAGCTCAACTGCACCCTTGATCAGCTAATCATTGCCACTGAGCTGAAACACCAGAATGAAAATGAAATTAAATCACCCCCAGTGGTACCACATAATCCCAGATTTTTCTAAAACTCAAGGGTGGAATCTTGGCCTTTGGCTAGGTCTGAATGATGTACCTTGGGGGGCTGACTGCATATAATGGGTTGACTAGCGTCAGCACTAGGGCGCTAGTCGTTTGAATCTATGAGGATTAGCACAATGCTGGTGCCCTTTGGACAATCGTCCTTTGGAATATAGCTGAGTAAAAACCATGTCGTTACCAAAACTGTTACGAGCACTATGCCCAAGGTTAGCGTACTCTACGATCAAATGTAGTTAATGCTCCTTAGACCAGTCTAAAAGCTGTGGAACTCTTAGTCCCATGGCTTTTTGTTTGTTCTCAACTACAAAACCCCCTTAGAGCTTGGAATCATCCCTGCACGACGAGGATCAATTTCCACAGCCATGCGCATTGCTCTGGCAAATGCCTTGAATGTCGCTTCAATAATATGATGTGAATTGATCCCATCTAGTTGGCGGATATGTAGGGTGAGCTGACTATGGTTAACCAGTGCGACAAAAAACTCCCGCACCAGCTGGGTATCATAGGTTCCGACACGCTGGGTAGGAATTTCTAAGCCATAGCTTAAGTGAGGACGCCCAGAAAAATCTAGAGATACCAGAATCAATGCCTCATCTAGGGGAGCCAGGAAATTCCCGAAGCGGAAAATTCCTTTGCGATCGCTTAATGCTTTTGCCAAGGCTTGCCCTAGGGTAATCCCAACATCTTCGTTAGTGTGGTGATCATCAATTTCTAGGTCCCCATTTGCCTGCACCTCCAAGTCAATCAGTCCATGGGAAGAGATTTGATGCAGCATATGGTCTAAAAATGGGATGCCTGTATTAGCGGTGCAGATACCTGTACCATCTAAATTCAGTGACACTTGTACATCAGTTTCCCCAGTAGTACGCCTGACTGAGGCTGTTCGCGCCTTTAACTTAGACTCTTGGGTGTTGAGAATTATCGCTCCGCTCTCGATCTGCGTCGGGTTATCGCTTACTTGCATTACATCTGTGCTCCTGTCTAACTTAGCTTCATCCGCTCAATTGCCTCACAACGAACATGCGCAGCATGAGTGTGAGATCAATTGCGGACAGGGTTTATATCGTTTATACTAGATATAGTAGGGAATATAAATTAAGAGCTAACCGCCACCTACGTGCTTAAAAATAGAACATATAGTATTGTTCCGGCGGGTCGGGGCATCCTGTGTCGTTAATAAAGTAACCCGTGTATCCGTGCGCCATAGCTGGAGTTGGTAAAAAGCCCACACTGAACCGTGCTTGTCAGTGTGGGAGTATGTCACCTACATCCCCATTATTTCGTAACCAGCGTCTACATATAAAACCTGACCAGTGATGCCACTGGCTAAATCACTACACAAGAAGGCAGCTGCTTTACCCACTTCTTCCTGAGTAACAGTGCGGCGCAGTGGTGCTACTTTCTCTACATGATGAATCATATCCATTATCCCCCCAACTGCTGAAGAGGCTAAGGTCCGGATTGGTCCTGCGGAGATAGCATTGACCCGAATCGTTTGGGGTCCGAGTTCTGCTGCGAGGTAACGAACACTCATTTCCAGTGCTGCTTTGGCAACACCCATCACATTATAATTGGGAATTACTTTAACCCCGCCAAGATAGCTGAGGGTGACAATGCTACCCCCATCAGTCATCAAGTGTTTCCAAGCTGCTGTTAGTCGATTGAGGGAGTAACTGCTAATGTCTAAGGCTAGGGAAAACCCCTCACGGGATGTCTGACTAAATTCTCCCGATAGATCTTCTTTATTGGCAAAGGCTAAACAGTGAATCAGGATGTCCAGTTTGCCCCATTGTTTTGCGATCGCATCCGCAATCGCTTCAATTTGGGCATCGTTTCGGACATCACAGGGCATGATAAGGCTAGGCTCGAGCGGCTCTACCAGGTCTCGAACTTTTTTCTCATAGCGACCTTTTTCGTCAGGCAAAAAGTTCACACCTAAATTTGCCCCCGCGTTGTGCAACTGTTGGGCGATCCCCCAAGCAATGGAGCGGTTGTTGGCGATGCCAGTGACAAAAGCATTTTTTCCGTTGAGATCGAGCATGGTTTTGAGGTTGAGTCGCGCTATGAGTCAGGGTTGAAGGTTAGTTAGCCATCTATGACAGCCCAGTTATTATATCCCTGAATGCAGCAACGTTGAGTTTTTCAGCTCCATCTCAACTAGTAATAGGTAATTGTGAGCCCAAGTCTGGTCAAGTATTAAATTGTTATAATTTTTATTATAAATTTTCAGTATAAACGTTTATTATCGTTTATAAGCAAGCGTGCCAGGTAATAAAACTACCTCTATCGGCGATCTGCAATCACCCGGAAGCGAAATAGCGACTAACTCCCCAAGTTAATAGGGATGGGTTATGGCAAGTTTGGTGAGGTTACTCACCCGACTAGAACCAGGGAAATGGCTATTGTGCACCCCATACCCGTTCGCTCCACACCCCAAACCGGGTCTCCTGTTTACCCTTCAGGCTTACCCCCTGAGGTCAGCACCAATCATGACCCCTGAGGTTTTTAGTGTTTGGTAGCAATTTTTACAAAAAATTAGCTCAGATTGATATTAAGTAGTGGGAATTGACACTCACCGGCCTGTTCGCGTAGCGTGGCCAAAGGCCAAACGCGAACGGCTTTGCCAAAAGGCGCGGGGATTCCTAGATCTACGAGCCGCCGTAAACCGCCGAGTTCCTATTTTTGACGCCGCCAAAAACAAGACAATACAAAACCCGCAAATCCGTGAAAACACCAAATTCCCAGTCAATTCACGACCGACCTAGAGGGCAGTTCTCCTTAGGCGTTCAAGTACTTGTTGGAAGTGCCTTAAAAGTCCGTTTCCCTTCCTTTTCCTCAAGTTCCGGTGTGCCCCACCGTACTTTGTTTTATCTCAAAGGTTATTCTTCTAGGTTCACACGCCAACTGTTGATTGACGATTGGGTTTTTAAAGAGGACTTTCCCAGAGACGAAACCTTAGTAGAGTGGAGCCTTACTACAAAACCTTTTCCCTATGCTGCATAACCTGCCGACTATAAAGGCTCCACTCTACTTACGGTAACTTCAAGCCCTCTAGGCATTACTTCTTTATGGGCAATCAATTGCGGATCTCTCTTCCGGTTGAGCCAACGGTTTCTCAGCCTGTACCTATCTAGATTATACACCAAACAGACGTGGATTTTCAGAAAGCCGTCCTAGAAGGACGGGGTTTTAAACCCAATATTTTTGATAAATTTGTCGATTCCACGATGATTGGTACTAATCGCCGCTTCTCCCCCCAGGGGTTAAGTAAGAATCAAGCCAAGAGCTTGCTAAAATATAGACTAGCAGTTAATACTGTTGGCCTGTTGGCAAATTAGCTCAAAACTTGCCCGGTGCGGTTACAGTCGTCGAATTAAATTCGCCACGGGTCGCACCGCCGAAATTGATGGGCAAGGGGAATTGGAAACGGTTGTAGCAGTTCACAACAAACTAAATAAAACTGTTTAAAATCCGCTAAAATAGCCTAAATATACCAGATTAATGAGCTAATCCGTGGCTTAACATCCCCGGAAGTCTCTTAAATGTAAATAGATAGGGGCATTTGTACAAAGAAATAGATATGGATAGGGTTGTGACGCAGGATACACCACTAGCGGCTGTGTTTCGTCAGATTGGTAGAGGAGCGTTTCCACCAGTCGTAGAAACCTATGAGCGAAGTAAGACGATTTTCTTTCCAGGAGATCCAGCTGAACGGGTTTACTTTTTGCTAAAAGGTGCTGTAAAACTTTCTAGAGTATACGAAGTAGGGGAAGAAATTACTGTAGCACTGCTGCGAGAAAATACGGTTTTCGGTGTTCTATCCCTGATTACTGGTCACCAATCTGATCGGTTCTACCATGCAGTTGCCTTTACAACTGTAGAGTTACTCTCTTCCCCGATTGACCAGGTCGAAAAAGCACTGAAGGAAAACCCGGAATTATCAATGTTGATGTTACGGGGGCTATCGTCTCGGATATTACAGACGGAAATGATGATCGAAACCCTAGCTCATCGGGATATGGAGTCTCGATTGGTGAGTTTTCTATTAATTCTCTGCCGTGACTTTGGGATACCCTGTGGCGATGGCATTACCATTGAACTGAAGTTGTCCCATCAAGCGATCGCAGAAGCTATCGGTTCGACTCGGGTGACTGTCACCCGTCTACTGGGAGACCTACGGGAAAAAGAAATGATTTCGATTCACAAGAAAAAAATTACTGTCCACAAGCCAGTGGTTTTGAGTCAGCAATTTACTTGAAAATTAGTGATTGCAACAACAATAAACCTGATTGCGACCATTAGATTTAGCAATCCGTAGGTTCTCGTCAGCAGATCGCAGTAGGCTTTCCCCTCTATGGTCGTCCGTATGGTTAAGGGAAGCAACACCCAAGCTAATGGTAATTCCGAGCACCAATCTTCCATCAATCTGAAACGGTTGATCGCTAATAATATGTCGCACTCGATTAGCCACTGCTAGGGCTTCTTCACAGTCAGTGTGACTAAGAATGATCACAAACTCTTCTCCACCATAGCGAAAGAGGGAATCTTGAATTCGTAGGTTATGTTTGAGACGACTTGCCAGTAGCTTGAGAGCGCGATCGCCTACCGGATGTCCGTAGTTGTCGTTGATGGACTTGAAATAGTCTACATCTAGGATAATCAGACTCAGGGGCGTTGATTGACTAAAGGCATTTTCGACTTGTCGGGGTAACTCCCATTCCATTGCCCGACGATTGCTCAATTCTGTCAAGGGATCAACCAATGCTATCCTAGATAGGAAATCATTAGTGTGCATTGCTTGCCGGTATAGTCGCACTCCTCGTAACCCTGCCTGAATTTGTGCCTTAAGCAACCGATTTTCTGCTACAGCTATGGCTGAGTCTTGATTACTGATTGAACTGATCCGTAAGTAGGCATCTGCACCGTTTTCTAGGGCTTGAGCACATTCTCTTAACTCCCAGTTTGGGTCTCGGCCCATTTTTGTAATCGCTATTTCGGGCAAGTCATTGATCAAAATGCAGTATATCCAACCGAGCAGCTTTTGTTCTTTAATATGACGACATATTTGTAAACTAGCCACCTGGGTTGCCTGCAAAATTAAAATAGCGGGTTGTCTAGTCTTGATGAGTTGTATGACATCATCAAGTTCCCAAGATACCTCGACAGTGCTAGACCTTATATAGCAAGTCCGCTTCACAAATGCAGTGATAAACTGTTTATTTCCTACTACTAATATAGAAGTATCGTTTTTATTTATAGTTAGCTCTACAGAGCTAATACATTCACCAGCAATTAATAATCTTAACACTGCTACTTCTTCAAGAAAGTATTAGCTAATACGTTTGGCTCTAAATTCACCAGTCTATGGGATTGGCTATGGGATAGATAGATTCTAGATAACTAGATAAATTTCTCCTATTGCTGACTATCGTTTGGGAGCTCAAGTACAGTTGGATCAGTTACCAATTTCCCATTGCCGATTCCCGATTCCCCGATATGGATTGTGAATCACGAGCTGTGGAACTCTTGATAAATTAGGTAATTTGATATTATAACAATCATTTTTAAACTATCTTATTGTATATAGCAATTATAAATAGGTTGTGAAATATCAAGCGGCCAGGATGCCAATAATACCATGATTTTGGGTTTATAGATTTTCACAACTCGTTTACAATTGTTATATCGTTTTTAGTTTAACTAGTTTTATTGAACATAAACCTGAATAACAATAAAAATTAGTTTAATCCCCGATGAATCCAAAGCCAACTTAGGCACAACTTAGGCACAACTTAGGCACATCTTAGGCACATCTTAGGCACATAGTTAATTAGGGGTTACTCAGCCGAAGCTGAGCACAGGGATTATTCTATTTATACTTTCCTCTAATACTCTCTTGTTTTTATCACAAGTGGCAGTAGCAATTTCCTGGTATCCAGGTAATTTTTCTAAATCTTTATCGAAGATGGTGAAAACACCTAACTGTTCAACTGAGTGAGAGCATTATTATTCCCACTAACCTCTAATATCAAGTCAGGTTGAATACCCATAATTAGAGGGAGGGTGGGGAGATGGGGAGATGGGGACCCACCCCTAACCCCTCCCAGGAGGGGGAGATGGGGAGATGGGGAGATGGGGAGATTTTTATTAAGGGTAATTATTTCGACATGATCTAAAAAATTTCTTGCAGCCGGAGAGCCTGTGGTCTGCTGCTTAATTAGGATGAAAACTAGCTACAGAATTTATCCCTGTATTTCCTTGAACTCAATGACCATCTTTGTTCCCACCTAAGATAGACTACATTCCCTACATCGTTAACCAACACCTAAGCTGGTATTCATTTAAATTCCATTGTTCTGACAGCAGGTGAGCAAGGGAGCAGGTTTTTTTATAACTGAATAATATCCAATTTAAATGCGCAACACCTAGTTAACCAACACCTAGTTAACCAAAATAATATAACTTACTGATGTATTGTCGTTCGCGTAGCGTCGGCTTTGCCGAAAGGTTAATGTTTGAAGGTTGATAGTCAAAGGTTAACCATTAGCCGTTCGGCAATTTTGATTAAGCTGTCACCCATCTAATTTGCATACTTAGAACGAGGGGGAGAGTGGCAGAGGGATTGACGACTTTTTCCGTTCGCGTAGCGTGGCCATTCGCACCTCAAGCAGCGTGGCAAAAGGCCAAGCGTGGCCAACGGCCAAGGCCTTAAGTAGCAAATCGGCCAATCAAATCACACTAGCTTACTTGGTAGCTTACTCCACGGTGTGACCGACAGTCGTTATGATCTGTCTAATTGAATCTTCAGAGGCTTCGGTTTCAACTCTAACTGTCTTTGATGTTACATCCACTGCGACTTTAGAATCTGGCTCCTGTTGGAGTATACCTTCGGTAATGGTCTTAGCACAGACATCACACGCAATACTGGGAACTTTTAACTGTACTACTGCCATAGTCAATACTCAATCAGTTTTTCTGACACCGGTTAATCAGCTTCCCCTTAAAGCTCGCAGCCCAAGCTAGCAAGGTTAATGCTTACCAATAACTTAGCTCGATTGACGATAATACTCAATGGGCCTAGCCAGGATTGACTAGACCCATTCGAGTGGAAAAAGACAAATTTTCAACGAGTTAACTTTCTGACTACCAGTTTTGAATCACTACTATGGTTGGCAAACTACACAGATACACCTAATACTACATCTCACACAGTCGTGTCTTTCCGGACTTTGGTTTGGCTTACTCCAACTTCTGTTGGTTTTTGGCCACTTGATGCTATGTTCGATTGGTGCCTACTGTGGCTGGGTCATAGACCGCTAGAAATCATCTTATCTATGCCCATTTAGGTTTTGGCTTCAGGTTTTTCTCTGAAGGATGACTTCCACTCTTTAAATCTAACACGACCTTCTGGAGATTCCGAATACTTGTTGTTAAAGTTAAGGAGTCTTTACAAACTGCAACGATTAGATGAAAAATTATGAAGGGTCTGGGATTTCCCCAATAGGTTGCACCAATACTCAAAGGGCCTAGCCAGGATTGACTAGACCCATCTGAGTGGAAAAAGACAAATTTTCAACGAGTTAACTTTCTGACTACCAGTTTTGATCACTATGGTTGGCAAACTACACAGATACACCTAATACTACATCTCACACAGTCGTGTCTTTCCGGACTTTGGTTTGGCTTACTCCAACTTCTGTTGGTTTTTGGCCACTTGATGCTATGTTCGATTGGTGCCTACTGTGGCTGGGTCATAGACCGGTAGAAATCATCTTATCTATGCCCATTTGGTTCTTAGCTTCAGGTTTTTTTCTGAAGGATGACTTCCACTCTTTAAAGCTAACACGGCTTTCTGGAGATTACGAATACTTGTTGTTAAAGTTAAGGAGTCTTTACAAACTGCAACGATTAGATTAAGAAGGTTGAAGGTTGTTCGCGTAGCGTGGCCAAAGGCCAAGGTGACAGGTTGAAGGTGACAGGTTGAAGGTTACAGGTTACAGGTTGAAGGTTACAGGTTGAAGGTTGCAGGTTGAAGGTTACAGGTTGCAGGTTACAGGTTGAAGGTTACAGGTTGAAGGTTACAGGTTGCAGGTTACAGGTTGCAGGTTATATGTAACAGGTTTAACGTTACAGATTGCTAGTTATACATCCGGCTTTCAGTTGTTAAGCCTCTAATCTTCAACCATCCAACCTTCAACCATCAAACCTCCAACCAACCAACCTCCAACCATCCAACCTTCAACCATCCAACCTTCAACCATCCAACCTTCAACCAACCAACCTCCAACCAACCAACCTCCAACCATCCAACCTTCAACCATCCAACCTTCAACCATCCAACCTTCAACCATCCAACCTTCAACCTATCAACCTTCAAGCTATCAACCTTCAACCTCCAAGCATCACAATGGTTTGCTCTCCTATAAAGGGTGGGCTTTCACCTTCGGTTCTATGTCACAATAGATCATAGGTAAATTAATAAATATAGCGATAGGGGTTTACTTCCCATAAGCCCATAGCCTAAAGCTGACTTGTAGAGAACCATGCCCGATATCCCTAATTATTTGCGCGGTAACGAAATCCGGCAAACTTTCCTCGATTTCTACTCCCAACGGCAACACAATGTATTGCCAAGTGCTTCGTTAGTACCGGAAGACCCGACGGTGTTGCTGACAATTGCGGGAATGTTGCCGTTTAAACCGATTTTTCTAGGACAACGTCAGTCGGAATTCCCTCGCGCCACCACCTCCCAAAAATGTATCCGCAACAANACCTGGTCATACAATTGTGACTGTACTTTGTGATGGCGGTGGTCGTTATCAATCACGGCTATTCAATCGGGAATGGTTGGTATCTAAAGGACTTTCTGTGGGTGATTGCACCTCTTGAGGAAAAAGGCTCAAGGGTTCATAATCTTTGTAAGTATTCAGCCAATGGCAACGGGAAACGGGGAACAGGGAGCATAAAGGACTTCTTGACACTTTTTACCAATCTTTAAGCATAACACAAATAAAAACAAATAAAAGTACCCTTTCGAGTACTGTCACAGATGCCAGCAAACTTGGTATTGTAATTGATATGGATCAATATCAAGCCTTGCTCTGTGAGCACCTTGAGCACCCTAGGCACCACGGATGTCCCTAAAAAGACACCTACAGACACTGGTGCCAAGGCTTTCGTAAGCATTCAGCCGTCAGCTGTCAGCTGTCAGCTTATTTTATTCAAAAGCACCGATCTAGTAGCGTGGGTGTAGCCCATAAACTGTTCCCGTAACGTAGCCATTCGCGTAGCGTGGCCAACGGCCAAGGCTAATGGCTGATAGCTGATAGCTGATAGCTGAGTGCTTACAGGCTTTCCACTTTGGAAAGACACCTCAAGTAAACTGAGCTTTTGGTTATCAGTCGAACCTAAGCTCCTTGGCTGTAGGGGCATAGGGGCTGATACCTGTTTGCATAAAGTGTAGCATGGGCGTCGCGCCTTAGCTGAACGCTCAAACTCGATCAGTGTCACAAATCAAGACTTAATTCTCATTATTTATTAAGAATAATCATGAGGCTTCTTCAAGAAAAACTGAAGTAATAAGCCTCAACTTGGTATGTTGATTTTTCTAGAGGAAGTACACCAGATGCAAACCCAAGACCTCCTAAAATCCCCTAATCGTCAAAAATTTGATGCAGTAGTTGATTCTAGCTGGAAACAAAAAGAAAACTCTGAGGTATATACATTTATTAAACGCCAACTCAAGTACTTCAATCTTGAACAGGAACTTGATATAGGCCAGATACTTTTTGAAGGCTGTCTTCGTGGTGTTAGCAAAATTGAATCTGGACAAGATATTCAAGACCCCTCAGACTGGCTAAAATCTACCTGCTTCTACATAATCCTAGAGCATATCCGCATCACTTACGTCTACAGCAGTTCTGACTGGCAGCTGACTACAAGCAATTGGGAGCAAGCATCGCCGACCCACGCCATGGGCACCTACAACTAATGTGGCAACTAATGTGGCAACTGATGTGGTAATTCTTTGATGATCATAAGGGCTATAGTCATTAGGGTCACTCTTGGACAAATGTAAGTAGGGGCATACTAAAACACCGCTATGGAAAGATTTTTTATGCCAATTTGGCAACACAGCTCCGTAACCTCATTGTTTCATGGTTATACCCTTGATCAATTTATTTTCCCCTACCTACTTATCAATGTCACAAATCGAGACTTAATCGTCACTAAGTGAGTAATAGTGATCATAAAGTTTCTCAAATACAATTGAAAGTCAGGGGCATTATCTGCTTTTAGTTTTACTGAGTAACTACACTATATGCAACCTATAAAACCTCCAAAGTCCCCTAATCGTAAACAATTTGATGCCGCTGTTAATTCTATTTTAAACCAAAGAGATAAATCTGGACTTTTTGCATTTATTGAATTCCGACTCAAGCAGTTCAACCTTGAACACAAATTTGATATCTTTGACATCTTTATCGAAAGCTATATTCGCGGAGTTAGCAAAATTGAATCTGGACAAGATATTGAAAATCCATCAGCTTGGCTAAGAACAACCTGCTTAAATGTGATTAGAGAGCATTTTGCCAAGAAAGGAAAGCATTGGAAAAAAGAACGTGAGTTTAGCTCTATAGAATACCAGATTAGCTCCAATGATGGTTCCGATTATTTATCGGATGAATATGTCAAGGAAATACTGTCAGATATTAGACAACTAGTAAGTCCTCTAGATTTTGATATTTTTGTGTTACGAGTGATGGAGGAATTGTCCTGGATTCAAATTGAAGAACGCCTGAACTTGGCAAGTAATACAGCCTTGCGAAAACGATATCAGCGTATGAGGAAAGTTTTGAGAGACTATTTTTTTGATATCGACAACTCTATGCTCGAAGACTATGGCTTATCCTGAAAGGCAACTTCCGACAAGGGCACAGTGAATAGAAGAGAATCCTTGAAACTTCTTAATCAAGTAAATTTGGTTAACTTGATTTATGTCCAGGTATAGCAAAGGGCTGACGGGCTAAAGGTTAAGTTAATCAAGGGCTTGACAACGGATTCAACGGTTGTATTCAGTTTAACCTTTGAAAAAAGCTAAGTCTACTGCCTGACCAAGTATAGTATCTCCGGTAGACCCGAAGTCCCTAACTTTACCCGTTTCCTAATTATCAGAACCGATATACCATCGTCAATGAATATCCACCAACGCGATTAAGATGGCGTCTAGACTTAGCTTCCACAAATCCAAAACGTTGATAAAGATTAACTGCAGGATTATCTAGCCGCACACTCAGTGATATGGCAGGAAAGTTTCCTCGTGCAACTGCAATAATTTATGTTAAGAGCTCCTACTTTGCCCCAGCCAGCTACGTACTTAAGCAGAATAGGGTGCGTCTTTACAGCTTTCCGCGAGGTTTCATGAGCCGCATATACCAGCATTTGCCACAAAAATGGTTCATCTTCAGGCATAACTGGATTGAGCGCAAGTTTCATATCTATTGCTTAACTGCAACAATGATGGATATTTTAGATCAGGGAAAGCAAATAAAGCACTATCCTTGAATGTATCCTTATCAATGAAGGGTCAAAGAACTGAATTCCATTTTGTTCATAGGTTTTGTAGTCGATCTCAGATATTTTATGAAATCCTAATCTTTCGAAGATTCGACACGAAGACTCACTTGCAGCACAGACCTTTATGAAGGAAACTCCACTGTTTTTAGCAGATTTTATGACTAACTGTGTTCCCAGTCCTTTTTTACGGTAGTTTGGCGCGATCGTTAATTGAAGAAAAGATATACCAGCCTGATTTGGATCAGTGATATCCTGGCCTAAATCTGCGAAGAAACGATGTCGCTTTTTTAATCCTGTGGACTTTTCAATTAGTTTCCTCTCTAAGGAGACTGTATCAATATTGGGATATGGCTCACTAAGGCGGAAACCAATTATTTCACCGCTACTCGCACTTTCAATAACCAAAGAGCATGGATTGGTGATTACAGAAGGGTGCGTGTGTGTCTGAATAATGTATTCGATCAATTCCTGTTTTGGAACAATTTTAGAGGCTACCATCAATTGAAACTCTGGATCATCATTAACCGAAACCGAGGTTAGGAGATGGGAGATACCTGGTACGTCAGCCAAAGTTGCATTGCGTAATATCTCTGTCATAGATAATCGCCCTAAATTAAATAGATCATGTCATTTTTGTTTTCGGGGCTTAAGTAGCGGTCATGAGTTATTTTAGTACATTTGTTCTGCGAAGACCTGCTCCCTGGCCCATTCCCTATGCCCAATCCTAATCAAGCAATCCCAGAAGATTTATGACCAGCATTAAGAACAGCGTTAATTACTTCTTTTACATCTTCAAGTTTAGCATTGGGGTTCAGTAGGGTAAACTTCAAAAAAGTATTGCCATTAAACCGTGTCTCACCAATAACTATGCCTTCTCCCATCAGAGTCAAGCGAATTTTTCTATTTATAGTATCAATATCTTTATTACCAATAGGTTTATATCGAAAAACTAACGAAGAGAGTTCTGGCTCATTTAACAGTTCTATCTGATCCAATCCCTTAAGGTATAAAGCAACAGCACGAGTAAGATCAAGTAAACCTTGAAGTATATCTTCTATACCAGACTGTTTCATCCCTTGGATCGTGAGCAGAAACTTCAAAGAATCAAACCTCCTAGATGTTTGCAGTGACTTCTCAACAAGGTTCTTCATTCCCACCTCAAAATCTTCTTTTCGATTCAGATAGTCTGACTCAAAATTTAGATTTTGTATAGATTCCTTCTTGTTGCAGAGAAATAAACTTGAAGAAATGGGTTGAAAAAGCATTTTATGCAGATCGATAGTAATAGAATTTGCCAAGGACAAATAGCGAGTCCACTTCACTTTTGGATTAAATATCATTGCTCCACCATAAGCAGCGTCTATATGGTGCCACATGCGGTATTCCTCAGCAATTTCAGCTATTTCTTTAATCGGGTCAACACTTCCATAGTCAGTTGTGCCAGCAGTAGATACAACACAAATTGGAATACAATTATTAGAAATATCTTTGACAAGCTGTTCTTGGAATTTTTTTAGATCAATTTTGAATTGTCTATCAACATCAAGCTTGACAACACTCTGTTCACCTAGACCTAATAACCAAGCACTTTTTTCAATTGTAAAATGAGAAACACTTGAACAGTAAATTCTAAATTTACTTTCTAGCTGACCTAATGACTCTCGCCTTGAATCAATATTATATTCTTGCCTCTTGATATCTCTAGCCAACAATATCCCCATCAAATTTGATTGACTTCCTCCGGAGGTAAAAACTCCATCAGAACGATGGTTTTTACCAAATATATTCTGTAGAAAAAAGCTAACGACAAGTTCATCAATTTCAGTGGCAAAAGGAGCTTGATACCATGAATCAAGGGAAGGATTTAAAAGCCCAATCAGATATTCCCCAATAACTGTTTCTATAGATACAGTACTATGAAGGTGAGCCATGTATAAAGGTGAATATATATTGACTGAATGCTCAATATATAGATTAGATATATCTTCTATAATAGAATCTAGACTTTTATCCGACTCAGTCGCTAAGTCAATACCTGAGATGAGTTCTTGCAACTGTTTTGGATCGACTCCAGAAAAGCAATGCCTGTCATTTTTTAACCGTTCAGCTAGTATTTCATTGATTCTAAGGATGCTTTTACTGATGGCATCCAATCCTTCACTATTATTGATGCCTAAGAAATGATTAGTTTTCATTAATGAATTTTTCAATTGTAGACACTACAGTCGCTAAACCTTTTTCCAGTTCTTCAATACCGATCGTTAAAGGTGGCAAAACTTTAAGAACTTGGTCGTTGATTCCTGCTGTTTCGATGATTAAACCCTGGCGAAAACATTCTCTGGAAATAATTTTGCTGAGTTTTTGATTAAAGCATTCAATGCCCCAGATGAGGCCACGCCCTCTAACTGCAAGCTTAGTATCAAAGCTTTCAAGAAGCTTAGTTAAGGTTTTTTTAACGATTTCTTCTCTTTTTTGTATGCCTTGAATAAACTCATCATTTACCCAGTAATAATTAAGGGCGGCTGCGGCTGTAACAAACGCAAGATTATGTCCTCTAAAGGTTCCATTGTGTTCTCCTGGAGTCCATTTATCTAAGTCCGGTTTTATTAGTGTTATAGAAAATGGAAGACCAATACCAGAGAGTGATTTTGATAAGCAGATAACATCAGGAGAGATGCCAGAATGCTCAAAGCTAAAAAACGTTCCAGTCCGACCACATCCGACTTGAATGTCATCAACAATTAGGATGATATCGTAATCGCGGCATATACTTTCAATTTCTCGAAGCCACTCATAGCTGGCAATCCGAATACCACCCTCAGCTTGAATTGTTTCTAAAATAACTGCTGCTGGGATATCATAACCGCTACCCCGATCTTCAAGATATTGCCGAAACATTTTCGCAGTATTAACTTGAGGACCATGATATCCGTCATAGGGAATAAAATAGCTGCCAACTAACTCAAGGCCAGCCCCTCGTCTTTTTCTGGCATTCCCTGTAAGGGACAATGAACCAAGTGTCATCCCATGAAAAGCATTGGTAAAGGTGGCAATCGTTGTTCTTCCTGTCACTTTTCTGGCAATTTTGATGGCCGCCTCTATTGAGTTTGTTCCAGTAGGACCGGGAAATTGAACCTTATAGTTCATGTTTCTTGGCTTGAAAATAATCTCATTAAATGCATGCAATAAGTCAGCTTTTGCACTAGTCATTAAGTCAAGACTGTGAATGATCCCATCTTCTATAAGATAGGAAATAAGTTGTTCTTTAATGTGATAATTGTTATGTCCATAGTTGAGCGCGCCAGCTCCACAGAAAAAATCAAGATATTCAGTGCCATCTTCATTAATAAGGGTTGCTCCCTTAGCTTTTTTAAAAACAGTAGGAAAAGCTCTACAGTAACTCCTAACCTCAGACTCTATCTCCTCAAAAATATTCATATTTATTTCTAATTTTATGGAATATAAATTTGGGAATTTTATGTTTCTACAGGAGTTGCCATACTAAAAAAGAGTTTATTCACCATAAAACCATTACTGGGTAATGGTTTCAGTTTAAAAAAACTGCTATACTTATAACTCTCTTGCCCAGTAATGTTTACAGATGGGCTTTAATTTAGCATAGTATCTCCGGTAAAACCGTTTTGACATAAGCTATCACAGTTTAGCAGAACAACTACCGAAAAACCAAAATTATCACAATTTCTTTAAAATTGCTATAGTTATGGCACTTCTCAATAGGCAATTGATAACTACCATAAATGGCTAATAGCTAATCCCTGACGGCTGAATGTTTAGGTTATTCTTAAGGATTTCCAGTGAAATAAGCAAATTTATGACGTAGAGTTTCACTGGTCTCAGGTGATTTCTGGGAAACAAAGATTTCTAAATACTCTTCCAACTTGGCGATTTGGTTTTTATAGGTATCAATATCATTGTCACTCAGCCAGCTAAATTGTTTGGCTATAACTAGATCAGCTTTATCTATCAACACGCTAAGGATTTGGTCAGCTTCAGCTAGTTCGAGGATCTCAGCCATACGGTTGCTGTCTGACACAGACAAACTTGGACGGGCTGCCAGTTGGCAATACTCCAGCAATAGTTCCAATCGGCGTAGATTTGATTGGGTTGGGCTTTCTCTTGAGATCGTGTACATAGAAAATCTGTTCATGTCACACCACTTGTTACTTTGATTGGGCTTCAGTCTTGATTGGGCTTCACTACATTAGTGAGATTTTTTATGTAATTAGGACACGAATCGAAAGGATTTCACAAAAGCT
The DNA here is from genome assembly GCF_010672095.1 of Moorena sp. SIO3I6. Taxonomy (NCBI): domain Bacteria; kingdom Bacillati; phylum Cyanobacteriota; class Cyanophyceae; order Coleofasciculales; family Coleofasciculaceae; genus Moorena; species Moorena sp. SIO3I6. The sequence goes on along the minus strand of NZ_JAAHHU010000004.1, from coordinate 268,386 downwards.
TTATATCTAAGAGGTTTTTTTTAAAGCAACTATGAAGCTTGATCAGGTTGAAGGTTGAAGGCTGAAGGTTGATCAGGTTGAATGTTGATCAGGTTGAAGGTTGAATGTTGATCAGGTTGAAGGTTGAATGTTGATCAGGTTGAAGGTTGAACGCGATTGCGTCGCCATTCGCGTAGCGTGGCCAAAGGCCAAGGCCAAGGTTTAAGAGGTTGAACGCGATTGCGTGGCCTTTTGGCCAAGGTTTAATAACCAGTTAACCTGTAACCAGTTAACCTGTTCCCTGTTCCCTGTTCCCTGTTCCCTGTTCCCTGTTCCCTGTTCCCTGTTCCCTGTTCCCTGTTCCCTATTCCCTGTTCCCTATTCCCTTTGCTATATGAGTTAGAATCTCTACCGTAGCTTGCCCAGTTTTTTGCCAACTAAATTCACTGGCTCTAGCAAGACCTGATTGGCGAAGATGCGATCGCATTTGAGCATCGGTTGCTACTGCTGCCATGGCTGCTGTGATTTCCTCAGGGTTGTAAGGATTGATTAATATAGCGGCATCTCCAGCTACTTCGGGTAAGGAGGAGAGATTGGCTGTAATTACGGGAGTACCGCAAGCCATTGCCTCTAATACAGGGATACCGAAGCCTTCCCAAAGACTGGGGAATACAAATGCGATCGCATGTCTAATCATGGTCGGTAATTGTTGCTGAGGAACATATCCCAGGAATTTGACCTGACTGGATATATCCAGTTCCTCCGCTTGGGCTTCCAGCAATGGTGTGTAGCGTTTATCCGTTGCGCCAGCAATCCAGAGTTGGTAGTCCTTGCAATTGGGTAGAGCAGCGAAAGCCTCAATCAGCCGATGGAGGTTTTTGTGGGGGTCTGGGCGTCCGATGTAGAGAAAATAGGGACAATTTTCCCGGTTTTCCCCATCTTTTTCCCCATCTACTGTATCCAGATAATTAGGACTTACGAAATTTAGTTGGTTTTGCCCCCCTGCCCCCCAATTCTGGGGGGTAATGATGTCAAAGTCCCCCAGAATTGGGGGATTTAGGGGGCACTTGCGTAAGTCCTGATAATAATATTGATTGGCATCGTAAGCCAGTAAGACCGGGGTAATTTTTGCGGCTGGAATCTTGAAGAAGTCAGTAAGGTCTCTAGCAGTAGCCCGAGAGTTACAGATGATGTGTTCTGCTTGAGCAAGAACTTGGGGGATATAGTAGCGTTGGTAGGTAGTTAAGGGTGAGAAACCCTGGGGAAACCGTAACCCAATCAAATCATGAACCATTACCACATAGCGGCAATTGGTGAACAGGGGAGCTTCTGGAACAGGAGAAAACAAAAGATCCGTTCGCAATTTTTTATAAATTCGCGGCAGTTGAAACTGAGTCCACAACAGACGACGAAAATGTCCTTTCGTGCCTTGTTCAGGGCTTAAATTCCCTGGAATTGGGTAGCAAGTGTAGGTAGTAGCACTACAGAAACGGCTAGACGCAGTGGAAGAAATTAGTAAGGTAGGGTCGAGAGCTTTTAAATAAGGAAAAAGATTAGCGGCATAGTTAGCAATACCCGTAGGTTGGGAAAATAGAATCGAGAGATTGACCAACAATTGGCTCATAAAAAAAGAATTAAGAATTAAGAATTAAGAATTAAGAATTAAGAATGAGCTATTTTGAAATTCTATATAAGGCAATAGTAATTATCCTTTTAAGGTAATTATCCTCAAAACAAATACTTTACATCATAAGTGCGATAAACGCTATAATTTTTGTTGACTATTTTAATAAAATTAACGTTTATCAACACCTTTATGTTCCCGATTCCCGATTCCCGATTCCCGATTCCCGATTCCCTACTCCCTACTCCCTACTCCCTACTCCCTACTCCCTACTCCCTACTCCCTACTCCCTACTCCCTACTCCCTTCACAACCAATTACCGACCAGAATAAAAGGTGCCCAAAACAAAGGTTCGTTAAACTTGGCATCTCCAATTAAATCTAGTTGGGCTTTCCTGACAGCTTCTGCTTTGGTGATTTCTGGCTGTTTTAGGTATTCGTAAAACTTGTTCATGAATATAGCAGTGGAATCATCACGCACTTTCCACAATGTCCCTAAGGTAGAACGCGCTCCCGATTTAATCGCAAAACCCGCTAACCCTAACATCGCTTGATCGTCCCCTTTAGCAGTTTGACAAGCACTCAGAACCAGTAAATCAATTTGGTCTTCTCCCAACAATTCTTGAGTACGCAGCAGTTGCTCTAATTCTTTGACATTAATTTTATTTTCCCAGGTTAGTATAAACGTCTCCTCAGCTTTGGAGCTAAACTGACCATGAGTAGCTAAGTGTATCACATTGGAGGTTTTAGTGGTTATTTCCTGGGAAACTCTATCGCTAGTGAAGTCTTGATTGAGCATGACTGAGTCTGGGTTCAACTTTTTAGCAATTTGCTCAATTTCCTGCTTCACCCCTGTAATAGCCAATCGGTTTACCGGGGGCGGAGACAATCACAGCTAAACGTTCTGGCAAAATAATCGGGTAAATTACCGTTGCTGACCTGTCAATCTGATCAATTTGGGCAACATTAGCATCTAAACAAGCTTGCCGGAAAAAGTTATCCAATTCTGCTAATTGTAAATCCTCAATGACCTGGCGTGCTTTTTTTAGATACTCTTGACTAGGATTACCTTCTAGCAACAATTATACCAGTTCTCGGTATACTGGTTCAACGCTTTTTCGGAAGGAAAACTGGATATCTGGATTAATGGAAACCAAATCACCACGCAAAGTTTTTAAGTCTTTGACTGCTTCCGTATAGGCGGCAATTGGACATAAAGGCGTAGTTGGTTGAGGCGAGTTTTAAATTTTTATTCTGGATTAGTACTCGCACTTTCTGCCCGTTTAAAGTAATCTAATGCTACTGAATTATCTCCAGCATCAAGGGCTGTATTGCCTAAACTCAACAGGATAATGCCTAATTGGTTAGTGGCTTCCAGACCCTGAGCAATAGATAAGCTTTCTTCGAGTACCTCTCTAGTAGCTTTTACATCCCCCAACACTTGTAAAGCGATGCCTAAACTTCTGAGCATTCCTACTTTAACGGCATAATTTTATGTAGTTGCTAATTGTTGATTAATCTCTTCCAGTAGACGTTTAGCACGATTATAAAATCCTAAGCTTTGCAGGGCTTAAGCTTGGTTAATTTTGCTAATCAAAGCACCAATTTTATCTCCACCTTGATTATAAGTTTGTGCTTTTTTAAATGTTTCTAAGGCAGATTGGTTTTGTCCAGTGTGGAAAAGGAGTCTGGCTTTGGTATTAAGAATTTGCGCCCACAGCAGAGGATTGTTACTGGTAGCTGATTCGACTAACTTAAGGCTGGATTCAATAGCGGTTTGGGCAAGGTCCCACTGACTGAGGTGTTGGTAAGCTAAGGATAGATAATTCAAACTCAAGGCTTGATGGAGAGAGTCACCCCGAGTTGCGTAATCTTGGGCTGCTTCCAAATTTCCGCTGCTTGGGCAAATTGTCCCCTGTTGAAATAGGCTCTGCCTTGGTTAAGTTGACTAACTTTACTAAGTTTACTGCTAGCCTGAGGAGCTTGCCCCTGCAAGGTCGGAGCAATACTGACTTGGAAGTGGTGAGGGGATGCGATCGCTAAACTAGGAGTAGCTGTCAGTGCTAGCAATAAACTGGGTAATCCGACAGTGACTAAATTTAGGATGGTTTTCATGATTCTATTGGTAATAGATTAATGATTAAAGTAGGGTGGGCAAAGTAATCGCTCTCATTAATACTCATTTGAACCAAACTGTTTTTGCCCACCTTACCAGTAATCAGTTAAAGTAGGGTGGGCAAAATACTCTAATCATTAATATTGATTGGAACCAAACTGTTTTTGCCCACCTTAGCAGTTAAAGTAGGGTGGGCAAAGTCATCTCATCATTAATACTGATTGGAACCAAACTGTCTTTGCCCACCTTAGCAGTTAAAGTAGGGTGGGCAAAGTCATCTCATCATTAATACTGATTGGAACCAAACTGTCTTTGCCCACCTTACCAGTAAAAAGTAATCGCTCTCATTAATACTGATTTCAAGCAAACTGTCTTTGCCCACCCGAAAATCTCCTTGGTGGTTAAAGTAGGGTGGGCAAAGTAATCTCATCATTAATACTGATTGGAACCAAACTGTCTTTGCCCACCCGAAAATCTAATCCTCTTTAATCGCACAAGTTGCTCGCAGAAAATCGAGCGCCTGGTTCGAGTTGACAACAGCGACTAATTCCACATTACCTTCCTCATTAATAATCCAAGCATTAGCTTCCACTATCGGTGCTTTGGTATTAGTGTGTGCTTTACGATCTTCAGCTTCGGGTATGGCGCGCACTATGGATAGATCTGATATATCCCGCACATCCGATAAAATTTGCCCACCGGGTACCATAGCACTAGGGTCTTGGGGGATGCCACCCCGTCCGGTAATATAAAAACTACTGGTAGCAGTCCAACCGCAACCTTTAGCGATTTGTTGAGTGCGATCGCGCAGTTCTGTTGGTAATTCAATTAAGCCGTTAGCGGGATCGGCGTCAGGATTGTTAATGGTAATCAGGCCATCTAGCCCAAACTCAGAACTAGCGGTAATGGCACTATCAGGAAATACAAATAAGCCTTGGGTAGTAATGGTAATATCTCCACCATTGCCTAGATTAGCATTGGCTTGGATCAAGCTACTTTCAATGAGACCTACCAAGGCTAAGGTATTGCCCGGTTGAACCTGTAATTGGGATCCAAGATTACTGCGATCAAAAGGAGTAAAAATACTGCCATTGAGGGTATGTCCTGGACCAACTACTGTAATATTTCCCGGATTTGTTCCCATCTGTAAACCAGGAGTAATATTAATCGTTAATAACGGCGCTTGGTTTGGTTCAGTAGCACTAAATTCAATCCCATCTCCAAATACTACACTCTCGGCAGTAGTGGCCAAAAATGAACCTCCTATATTCAACGAAGCATTTTCCCCAAAGATAATTCCGGCTGGATTAATCAGGAATAAATTAGCGTTACCATTGGCGCGAATCAAGCCGTCAATATTATAAATATTCCCTCCGGTGACACGGCTAAAGATATTGACAATATCCCCAGCATTGTTAAAAAAGGCTGACCCGTTGCTGGGTACAGAAAATTCCGAGAAGCTATGAAATAGATGATCCCAAGTGCGTACCCCTTTTTCAATCAAGAAATTCACCCCATCATCACTAGTCACGGTGGTAGATAAGGTGCCATCACTGCTGATTTGGGCGGTAGCAATGTTGGGGATGAGGATACTAGAGACTAAAATATGGCCGAGTAAATAGCATCGCTGAATGGTTTGATTGTAAGCATTCAGCCGTCAGCCGTCAGCCGTCAGCTTAAAATAAACCTAGAACGATAAAATTTAATAGTTCCAGATTAATCAGAACTGAAAGTCTGGGGAAAATTCCATGACTCGTGGCACAGGCTTCGAACCTGGGATGAATTAGCTGATAGCTGATAGCTGATAGCTGATAGCTGAATACTTACGTTTGATTCATCAACTTGACCCTGGTGGCTGATGTAACTTCGGTTTGAGTGGGATATGGTTATTTTTCCCATCAGCGATGGTTCAACTCACAAATCGTCAGCCGTCAGCTGAACGCGCACGCGTGCGCGTTCAGCTGTCAGCTAAAGTAGCTAAAGTAGGGTGGGCAAAGTCATCTCATCATTAATACTCATTTGAACCAAACTGTCTTTGCCCACCCTACAATCTATGGCCACGCTACGCAAACAGGAGAATTTAATAGTTCGAGATTATAGCACTACCCATTAAGGTGTTTGACATTGATACAAGCTGCCAAAGCTGTTATACCAAACTTTTGCCTTTTGCCTTTTGCCTTTTGCCTGTTGCCTTTTGCCTGTTGCCTGTTGCCTGTTGCCTGTTGCCTGTTGCCTGTTGCCTCTTGCCCTTGCGCGTAGCGCTATATTAGATTACTTCGTACCATACAAGCGATCGCCTGCATCCCCAAGTCCTGGAACAATATAGCCATGGTGATCTAATTCTTGATCAATAGCCGCCGTGTAAATCACTACATCTGGATGTTGCTGTTGGAAATAGTCAAGCCCTTGCTGTGCTGCTAATAAGCAAAGAAACTTAATTGACTTCGGGCTAACTTCCTTGAGTCGGTCAACAGCAGCAACGGCAGTATTACCTGTAGCTAACATCGGATCAACCACCAACACATCTCGCTGAGTCATATCATCGGGGAGTTTGAAATAATATTCGATGGGCACAAAGGTATGGGGGTCACGATACAAACCGATATGACCGACACGAGAGGATGGGATTAGTTCTAGAATACCATCTAACAGACCCTGTCCAGCTCGCATAATCGAGACAATCACCATCTTCTTTTCTGAAGCCAGCATCGGAGCTAGCATCGGCGAGATTGGTGTATTGATTGGTTCATACTTCAGGGGCAAATCCCGTGTTACCTCGTATGCCAACAATAACCCAACTTCTTTAAGGAGTTTACGAAATTTGGCAGTACTCGTTCCAGCCTGACGCATCAGGCTTAACTTATGCTGCACAAGGGGATGGTAAATTACTTTAACATTATTGATCATTAGTGATTGATCATCAGTGATTGGTGGCGACCTATTTGACTTTAACAGAATGTCAGGAACCTGGGAGTAGCGCAAACCCCACGGATTAAATCTGGGGGCTTGTAGCCTCAATACCTGACCAGCTTTTGTCCCAAGTGGACTCCGTTATCAGTAAGTGTTCAAATTCCTACCTTGAGATGCGTCGCTAGTCTCAAGCTCTAGAACCGGGTTGTTAAACATCTGTATCAGGCTAAGGAAGTGCAATCTGGAAAGTACCGGCTGATAACTTTGGCTAAGCGAACTTAACCCTAGCAATAGGAGTAAACGTAATTATGCGCGTATTCGTACTCGACAAAAACAGAAAACCATTAGACCCTTGTAAGCCTGCTAGAGCTAGAATTCTACTCAAACAGGGGAAAGCAAGAGTTATAAAAAGATACCCGTTTACAATCATTATCCAAGAAAAGGAGGTCAAAAACTGTGTAACCCACAAACATCAACTCAAAATAGACCCCGGTGCCAAGACTACCGGCTTAGCCATTGTCCAGGATAATCAAGTCATTTGGGGTGCTGAATTAACTCACCGGGGGTTTCAAATCAAAGATGCCCTTACTTCTCGCAGACAGTTAAGGCGGTCTCGGCGTAACCGGAAAACTCGATATCGCAAGCCCAGATTCCTTAATCGTAAACGTCCTGAAGGTTGGTTGGCTCCCAGCTTAATGTCACGAGTTCACAACATCTTGACTTGGACTAAAAAACTCATAAAATTATGCCCAATAACCGGCATTTCTCAAGAGTTAGTCCGTTTTGATACTCAGAAAATGGAGAACCCTGAGATATCTAGTGTTGAGTATCAACAAGGCACATTGTACGGGTATGAACTGCGGGAGTATTTACTTGAAAAGTGGAACCGTAAATGTGCTTACTGTGGGGCGGCTAACACTCGTTTAGAAATAGAGCATATTAAGCCATTAGCTAAGGGAGGCTCTAACCGGGTAAGCAACCTGGCAATTGCTTGTTATAAATGCAATCAGACTAAAGGAGCTCAGGAAATCGAACAATTTTTGTCGGGTAAACCCAGTATCCTAAAGCGAGTTTTGGCTCAGGGGAAAAAGCCTTTAGCCGATGCAGCAGCGGTTAACTCAACCAGATGGAAGCTTTATGAGGAACTTAAGTCCACTGGACTACCAATTGAAACAGGTAGTGGTGGGTTAACCAAGTACAATCGATGTCGTCAAAACCTCCCTAAAACTCATTGGTTAGATGCTGCCAATGTAGGCCAAGTTGATAACTTGCATATTGAAGATTTTCAACCTCTGTTAATTACAGCTAAGGGACATGGAACTCGTCAAATGTGTCGGACAGATAAGTTTGGATTTCCCAGTCGTTATGTGACCAGATTAAAATTTGTCAAAGGCTTTCAAACCGGAGATATTGTCAAGGCTATTGTCACTAAAGGTAATAAAATTGGAACCTATACGGGGCGGGTAGCTATTCGCCAGACTGGTTCATTCAATATCTCAACAAAAAATGGACTACTTCAAGGAATCAGTCACAAGTATTGCAGCACTGTACACAATAAAGATGGATACTCGTACAGCTTTTAAAGCAAAAGAAGCTGTGTCAAGCTGCTGTTTGTGTAAGGGGATAAACTCCTCCCCATACATAAATGACAGGGGTATCCGTTTCTTCCCTTACCAACCCCAATTTACTGATGATACTATTTCAAAAATGACCGGTGGCGTGGCTAATTTGTATATGGCTAATTTGTATATAAAGTGTGATTAGCACATTAATTATCACAACATCAATAATAAGATAGCATTTCCAAATATATCATGAACCAAAATGCTGATTTATCATAACACAAAAAAATCCTGGCATCCCTCTTTCCTGCTGTTCCCTATTCCCTATTCCCTGTTCCCTTTTTTAATCAATCCTATGTTTACATCTCAAATAAAAATTCGATATTATGAATACTAAATTATTGAGTTATCAGCGCCTAACTTACCTGAGCACTGCGTTGGGTATTCTTTTTCTAGGAGCTTGCACGGGAAAACCCAACCGTCTAACCCAGCAAAGCTTTGAGGTCAAATTCTTAGTCGGTAGCGCCTTAGGGCAATTCTGCGAGCAAGCAGCGGAGCAATTTAACCAACAACAGCCCAAATTAGACAATGGCAAGGGGTTCTTTCTCAGCTGCGACACTAAAAGTAGTAGCGATGTGGTAACTAGTCTGACATCCCTGGCGCAACAACTCAAATCCCGTAGCCTTAAGCGTAATGCGCCAGAATTTCCTACCTTAGTTTCCGTGGATGGGGAAATCTATCATCGTCAGTTAATCGATCAGATCAATCAGATTTTTCCAGGGAAAGATTACATTGGAGAAATTACCGATGCGCCGTTGTTAGCCCATAGCCCCATGGTATTTATGACATCCGCAGAATTAGCCGATGGATTACGCCAGCAACCGGATTTGTACAAAGCCTTGGTGAATACCAAAACCCACCAAGAACTGGATCCCAATAGCCCTCGATTGCCCATTCACCTTGTCCACACTGCTCCTACTGGCTCCAATTCTGGTTTACAAACCTTAGTGGCTCAATTTGCCAGTGTATCTGCTAAAGAACCAGAACAATTGACAGTAGCAGATGTGCAGCGTTATCAGAAACAGATCCAAGCCATACAAAGTAAAGTGATTCGCTATGGTGTCTCTACCAGTTCCTTGGCAAAGGACATGGTAAAGAATGGTTCCTTGTGGGCATCGATTGCTTCAGTGTACGAGTCTTCGGTGATTGCTGCAAATTCCAATCAGCAAGCTGGGCAAAGCCGCTATGAGGCAGTGTATCCCCAGGCCACCTTTACCTCCAATATGCGAGCAATTTTACCCAACGCTCCTTGGGTGAGTAGGCAGGAAAAGGCTGCGGCACAACAGGTGATTGACTATTTGCGATCGCCTGTTGTGCAAAAAATTGCCACAGAACTTGGTTTAAGACCAGGTGTACCAGAAGTGCCATTAGGTGCCAAGTTTTCTGCTCAATTCGGTGTTGACTCCAAGGCCAAATACGATTCCCTGAGTTCCCCTCAACCAGAGGTAGTGGCAGCAATGCTCAAGTCCTGGCAGGAATTTGCCAAAAAACCCTCACAAGTGGTGGTGCTGGTAAACTCTTCCGGTTCTATGTCGGGGAATAAATTAGCAGCGGTTCAAAAGACCTTGCGCGCATACATCGAGAGTTTAGGACCAACAGAGCAAATTGCCCTGATTGATTTTGATTCCGAGATTCGTCCACCAGTATTGGTAGATAGCAGCCCTCAAGGACGCGATCGCGCTATGGCGTTTATTGTTAATCTCAACCCTGAGGGGGGTAATCGGTTATATGATGCTGCCCTGGAAGCCCGTAACTGGTTACAAAACAATTTCCGAGAGGGTGCCATTAATGCTGTAGTAATTTTGACCGATAGCGAAGATTCTGATTCTAAGCTTCGTCTTGAGCAACTGTCTCAAGAACTGGAAAAAAGTGGCTTTTCCAGCGAGAAGCGAATTGCCTTTTTCACTGTTGGTTACGGTAACGAAGGAGACTTTAAGCCCAAAGTACTAGAACAAATTGCTGAATTTAATTGGGGATACTACCGTCAAGGGGATCCATCAACTATTCTTAAAGTAATGGCAGATTTAAAACTGGAGTTTTAAAAAATATGACGGATTAATTGATAATAATTTACTCTAAATTATAGGGCGTTGCTTAATAATGGAATGATTTGAATAGTTTTGTGGAATGGGCATCTGGGTGTAATGGGCATCTTGCCCATTACAATCTGCTGGCAGGCAGGATGCCCACCCCACTCATATTCATTCGAAGATTCAGCAATGCAGGGGATAAATGACGGTAAACAAAAACAACACTCAGGAGTAAGCACTCAGCAATCAGCGCATATGACATAATTGAAACCGATAAGACCACCAAATCGTACAGCAATAGCAGATAATTGATTCTTGAGGACCAATAAATAATAAATAAATGATAAAGACTGCATGGGTGTTTCCTGGGCAAGGTTCCCAGGTACCAGGTATGGGAGTGGACTTATTAGACCTGCCGTCTGCAAAGGTTAAGTTTAAGCAAGCTGAGGAAATTTTAGGCTGGTCTGTCCTAGATATTTGTCAAGGGGAGTCCGATCAGTTATCTCAAACCCTCTACACTCAACCTGCCTTATACGTAGTTGAGAGTATCCTGGCTGATCTGCTCATGGAACAAGGGGAACGACCCAATCTAGTAGCGGGTCACAGCTTGGGAGAATATGTTGCCCTCTACACTGCCAAAGTATTTAACTTTGAGGCAGGGCTACGCCTAGTCCAACATCGGGCTAAATTGATGGATAGTGCTTCTGATGGCATGATGGTTGCTCTGATTGGCTTCAAACGCCCAGAACTTGAAGAAAAAATCCAGCAGATACAGGATGTTGTTATTGCTAATGATAACAGTCCTGCTCAAGTGGTAATTTCAGGTAAACCAACAGCAGTTCAGGATTTGCTGAGTCAGATTAAAGTGAAACGGGCTGTTCCTCTAAAAGTGTCCGGTGCCTTTCATTCTCCCTTAATGGCTCAAGCAGCGGCTCAGTTCCAGGAACTCTTGCTGTCTGTCCCCTTTGCTGACGCCCAGGTACCAGTATTATCGAATGTGGACCCTGTACCCACGGTCGAGGCAGCTACCTTAAAACATCAACTCCAGTCTCAAATTACTGGTTCAGTACGATGGCGAGAAATTTCTCTGAGGCTACCAGTGGAAGGGATTGAGAAAGTGGTGGAAGTCGGACCAGGTAAGGTGCTGACTGGCTTAATTAAACGGATGTGTCCCGAGTTAATTTTAGAAAACGTTAATAGCATTGCTGATCTGCAGCAATGCTTAGCAGTAGGCTAACTCGAAGCCCTAAGCTCAATCTGATTCAGGTTTTGGATGGCGGCGCGCTGCTCTTTGACGCGCCGCTTTGATGGAATCCCCCCAATAGTTATCAGAGTTTAGATATGGCAAGTGTCGGGAGATGGGGAGATGGGGAGATGGGGAGATGGGGAGATGGGGAGAGGGGGAGATGGGGAGATGGGGAGGTGGGGAGATGGGGGGATGGGGAGATGGGGAGGTGGGGAGATGGGGGGCTGGGNCCTGTTCCCTGTTCCCTGTTCCCTGTTCCCTGTTCCCTGTTCCCTGTTCCCTGTTCCCTACAACTGCCGCGAAGTCTAGTTTCAATTCAACTCTTTGGCATCAGCTAACACCGGATTGATATCATACCAACATCCGTGACCATTACAATACTCAAACACAAACAAACTCTTCAACAGGATTTGGTATTCCTCCTCACCCCTGACAGTTTTGTGTTCAGCCACATGTCTGAGCAATTGCCACTCATCCGGTGTAATTGCCCTGCTCAATTCATTGCGACGCTGACTAATCACCCTTTCTACCAAGTTACGAGATAAAGGCAGCTCATCTTTTTTGAGGCAGTTACGGAGCAGCACCAGCAAGTTCCTGACATGACCCCCACTGACTAGACACAGCCGATCCAATGTCTGTGGGGTATCAAACACTTTTGTAATTAAACTGAGCCGTTGCTCTGGCTCTACATTTGGGAAGGCTCTGGCTAAGACCATCTCTCGCAGCAAAGCAATTCCAGCATCACTGGGACTACCATCTGCTTCTTTTACCCGTACCATCGGTAACACTTGGTGCTCACAACCAAAGCGATTCCTGAGGTTTTCTTGGTCATTAGAAAATGGGGTTAATTGGTCTTGAACTGTATTGAGTTCCAGATCTTTTGTGGACAGGAGTTTGTCGTACTCTCGCAATTGCTTAGCTTGTCCGTTTAACTCCTGCTGTTTTTCCTGGAGTGCTTGCTGCAGCTGGGTCACTTGCTGCTGTAAGCGATGATTGTCCAAGCGCAGTTTTTGGGCTAAGGCAAACCATTCACCATCCTTGGCTAACTGTTCCTCAGAAACATCAGCTATCTCAGTGTCAATATCAGTGTTATCAGTATCATCAGTGCCATCATTATCGGCTTCTGTAACTGATGATGCCATGGTGGTAAGGAGAGATTCTATAGTCTGTTCTAGTATTGACTGTTCAATAAGATTATCTATATCATCAGATACTATGGTGAAATCATCAGGTACTGGTGCGAAGCTGAGCATTTTTGGGTTATGGTCGGTCTGCTGCTGATCTGGCTTCTTAGTATCCTGGTTATCCATTTCGGTAGTAGACTCAGGAAGGGGAAGGTTATTGGGGTTTTCAGATTCACTCATTGCTCTTCATCAAGGGGTTCACAATTTCACCATTGGGGCAAGGAGCCAAAAAGTCAATCGCTCAAGATGATTTTAGTCTTGAGGGGCAACTTTGGGTCAAGATGCAGACTCTCGAAAGTGCCGATGGCTTGACATTGACTTAAGTTTGGGCGCAGATGGTTGAGATTACCTTACTACTTACTAACCCAAGAGTAATGCATAAAAATTGACTGGCTAAAAATTTTGAGACAAAAAATGGATGCTGATTAGAAAACAGGAGCTAGGGAGCAACACTTTAATACAAATGTACTATCATTGAGCAATGAGCTAATGCGTTCCCGTAGCGTGGCTGTAGACCAATCGCAATTTCAGTTTTTGATAAATCTGATTACTATATACCGTTTTACTATGAAAAACTAGCAGTATTTTCAATTAGCTATTTTCCAAGAGTATAGATATTAAATTAAGTCATTTATCGTTGATAATAGCATTTTATTTATTCAATTGTCAACTAGTAAAATTTCAATCCCTTCATCTGTTTTAAAGACAGGGCAAGGGATTACAGAGAGGGCAAAGTTTTGCTTGAAATGAGACGAAGGGGGATTGATATGAGAGTCCGAAATAACCCGTGGCTGATAACCAGTGAAAAAAGCGATTGGCCTCTGGCCACGCTACGCGATTGACCTTGGCCTAAAGGCCACGCTACGCGAATGGTCACGCTACGCGAGCGCATAACCAGTATGGGGACGAACTTCTGGTGGGTGAAAGCCTAGCACAATATCTGATTTGGGAACCCCTGCGGCCACCAATTCTTCTGTGATGCCATCTTCGATACCATCCCGTTGAATCCAGATTTTTCCATCAATAATCTGAACGTGGGTAATGCAGGCGTGGACTCGACGTTTGCCATCCCAGCCAACAACCATCAGCAGAAAATGATTGTTTAGAGTATCGGTAATGGCATAACTTTGGATATCGCCGTGACTGTAACTAATCCGAGCGTAACGCTCTAGAATTTCTCGAATTAATCTGGAATACTCATCTAATCTATCCATTGGACTATTTCTTCTCCTTCTGCATCAAAAATTAGCAAATTCAACTGATTGTTATCAATAGCAATTCGAGCAATTTTATCTTGGAAAAAATCTCAAAACAATATAATATTACTTACTTACAAATTTTACACAAACCGGCAGATTTTTCCTATATTTACCTGAATTATGACTCATAACTGGAGACTGGTCAATGGGAGGATAGTTGGTTATGTCCAACTCAGGTTGTCTAGCTGGTTATAACCTAATGAGGTACACATTATTGTTTAACTGTTCCCAGATCCGCTGTTCCCTATTCCCAGATCCGCTGTTCCCTGCTCCCTGCTCCCTGCTCCCTCAAAAAATGCACCTCACCAAATTAAAAAAAACTATCCTAATCAAGCACTAATTAATCCATGGGCAAGTCCCGCAGGAAATAAAAGCAATCACTTTTACTATCCGTTTCCTTGATTCGCCCCAAGTAGCCAGTTAAGGGAGAAGAAAGCTCAATCAATATTTCGTGTAGTTCTGGCTGAGTCAAGGACTGGGGTGGATTGGAGAAGTTATAGGCTCCATAGATCATCTCTACTCCCACCGTGTGATTATCTCTATCGTCAATTAGCTTTTTCACCAGCTGGACAATATGCGATCGCAATTTCAGTTTTTCAGAAATATGATTAATATATTTTTCAACTTCCTGATCAGCTTGACCAGCTATCAAGTAATTCTTTAGTATAATTAAATCAACGGAATTGGGATACTGGCTTTGGAGTTTCACCAGCTTCTCAAGAGTGTCAGGATTAATAATTGCCATACCATGTACAATAGCTGCATCCATAAGTTGTTTAGTCGGCTCACCAGGGCCAATAATTAACTTAGCAGTTTTCTTAAGTAGTTCTTGATTGTTTAAACGTAACGTTCCTAAATTCAACAGTTGTACTGCCGTATCGTTAGGAATTTTTTTCCCAGCCTTGCACTCACCCACCAAAGGATAAGGTTTTGAACAGAATAAATCTAAACCACCAGCACCACCTTTGTGAGCATGGTCGATGGTAAATCCCAGAAACTTAAGGCTATCACGAACAATATTTTCAAAATCTGTTCCAGCTTGATAATTAGTTTTACCTTGATCCAACTCTTTGCTGCGATTTCCCAATGCTGCTATGGTATTTATCCAAGCTAAATCTGGATTAGATGAGGTTAACTGCTTGTTGCTACTCCAGCCTATAAATTTTTTGATCTCTTCGTCAAGGGCTTCAGCCGCTGGGTTAGTAATCGCCAGGTTAGCGATTTGACTCTGTAATTCTTCCAATTCCGGATACAGTGGCGGGAGTCGATTTTCTAGCTGGTGTCGCCGTTGGCTGAAAATGCGATCGCTTAATACTGGCCAATCGTCACTAACCCTAATATTATCACCTAAACTAACAAACTTCCCAAGGGGCTGACTAGTATTATTTATAGCTACTTCAAGCACTTTAGGCAACTGATAGACCCGCAAGTAAGCCAGGAAAATACCCTGTTTTTTCTCAAGTCTTGCTTGTAATCCTGCTGCTGTCCATACCGTTAACGGTGATAAGCTCTCCAAGGATTCAGTTTTATTCAGGTGTTGGCAAAGTTCACACCTAGCCCAAGCCTTAATCAAAACTGTCTCAGAATTCAGTGCCGTTAGACTTTTTTGGGCTATTTCTCTAAAACTAGGGCGATAATAGTGCTCAAGAGACAGGGGATTACTTGATGTATGATTATTACTTGATAGTGTACTACTTGATAGTGTAGACGGATATAGGGCAAATTTCCGCCCTGGATTGATAAATAGCTGAGGGATAGCAGCAATCATTCGCCCTTGGATTAAGGCTTCGATATCTGGTGCTGGTAAAAGGAGAGCTCTTGGAATTAAATCTTGCTGACTCATTATCTTACTGACTCAATAGTAGATATCTATATCACTTCCTATCAATCAATCTCATTCCTGCCTGGCATCGTCAACTTTGTAAGTCTTGTTAACTCTAGCAGTTAAAACTAAACCATCTATAAGAATCTGTGTAGGAACTGTGATAATTTTGTTTTCTTTTCCCTACTCCCTACTCCCTTTTCCCTACTCCCTACTCCCTATTTCCATATCCGCTTTTACCTATTCCCTTTGCTATATAGATCCATTGAGTTAATCATCCTTTAACTTTACGCCTCTTCATCCACTGCCTCTTCAGTAATTTGTCCCGATGGAGCACTCAAAATTTCTCGCAGTAATCGGTTATCTATAGCTAGCTTTGTGTTAGAGATAAAATCTTTAATCTGCTCTTCACTCAACTCATAGTCTTCACGACTGTCATAAACAGCGCGAATCGCAATTAAAGGCTTAACCTCCTCTGTTTTCAACGCTACGGATTTTCCTCCTTGAGCCTTAAGGTTATTCAAAGACTCTTGAGCCTTCTTGGCATTTGGACTTATCGGTTTAGAGCGGACTAAACAACCACGGGTCAGATCATATTTTTTATAATTCCCAAGATGAGATAACCCAGTCGTTACCCTGTTTCCAAAAGATGCTTGGATCACTGCTAGTCCGATTTTGACCGTATTACCTTCTTGTTTACCAACTATCTTGACGCCGAGGTATTTATTTTTTGGTTTAACGGGAGCTTCAATTTTTTCGATTGTGACTCCTTCCACTATCTGTCCTATGAGTTGCTTGAGAGCAAACTTAATAGCGTTAGTTAGTTGAGAGTCATCCTCCATGTACTCTTCATTGTCAATATTGTCAATATTTTTGATCTCGTTATTATAAGCAGAGCTAACGGGATTTATAGGAGGTCTATGGGATGAAACTTGCTGACCATTAGGTAATCCCCAGTTAGTTTGACACCATTGCAGAACCCTTCTTGCTGTTGGTCGTTGTTTCCCCAATTCTTTCAGTGTTTCTTCGGTAAAGGGATAAACCCGCTGAGGAGGAGTCAGTTTATTTTCAGCATAAAACCCTTTTAACCATAGGGAAACTAAATCAATGATCTGCTCAGAGTTGAGATAATTCAACTCAACTACTCGCTCGCCTATTCTGTCAACAACTGCCTCATCCAAAGGTAATGCTCTGATTTGATGTGTCCAAGTGTCAGGATACATAGCAGTCAGAAGCACACCCCGTTTAAGGCTACTGTATAAATCTGTTGCTAAGCTAGCAATAACTTGTGCTCTGGTAAACCCTATATCATTACATTCTATACCATCTAATTGATCAAAACATACCACCAAGGGATTGTAATCACTAATTAGAGCTAAAATTTGACAAGTTATATCAAAAGCGTCTTTGTCATCTTCCGAATCGTTGGGTAAATCCATCTCGTCAGCTTTTTTCTGAGATAAACTTTTCCCAGACAGCCATTTAATAGCATAAGGAGCATGCTGCTTTGATAATGTCCATAAAATCGCTCTGATCAGATCCGGATTGTCGATGTCGGTCTTGATTTCAAGAACTTTATCAGTCAGTTGATCAATTAGCTTAGGATTTTTAGCCAAGGCATTGTGAAATACATTGACTAACTGCTGAGATGTGTAATTTTTTTGCATCGCCTCATTGGCTAAAGCAGTTCCTAACTCTTGCCACTGAGTCACCCCCTGGCTACCAACCTCCTTAAGACTTAATGCCAGGGTCTTCAAAAATTCCGGCTTGATCCGATTAAGGTCATTGTAATCAGTCATGTATACAAACCAAGCACCGCCTTCAGCTTGAAGAATTTGATGGCGAACCCTACTGAGCAAATGAGTTTTGCCTAACCCTTTTTCCGCCTTGATGGTAATGCCAATAACGTGACGCTCCCCGGTACGCACTTGTTCAACTGCCTTAAAAACAGCGTCGGAGGCATGAGCATTGATAGAAGGAACGTCAGGAAATGCTTTTTGCCATACATTTTGCTTCTTGACAACTAGCTCTTTGTTAAAAGGGTTTTGTTTTTTGATGATATTTTGGAGTTGTTCAAGGGGAGATGAACTGTTATTCATGAGCAACTGTTAGTCATTTTGGTGTGAGGAAACGCTACAAACAGTCAACAGAGATTTATTACAATAACCAGGGCAGCCTAGGATTATAGCCGCTTAGCATAGCAGCGTAATCCACTTAGTTCTGTGGTGATGGAATCTTCAATTTTGGATGGATCGCTATCCGGTAAGCTACCACCTTGGAGTTGTAAAATCTCGTTAGCTTGCATTTCCAACAACCACTCATTAAACTGGGAACGACTGACACTATCTCCAATTTCCCGTCTAATCCGATAAATCGGTACGAGATCATCAAGGTTATAGTCCTGATTTAGCTTGTCATACACCTCCAAGACCACCGACTCAAAGGTTTCATAAGAAGCGATCGCATTTTCCCCAGTTTTCCCAGCATCAGCGCCTGCCTCAACGACCTTAGCCACTGAGCTTCTCTCTCTAATCCAATTTAGAACAGCCTTGACATCCTTGGCTCTGACCAGACTACCATCAAACTCAAAATCAGCGCTTTTGATGCCAGCGTCTAGCACTTCCAAGCCTTGCTCTGTCAAAAACACATACTCGATTCGGGCTTTTTTTGTTTTCTTGATCGTCCCATCTGTTTCCAATGTTTTAAAGATGTCAGTATAATCACCAGACCTCTCATTATTCAGTTTCACTGTGTCACTTAAGTCTTTTCTTTTCACTTCCTGCTTTGATCCCCCTAGATCCCACAAGTGTAGCAGCAGGCGAGTTGTAGCTTGGGCTGGGGTTCCTCGTAACCCTTTCTTATTTTCTTTCTTATTTTCGGGTTCAGGGTTTGTGGACATTTCCGTTTGTTCTGTTTGTTCTACTGTTGACATTTCCATTTGTTCTAGGTATTTTTTTACAGTATTTACGTAGATCAGATTATGGCTTGTCACCTCTCTATCCAGTGATAGCCTACCCAATAGTCTGATGCCAATTCGGCACGATTGAGTCAGAAGCCATAAATTTTTATGGCTAGCCTAGCCTTAGGCAAGCCAAATTAAGCCTCTGCCTTTGTATAGCCCTAAAATTGCATTTTGAGGGCTATGAGTCATAGCTAAGTCAATCACACTTCCGCAATCACAATTCCCCATGGGATTGCCCCTTGGGGTGCTGCGAAAAGCGAAATCGTACTCACTTGCCTCTAGGATCAGAATTTCCAAACTATCCAGTCTTTCCCCCCAGAAAGCGATCGCATTTACTGGGAAAATCTCCAATTCTGCTAGCTTGAGTAGAGCAAGGTAGTCGAGTCTCGATATTATATCACTTCTGTTCAGTCCTAGGTTACTTTCAACTATTATTTCTGTGCCCCCTCTGGTTCCTCTGCTCCCTCTGTGCTGATCGGATCACACTTCTCTAACTAAATAGGTTTGAGCCAAATCAGCTGGACTCATGGACTCATAAGGTTCAAAAGGCTGATGAATCCAAGGATTATCTGGCAAATAATCCACATAGTAATCAGGAGCAATCCCAGAACAGGCTTTATACCAGATTACAGCAGTACGAATCTCCTCAATTTCTGTACCATAATGACTATAAAGCCATTTAATCCCCTCTCGTAGACTAATACCAGAATCCACTAAATCATCCACCAACAGGATCCGATTACCTAATTTTGCCGTTGTCATTGCCAGGTGGCTCGAAAACGTAATCGGTCCTCGGATCCGATTGTCTGGTCCGGTATAGGAAGCAGCAGACAGAATCCCTAAGGGCTGATTGTAAATGCGGCAGAGGATATCACCAACCCGTAATCCTCCCTTAGCAATACAGACAATCTGGTTGAAATCCCAATCGGCTTGATAGAGTTTGACAGCTAGCCGTTCGATTTTTTCATAGTACTCTGACCAGGAGACGTAAAGTTCTGACATAGTTCGCGCAATTGATATTGGTTAGGTATTGTTCAGGGAATCGACCATTAGCAAAATTCGAAAACTATTCGACCATTACCAGCGGTTGTTCCGAATTTCCCAAGTTCGGAATTTCCCTACTTATACAAGAAGTCTAATGTTAGAAATGGCTTATGAGTGATTCGTTTTACTCAAAAAATCCCGATCACCACATTGCCTAGCTAAATTATCTTATCGGTTATGAGTGATGTTTCTAGTTCTGATGCCAGTAATCCTGCCCAAGTCTCCGGTGGACTCGAAAAGCTTAACTTTACCACCAAACTAGCTTATGGTGCTGGAGATATGGGTCCAGCCATGACCGCCAATCTCTTAGTCTTTTACCTCCTGCCATTTTTAACCAATGTGGCTGGTTTACCAGCGGGTTTGGCAGGGAGCATTCTGATGATTGGCAAAGTTTCCGATGCCATCAATGATCCCATGGTTGGGATTATGAGCGATCGCACTCGTTCTAGTTGGGGGCGTCGCATTCCCTGGATGCTCTTTGGGGCAATTCCGTTTGGTGTTCTGTTTTTCTTACAGTGGATTGTCCCCCACTTCAGTCATAACAATACTATCAATAACTGGTTGCTGTTTAGCTACTACCTTCTGATTGCTATTCTGTTCAACATTGCCTACACTGCAGTTAACCTACCCTACACCGCCCTAACTCCAGAACTCACCCAAGACTACAACGAACGCACTAGCCTCAACAGCTTTCGCTTTACCTTTTCCATCGGTGGCAGCATCCTAACCTTAGTTCTAGGCGGATTAATTTTTAGTGCCTATGCCGGTGATAGTGGTCAGCAATATCTAGTGCTAGGGTTAGTCACCACCTTGCTGGCGGTGGTGCCGATATTGTGGTGTGTGCTGCGCATCCAAGAACGAGGTGCACAGCCTATATTGGGAACTCAGCAGAAAAAGACTGTAGGAACTCTGCTCACCCTAATTGGACCCCTATCATTTTTCTATGGCATTGCCCGGATTATCCCAGTGACTGCCCAATTATTGGGTGCCACTAGCAACCCTGATATCACTGGTATCTTTCTCAGTCTTCTTGGTTTACTAATTACCGTCTTTGGTATAACTCTGATATTTTCTACCCCAGAACCCCACCTGAAAGATAGCTCTGCTTTCACAGAGCGCTCTGAAGCTGACACTTCAGCCTCCTTATCTTTTTTTGAGCAACTGCGGATTGTATTCAGTAACCAGCCTTTTCTATATGTGATTGGTATTTACCTGTGTTCCTGGTTAGGTGTCCAGTTAATCGGTTCTATCCTGCTTTACTTCGTAGTCAATTGGATGGGATTGCCCGAGTCTACCTTTCCCTTAGTCGCCCTTGCGGTTCAAGGTACTGCGTTATTAATGCTGTTTTTCTGGAAGATGATCAGTGAGCGATTGGGCAAAAAAACCGCTTACTTTATGGGCACTAGTATCTGGGTTATCGCTCAAGTTGGTCTATTTTTGCTACAACCTGGTCAAGTGGCCTTAATGTACTGTTTAGCTGTTATGGCTGGTTTTGGGGTTTCTGTGGCTTATCTGATCCCCTGGTCCATGGTGCCCGATGTGATTGAACTTGATGAATTGACCACAGGTCAGCGTCGGGAAGGGATATTTTATGGCTTCATGGTTTTGCTGCAAAAACTTGGTTTAGCCCTAGGACTGTTTTTAGTCGGTATTGTCCTAGAGTGGTCAGGATTCATCTCATCTACTGCTGGGCAACCAGTCCCCACCCAACCCGATTCCGCACTGCTAGCCATCCGTATCGCTATTGGACCATTGCCAACCCTATTCTTGATTGGTGGTATAGCACTCGCTTACTTCTATCCCATCACCAAGGAATTTCATGCCCAAATTCTCTTGCAGCTACGAGAGCGTGATCAAGCTACTAGGCAAGGGGAATAGGAATTGATCGGTTCTGTTGAAGATCTAGTTTGACTCAGGAGTAGTTTTCTAAAAATAGGAATGGGTCAGCCTGGGGTTAATTTGCCAATCAATGGCAATCAATGATCAAAAAGGTAGATGCGTTATAGCTTGAGTCGTAGCAATTACGATCACCATCTTGGCTTGAGTTTAAGACGCCTGCCATTCCAATTCAGGCAGACTCTCCCAGGCTTGGACAACGAGGTCATTGAGTAATACTCTTTGTGAGTGATCAAGCCAATCGTCTTCTGCTAAGACTTCGGCAGTTAAATCGTCAAGGGACTGTCCCTCTTGACGGGCAATGTGAATGACACCAGCAATCGCCACTACCACCAGTTCTTCATCAACCGGTTGTTGACGTAGGGCGACTATTTCTTGTGGACTGGCTGGAATGGGATAATTCATACCTAACAAACAAGGGCACCCTTGACTATAACTAAACTGAAATCAATGTAAAGTATTTTTACGAATATTAAACAAGTCGATACTTGGAAGCTTAGCGTATTTTCAGCACTGATTACCTCCGTCTCTCCTCTTAATGACATTTATGATCACATAACCCCTATGAAAGAGATTCTGTACGTAGAAATCCCTACACCAGACACAAAGAGTGTCTGCCACTGGTTGCAACAGGAATGGCAGCCTAAGCTCGGGGATAAGATAATCACGCCGGATGGTATCCGTCTGCAATGGGAGACTACTCCTGATGAGAATTCTAATCACAAGACTACAGTTGTAGTTTCTTTGATTCCAGAAATCTCGATTTTTGTGTGGTCCGTGCAGCGAACCACCTACCTCAAAGCCTTTCGTTGGTCCGAAAAGCCCCTGAGCGGCGAAAACCTAATTCTAAGACAGCTGACCCAAAGTCTTCGGGACCAATTCCCCTACCACTATCCAGAACCACCGGATGTAGAGTTATCTGAGCAATCCATCTTTGAAGCATTAGCACCCTATTATCCTCAGACTGTGCACTTTTTCCGGAAAATGCCTAGAGGAGAATATGACCTTAATCGAGTTTATTGGTGGGAAAAGCGCTGGCGTGAGGGGGTTCGTAACCCCCAGCAGCCCAAGCAGGTAGTGTTTAAGGGGTTGAAGGTTGAAAGTTCCCAACAGTTGAAGGTTGGCCAGTTGCAGGTTGAAGGTTCCCAACAGTTGAAGGTTGGCCAGTTGCAGGTTGAAGGTTCCCAACAGTTGAAGGTTGGCCAGTTGCAGGTTGAAGGTTCCCAACAGTTGAAGGTTGGCCAAAAGGCCACGCTACGCGAACAACCCACTAACCTTGGCCAAAAGGCCACGCTACGCGAACAACCCACTAACCTTCAACCATCTAACCTTCAACCTTCTAACCTTGGCCAAAAGGCCACGCTACGCGAACAACCGACTAACCTTGAACCTTCAACCTCTAAGTACGACGTAATCTACATCGGTGGTGCCTTGGGAGTGATCCATGCTGCAACAATGGCGCAGCGGGGTTATCGGGTATTGCTGATTGAGCGGTTAACCTTTGGGCGGATGAACCGGGAATGGAATATTTCACGGGATGAGTTTCAAAGCCTGATTGATTTGGGTTTATTTACCCCAACTGAGTTTGAAGGGATTATTGCTAGGGAATACGTTGATGGATTTAATAAGTTCTTTGATAGCAACAACCCACCCCACTTGAAAGCAGCGATATTGCACACGCCAAGGGTGCTCAATATCGCCATTGATTCTGCCAAATTTTTGCAACTGTGTGGGAAAAAGCTAAAGAGTGCTGGGGGAGAAATCTGGGATGAGACAGAGTTTATCCAAGCAACTATCACCCCAGAGGAAGTTGTGGTGGAAGTGCAACACTTACCGACTAAATCTCACCGACAAGTGAGTGGTCGTCTGTTGGTGGATGCCATGGGAACGGCTTCACCAATTGCTTGGCAACTCAATGGGGGTAGGGCGTTTAATAGTGTCTGTCCTACGGTGGGGGCTGTGATTGAGGGCTTTGAGCCTCAGGTGTGGGATCCCGATTATGGTGATGTTCTCAATAGTCATGGGGATATTTCCCGGGGACGTCAGCTGATTTGGGAGTTGTTCCCTGGTGCAGGTGAGGAATTGACAATTTATTTGTTCCATTACCATCAGATACATCCTGAGAATCCCGGCTCTTTATTAGAAATGTATGAAGATTTCTTTACTATCTTACCGGAGTACCGCCGATGTGATATAGAAAAGTTGGTGTGGAAGAAGCCAACCTTTGGGTATATTCCCGGACATTTTACGGTGGGAAGTCGCGATCGCATTGTGGCCTTTGACCGACTGGTTGCCATTGGTGATGCTGCTTCCCTTCAGTCCCCCTTGGTGTTCACTGGCTTCGGTTCCTTAGTGCGTAACCTCTATCGCTTAACCGATCTCTTGGACACTGCCTTGCGGCACAATCTTTTGAGTGTTAAGGATTTAAATCAAATTCGCGCCTATCAAAGTAATATTGCTGTGACCTGGCTCTTTTCCCAGGGGATGATGGTACCAACAGGTCGTCATCTACCACCCCAACGGATTAACGCCATGCTCAATACCTTTTTTGGGTTGTTGGCAGATGAACCACCGGAGGTACCAGATACGTTTATTAAAGACCGTTTCAGTTGGTTAACCTTTAATCGACTGGCACTCAAAGCAGCTCGGCGAAACCCTGCCCTCATCCCCTGGATTTTGGAAATGGCTGGTGCTAAGGATTTCTTGCTTTGGGTAGGCAGTTACTTAAGTTTTACTAGCAATGCCTTGGTCAGCGGGTTGCTCAAAGGTTGGTTTCCCAGTCTAGTTCGACGGTTACAGCCCTGGCTTGAAAAGCGTTCTCCACGGCTTTGGTTACAGTTGTTGGCTCAAAGTTATGCCATCACAGCTGGGATGGGGCGTCCTGAAAAAGTAAACCGTGAGCTCAAGTTCGATTGAATACTTATCATTGAAGGTTATTCGTTAATGGTTAATTAACGAATAACCAAGAATTAAAATGATGATGAGTAAAAGAAAGAGTTTAGTAATTATCTGTCTAATTTTAATCGCTGTTGTCGGTGTTGTCATTAATGTCAAACTTTTGCAAGTTTGGAACTATAACACTGAGGGACACGATATTTACTATAGCTGGGTAGAAGGGAAGCGAATTTTATCGGGGGAAAATCCCTACGCTAGAGTCTTATCGGGAAATATGAGAGAAAATCAGAAGTATGCTACCTATTTCCCCCTTTTTTATTGGCTTTCAGCATTAACTCAATTATTAGGATTCCAAGACTATTCAGACTGGATTTCCCTATGGCGACCGATATTTTTAATGGTTAATATCGGGATTGCTGGTTTAATTTTCTATCATTTGTATAACCATAACCTATTTATTTTTGGCTGGTTTGCTGCTTTATTATGGTTACTGAACCGATGGACGCTTTATGTGAGTATCGACGCTAACTTAGATTTCCTAGCCATATTTTTTCTGATTCTTTCCCTGATGTTACTGCCGAAACACAAGTCCACAGCTTTCTTGATGTTTAGCTTGTCTTTAGCGATTAAACAAATTGCTATCTTTTTACTACCACTTTATCTGATTTGGGCTTGGCAATCATCAGAGGATAATCCTGTCAAGGATACCTTCATCGCTTTATTGTTAATACTTGTTATCCCTGGGATCACCTCCCTGCCATTTATTTTATGGAATGCAGAAGGGTTCTTTAAATCGATTCTATTTTCAGCCACTAGAAATCCAGACGGACATGTTAATGCTCCTTCCTTAGATGGATTAATTACATTGTCAAATCCTGATTTCGTTGGTATCAAAGCGAAGTTGCCAATGGTGTTGGTAATGAGTCTAGTATTTCTGAGTGCCATGAAGCGACAAATTGGCATCTATACTAGTGCTTTGCTGACCATGTCCGTATTTATTCAGTTCAATTCAGTGATATTTAACCAATATTTTTGTTGGGTGGTACCTTTATTGCCTCTCACTAGTTGCGAGATACTTCTTAAGAAGGATGCCAAATGAGATATCCTTCCGTTAAACGTGATGCTCGGTACGAGCCGCTACGCGAACGCATCAGGATCTCAATAGCGAAACCCAACAAAACCATTGCCAATGTTGGGTTTAGCTACCGCTCCACCGCTGCCTATCTAAAATCAAGGGTTTTAGGAGTAAAGTCAGTCAATCACCGTCTAGCACTAGCCCCCTGCCCCCTCAAGGGTGGAGCTATACACACCAAGTGCGGACCTCAAGGACTCACAGAAAATCATGGATGTGGTGAGCCTAAGTCTGCAAGCTTAGTTTGTGTAGTCGCTACCTATGGGTTACATGCACCCATCCCTTGCCCCATTTATCATCACCCTGTCAGCCGAAACCCTTACTTATACCGCACTTCCGAGGAATTAGTTATTTTTCTACCAGATTTGTTAAGTATTGTGACCTTTCCCATGATATGATTACCTCTGGTTTGTGAAAACAAGCCAGATGACTGGACTAGCATTTGCTGCTACCGGTGAACTTGTCAGATGACCCTCTTGAGAAACCATTGACCATGGAGGAAAACACGCAAACAAGTTACTTGTCCCCTTCAACGAGTTCGTCAATGCAGGAGTATTACCAACTCAAACAAACTCTGTTGTTGGTCACCCTAGTCGCGACAGGGATTATTTTCATCTGTGTGTGGCTGGTTTACTCCCTCAACATTGCCTTAAATTATTTGATCGGGGCGTGTACTGGTATGGTTTACTTGAGAATGTTGGCTAAAGACGTAGAGCGGCTAAGCCAACAAAATAGGCGTCCGAGCATGGCTCGGTTTGCGGTTTTTATTGGGATAATTGTAGTAGCCAGTCAATGGCAAAAATTACAAATACTTCCTATATTTTTAGGGTTTCTGACGTACAAAGCCGCAATTATCGTCTATATCCTGCAAAGCCTACTAAATCCTACCTCTAAGTAAGATTTATTTAAGTCGGATTTCTTGGTAGGATAAACAGACGTTTCACCCTTGACAGAAATCTGGGTAAATCTCCAGAATGGAAATGATAAATTCTTTAAACGTTCTGAATTCTTTACCCCTTGCTTCCTTAGAAGTTGGTGAACACTTTTATTGGCGGATTGGCAATTTAACATTACACGGTCAGGTTTTTCTCACCTCCTGGGTAGTGATTGCTATTCTGGTAGTAGCTTCCCTTGCGGCAACTCGAAATGTCCAAATGGTTCCTGGCGGTATCCAAAATTTGATGGAGTACGCCCTAGAATTTTTGAGGGATTTAGCGAAAAACCAGCTGGGGGAAAAAGAATATCGCCCTTGGGTACCTTTTATCGGTACACTGTTTTTGTTTATCTTCGTGTCAAACTGGTCAGGAGCCCTCATTCCTTGGAGTATTATCGAGCTCCCATCCGGTGAGCTGGCGGCTCCTACCAATGACATCAATACCACCGTTGCCTTAGCCTTACTAACATCCTTGGCGTATTTTTACGCTGGTTTGAGCAAGAAGGGTTTAGGTTACTTCGCTGGCTATATTCAGCCAATACCAATCCTCTTGCCGATCAAGATTTTAGAAGACTTCACCAAACCCCTCTCCCTAAGCTTCCGTTTATTTGGCAATATTCTGGCAGATGAACTGGTAGTAGCCGTGTTGGTGCTGCTAGTGCCTCTGTTTATCCCGTTGCCAATTATGGCGCTAGGTCTATTTACCAGTGCAATTCAAGCCCTGGTCTTCGCTACCTTGGCAGCTGCCTACATTCACGAGGCAATAGAAGTCGAAGGCGAAGAACATTAAGGGATAACCTTATGATGGGAATGGCACGGTAGCCTTAAATTAGGAATAGTTGGAATTGATCACTCCTTCGGAGAATCCTTCTGACTAGTAGCTCTCTATTTTGTTCTTTACTCACGGATAAGAAAAATCATCATGGATCCAATCATTGCTGCTGCTTCAGTTGTCGCTGCTGCTCTCGCTGTCGGTTTAGCTGCTATCGGCCCTGGTATCGGTCAAGGAAATGCTGCTGGTCAAGCTGTAGAAGGTATTGCTCGTCAGCCGGAAGCTGAAGGAAAAATTCGCGGTACTCTCCTGTTAACCTTGGCATTCATGGAATCCCTGACTATCTATGGTCTGGTAATTTCTCTGGTACTGCTGTTTGCTAACCCATTTTCTTAGAACCTGATACTTTATGTAGAGACGTTGCAGGCAACGTCTCTACATGGTAGGTCTGATAAGGTGAATTGTTCGGTTTTATTCCGATTTGGGATTTGTAAAAAATGTTTGATTTTGATGCTACTCTGCCTCTGATGGCATTGCAGTTTCTGGTTTTGACAGTTGTATTAAATACCATATTCTATAAGCCACTGACAAAAACGCTGGATGAGCGTGACGAATACATCCGGAATCAGGAATCTGATGCCAAAAAACGCTTGTCTAAAGCCGAAGAAATGGCTAAAGAGTATGAAGAACAGTTGGGTCAAGCCCGGAAGCAGTCTCAAGCTGTGATCGCTTCTGCTCAAGAAGATGCCAGAAAAATGGCAGCTCAAGCGATCGCTGAAGCCCAACAAGAAGCTCAGGCTGAACGAGCAAAAGCTCAAGAAGAGATTGATCAACAAAAACAGCAAGCAATGGCTTCCCTCGAACAACAAGTGGATGATCTATCTGGCCAAATTTTAGAAAAATTGTTAGGGCCAGCGTTAGTAAGATAAATGGTGGCGTCTTGACCGCCTGACCCATATATTTACTAAAACTCCTAAGAGATTGGCGATGTGGGAGTACTGTCAAACTATTTCAAACTATTAATTATCTTGAGATAATTGTCTTGAAATAATTGTCTTGAGATAATTATCTTGAGAGTAGGTGGACAGGTCATAGCTTAGCAAGATTATGCGTTCAAAACAATTGTAAACGGATATGATGGGGAATTTAGTATTATTGGCAACAGAAGCTCATGGAGAAGGTGGTTTTGGATTAAACTTTAATATTCTTGAAACCAACCTAATCAACCTGAGTATTTTGTTGGGAGTACTCTACTACTTCGGAAGCAAATTAGTGGGAAACATTTTGAGTGAGCGACGCTCAAAAATTGAACAGGCGATTAAAGAAGTAGAAGCTCGTCAAAGACAAGGAGCCGAAGCCTTAGCAGATCAACAGCAGAAGTTAGCTCAAGCCCAAGTCGAGGCAGAAAACATTCGTGCTGCAGCAGAAGTTAATGCTAAAGCAGCTAAAGAGGCAATTTTGGCCGCTTCGGCTCAAGAGATTGAACGGATGAAAGAATCAGCAGTTCAGGATTTGAACTCGGAGAGGGAACGAGCCATGGCCGAACTACGCCAGCGAGTTGCTACTATGGCAATGGCTAAGGTTGATTCCCAACTAAGAGAGACATTAGATAACTCCGCTCAACAACAATTAATTGACCGCAACATCGCTCTGTTGGGAGGTGGCTCATGAAAGGTGGTTTTTTGAGTGGCCAAGTACTCGAACCTTATGCAGAAGCGTTGCTCGATTTGGCTAAGTCCGATAACGAACTCAAAGGCAAACTGAGTGAGGATGTAGATACTCTGCTGAGTCTTTTGAAAGAATCGCCACAATTGCAGGAGTTTTTAGGCTCTCCTGTGGTCAGAGCTGAGGATAAAATCGGGGTCTTGCAACAAATTGCTGGGGACCAACTTCACCCCTACACCATGAATTTTTTGAGGATTCTAGTAGACCGTGGGCGCATTGCGTTTTTGGAAGGCATTTGCCTGAAGTACCAAGAACTTCTCAGAGAGTTAGATCAAACTGTTTTGGCTGAGGTGAGTTCAGCAATAGAACTTTCTGAAGCTCAGCAAGAATCAGTTCGTGAGAAAGTTAAGTCCCTCACGGGAGCCAATCAGGTAGAACTGGATACAAAAATTGACCCGGATGTAATTGGTGGTGTGATCATTAAAGTCGGGTCTGAGATATTTGATGCCAGTCTAAAAGGACAACTCCGTCGCATCGGTATGGCTCTGACCAGTTGAAGTACGTCACGTTGGTTGTTCGCCCCGTAGTCGGTGTAGGGTAAGTTAGTTGGTTCTCTGAGGCTTACCTTTTAGGGTAGGTTAGTTGGTTAAAGATTAACCCCTTGGGACATAACCTTGAACAGTCAACAGTCAACAGTAAACAGTTAATAGTTAACAGTAAACAATTAGTTAGTTAACGATAAAAACACATCATGATTAGCATTAGACCAGACGAAATTAGCAGCATTATTCGGCAGCAAATTCAAGGATATAACCAAGGTTTTGCGGTTTCCAACGTTGGAACGGTTTTGCAAGTTGGTGATGGTATTGCCCGGATTTATGGCTTGGAAAAGTGCATGGCTGGGGAACTGCTGGAGTTTGAAGATGGCACCGTTGGCATTGCCCAGAACTTAGAACAGGACAATGTGGGTGCAGTGCTGATGGGGGATGGTTTAAATATCCAGGAAGGTAGCTCGGTTACTGCTACTGGTAAAATTGCTCAGGTACCCGTCGGAGAGGCACTGATTGGTCGGGTAGTTGATGGCTTGGGTCGTCCCATTGATGGTAAGGGGGACATTCAAAGCACTGAATCCCGTCTGGTGGAATCCATGGCTCCAGGGATTATTGCGCGGCGTTCAGTTTGTGAACCCATGCAAACGGGAATCACCGCTATTGACGCTATGATTCCCGTTGGACGCGGTCAGCGGGAGTTGATTATCGGTGACCGACAAACCGGGAAAACTGCTATTGCTGTAGACACAATCATCAACCAGAAACAGGAAGATGTAATTTGTGTCTATGTTGCTATTGGTCAGAAGGCATCTACGGTAGCCCAAGTGGTGAATACCCTCCAGGAAAAAGGAGCATTAGACTACACTGTGATCGTGGCAGCGAACGCCAATGACCCAGCTACTCTACAGTTCTTGGCTCCCTACACTGGTGCCTCGATTGCCGAGTACTTTATGTACAACGGTAAGGCAACCCTAGTGATTTATGATGACTTGTCTAAGCAAGCTCAAGCCTATCGCCAGATGTCCCTACTGCTGCGCCGTCCACCAGGACGGGAAGCTTATCCAGGAGATGTGTTCTACGTCCACTCCCGGTTGTTGGAACGGGCAGCAAAACTGAATGATGAACTAGGTGGTGGTAGTATGACCGCACTGCCTATTATTGAAACTCAGGCTGGTGACGTATCAGCTTACATCCCGACTAATGTAATTTCTATTACTGATGGTCAAATCTTCCTCTCCTCTGACCTATTTAACTCTGGTGTCAGACCAGCGATTAACCCTGGTATCTCAGTGTCACGGGTAGGTTCTGCGGCCCAAACCAAGGCCATGAAGAAAGTGGCTGGTAAGTTGAAGCTAGAACTAGCCCAGTTTGACGACTTGCAAGCTTTTGCTCAGTTTGCCTCCGACTTGGATGCCGCTACCCAAGCTCAGTTGGCTCGGGGTCAGCGTTTACGGGAAGTGTTGAAGCAACCTCAGAATTCCCCCCTAGCTGTGTTTGAGCAAGTGGCAATCGTTTACGCTGGACTCAATGGCTATCTAGATGATGTGCCTACTGATAAGGTGACAACTTTTACTCAGGGACTGCGGGAGTACTTGAAAACCAGCAAGCCAGAGTACGTTGAGATCATCAAAAAGGAGAAGAAGCTCACTGATGAAGCCGAAAGCATTCTAAAGGAAGCGATCGCAGAATACAAACAGACCTTCCTAGTCTCCGCTTAACAGGTTAAAGATTAGTTTCGGTTGCAGGTTAGTTTCCGTTGCAGGTTGCAGGTTAGTAGGTTGCAGGTTAGTAGGTTGCAGGTTGCAGGTTAGTTTCCGTTGCAGGTTGCAGGTTAGTAAGTTGCAGGTTAGTAGGTTGCAGGTTCTCTAAAACACAGTCAACCTAGCCTACACCGAACGCCAAAGGCGAACAACCAGACAACCTTCAACCCGAGACAACCTTCAACCTTCAACCTTCAACCAGACAACCTTCAACCCGAGACAACCTTCATCCTTCATCCTTGAACAGATTATGCCTAATCTAAAAGATATTCGCGATCGCATTAAGTCAGTCAAAAATACCCGGAAAATCACCGAAGCGATGCGCCTTGTGGCTGCGGCTAAGGTACGTCGTGCTCAACAACAGGTAACTGCCACCCGTCCCTTTGCTGACCGCTTAACACAAGTTCTCTACGGTTTGCAAAACCGGATGCAGTTTGAAGATGCCAATCTGCCCCTACTAAAAGAACGGGAAATCAAGAATGTAGGCTTGCTCGTGGTTTCAGGGGATAGAGGACTATGTGGCGGTTACAATACTAACGTGATCAAGCGTGCCGAAAACCGTGCAAAGGAACTACAGGAGAAAGGGGTTGGCTACAAATATGTGCTAGTTGGACGAAAAGCTATTCAGTACTTCGAGCGCCGCGACCAGCCAATTGATGCCAAGTACACCGGTTTAGAACAGATTCCCACAGCATCAGAAGCATCTATGATTGCTGACCAACTCCTCTCCCTGTTTCTGTCTGAAACCGTAGACCGGGTGGAGTTGATATACACCAAATTCGTCTCATTGATTAGTTCTCGACCTGCGGTTCAAACCCTGCTACCCCTAACAGCTAAGGGACTAGAATCACAGGATGATGAGATCTTCAGATTGACAACTAAAGGTGGTGAGTTCAAGGTGGAGCGGGAGGTAGTCACAAGGACAAGTACCGAGACTTTCCCCCGTGACATGATCTTTGAACAAGACCCTGTCCAAATTCTGGATGCCCTGTTGCCTTTATATCTAAATAACCAGTTACTACGGGCATTACAAGAGTCAGCAGCTAGTGAACTGGCTTGTCGGATGACAGCAATGAGTAATGCTAGTGATAATGCTTCGGAACTGACTGGTAAACTAACCCTAACCTACAACAAGGCACGGCAAGCCGCAATTACCCAGGAAATTCTGGAAGTTGTGGGTGGTGCTGAAGCACTCGGTTAATTTCATTTCATTTAATTTTTTTTATCATCAGCTGCAAAGATTACCTGCGTCTGGAATTAACCAGGCGCATTTTTAATTTTTGCTAATTTTATCAGCAATTATAGTGTTTGTTAAGAAAGGGAATATCGGGTTATATCATATTACTATAGCAATTATTATAGCTATGAGGTACAAAGCGATCCCCCTAAATCCCCCTTAAAAAGGGGGACTTTGAGGTTGAGAAGCGTACCTCATAAATGCAAGAAAAGCTATATAATCAGTTATCAAAAAACTGAGCTTCCTTCTTGTAGGTAATCTCCCTTATCATCGCCTGTTACCTGTTCCCTGTTGCCTGTTACCTGTTCCCTATTATCTACTAATTATAAGTGTTCAACCGAAAATGATATTAGGTCATGAAACAATTATGGAATCGGCAGCCTATTGAGATTAGGCATACAATATTGGCTGCTATTTTAGTATTAGTTATAGTAAGTTTCTTTTATTTTGTAAAATTTGAAGGGAACATTACTGGCTTTTTCAGAATTGGGTCACTATTTCCTATTTCTCCTTATCTCAATAGTGATCAAGTATTGATTTATCAGGGAGAGCAGGGATATGATGGTCAACAGTTTCTGAGTATTGCCCTCGATCCATGGTTAGAAAACTCAGGGACAATAGAAGCCATTACTCCTCCGCAATATCGCTACAGAAGAATTCTTTATCCACTGCTAGGTTATCTATTAGGTTTTGGGAATCCCCAGCTAATTCCCTACGCAATGGTTGGGATTAACTGTCTAGCTATTATTCTCATAGTATTTGTGAGTAGTTTATATTTCAAACGATATAGTGGTAGAACTTGGCACTCACTCCTGGTTCTTTCTATACCAGGAGTTTGGATGGTTTTATCCCTTTCAACAGCTGATTTAATCAGTAGCTTGCTGCTCGTAACAGCTATCTATTTTTATCGCAATGAAAAACCGATTTACACAGCAATAGCCATCGCAGCTGCTTGTCTGACACGGGAGACAATGCTATTAATGTGGTTGGCAATTTTATTAACTAGTATATGGGAGCGCAAAGGTCGGCAGCTGCAACATCTATTATGGGCTTGGATACCAGTAGCTGGGTGGGCTATCTATGTTTTCTATCATCTAGAGGCTCAAGAGAATCTAGAAGGTAGTGAAAATTTTGGCTACCCCCTATTTGGCATAGGTCAAAAGCTGATTAATAGTCTCACAGGGGGACTAGGGGGAAAAAACCTGTTTGAAGCTTATTCATTTGCCTTATTAATAGCAGCTTTTGTAGTTACTATACTGCTAGCCAGTCAGTCCCTGCGGGAAAACAAAGTTATCCTAATCAGTGCAATTATTTATGCTGTGCTATTTTCAATGACTAGCATGACTATCTTAGGGTATTATTTAGATTATTCTCGTGTATACCTAGATATCTATTTCTTATTATTACTCAGCAGCAGTTACTCAAAACCCTATTTAAGCTATTTAAAAAATATCGTCATGGCTGGTGCCAGCTTGGCAAGCATCACCTATTTACTTGCCCATTCGTGAAACAGCGGAAATTCGTAAGCTATCAGCTATCAGCTAATGCGCTACGCCCACGCTACGCGAATAGGTTTTTAAGAAAAGAGGTAAGCATTAGTTTAATCTGAGTTAAGTCTGCTGAGGAGTGACAGCTTACGGCACATCAAGTAGCTTTCGCGTAGCGCATATGCTTACATTTTCATTAATCTATCAACATTAAATTATCCCTAAACAGGTTTATGTTAAGCTGACGGCTGACAGCTGACGGAAATTGTTTAAAGAAAACTCCAACAAAGAAAAAAACTTACTTAGATAGCTTCTTTCATCGCGCTGTAATTATATATTAGACCTCTTGCATAAGTCTCATAAACCGTGGGTGTTGACAAGGCAAAAGGCAAGAGGAAAGAGGCAAAAGGGATAGATTTTGCTTTCATAACCACTGTCAATGTGATCACTGTGGACAGATTACAAAAGACCATTGAGATTACCAGATAGTTTCTGGACAGGATTTGGAATAAGAGCTGCAAGGATTTATCGAAGGATAATAGCCCACATTTGATATCTCATAAAATTAGTAATTTGTAATTATTTATTTGTAGTTAATCATAAATTATAAGTCTTAATTTATGATTCCTAAAAACCAGCAACCACAGCATTTTGAATAACTCTCATATGTGCTCGAACCATTAATAATTAAATTCGCCACGGGTCTCACCTCAGGTACACAGGATTTTTTCCTTTTGCCCTCTGAACTCTTACCTGCTCCCTGCTCCCTAAAACCCAAGAATTTGTACCTGACCGAATTGCCAAACGCTTTAAATGCTTTAAAGGACATGAATTATCATCCAATTAAAGCTTTTTATAAATTCTCTAAGTGAAGTAAATTTATTTCACAACATCTTTAACTAATCGATACGTAGAATTATGCTGATTTTATAATCAATAGCAATTTTTTCGCTTATTATGAATCTATAAATTCAAACATTCAAATTCAAACATTCAGCCATCAGCTAACGCCCTAGGCGCATCTACGCTGACTATATATCAGCCCTGGCCTGAGCTGAATGCTTACCTTTTTTCATAAAAAGGGAAAATTTAACTTGATTAACCATTAGAGGCTGAAAACCACTGTAGTTTTCAGATACAACCTCAGATACTACCCAGGTGTGCATTACATAGCAACTTACGATTAATTAATTAATTAAGGAGGGAACATCAATGGTTTCTAATGATAACTTTGCCGACCGGATATCCTTAAACGGTACACCAGTTAGTACCACAGGCACTAACGTGAGTTTCACTGGGGAGCCAGGTGAGCCGGATCATGCAGAAGTTAGCAGCCCGTTAAATTCTGCTTGGTGGTCTTGGACAGCTGCCGCTGATGGTATCGCGACCATTGATACTTTTGGGAGTGACTACGACACTAGCCTAGCAGTCTATACCGGTTCAGCAGTTAACAGCTTAACTGAAATTGCCAGTAATGATGATAATGGCATGAGTTTTCAAAGCGCAGTTCAATTTACCGTTACCGCTGGTACAACCTACCAAATTGCTGTTGATGGCTTTTCGTCCAACACAGGCTTGATTGATCTCAACATCAACTTAGATGAGGGAGCATCAATCGTTTCTAATGATAACTTTGCCGACCGGATATCGTTAAACCGTACATCAGTTAGTACTACAGGCAATAGTCTGGGTTTCACTGGGGAGCCAGGTGAGCCGGATCATGCAGGCATTAGCAGCCCGTTAAATTCTGGTTGGTGGTCTTGGACAGCTGCCGCTGATGGTATCGTGACCATTGATACTTTTGGGAGTAACTACGACACTAGCCTAGCAGTCTACACTGGTTCAGCAGTTAACAGCTTAACAGAGATTGCCAGTAATGATGATACCTCTGGTTTGCAAAGCCAAGTTGTATTTACCGTTACCGCTGGTACAACCTACCAAATTGCTGTTGATGGCTTTTCGTCCAGCACAGGCTTGATTGATCTCAACATCAACTTAGATATTGATGACACTCTGATTTCAGGAACATCAAACGATGATACCCTGTTCGGCACTGTCGAAAACGATCAGATTGAGGGTTTGGCTGGCAATGACACAATCTTTGGTAGTGAGGGAATTAATACCCTTCTCGGCGGTGATGGTAATGACCTGATCTACGGTGGTTCACAGCTGGATGTGATTCGCGGTGGTAGCGGTAACGATACCATTTTCGCCAGTGAGGGTAATAATGAAATCTTTGGTGGTTCTGGTGATGACATCATCTATTCTGGCTCTGGCAATGATTTCATTAATAGTGGTACTGGTAACGACACCCTTTTCCTAGGGGGTGGTGATGATCTAATTGTCCTCGAAACCGGCAATGGCTTTGATACTATCAATAACTTCCAGCTTGGTCTAACTACCTTTGATGTTGCCAATCCTAATCAGCTGAGCATCGTTGATGGTAATAATGGTGCCGAAATCTCGAGCGGCGGAAACCTCTTGGCTGTGGTGAGTTCGACTCAAGCTAGCACTCTCAACGACAATCTCGATCAGGTGTTTGTCTAGGGTTTTTCTGCAAGCCTGCGGTGGAGCAAAGCTTACCCGAGTATAAAATCATTTTTTAATTAGCATAGTGCGTCTGAGTGAACTCAGGCGCATTTTTGATCAGGGTTGGTCTGCCCAGGGCTTTTGTTAAAAAATATTACAAAAATCGGGCGTTTTGTAGAAAAAAGGCAAATTTAGTTTGATTAACTATTGGAGGCTGAAAAACACAGCAGTTTTTAGATACAGCCTCAGACACCACCTCAGATGTAACTTCAGATACAACCGAGGTGTGGGTTACATAGCAACTGAGGATTCCTTATTAAGGAGGAAACATCAATGAATTCTATCAATATTATCACGGGAACAGCAGGCAATGATAACCTGTTTGGCACTGTCGAAAATGATCGCATTGACGGTTTGGCTGGCAATGACAGGATCTTTGGTAGTGAGGGAGTTAATTCCCTTTTCGGCGGTAGTGGCAATGACGAAATCTTTGGTGGTTCAGAGCGGGATCTGATTAGCGGTGGTAGCGGTAACGATACCATCTTCGGCAGTGAGGGTGATAATGTAATCTATGGTGGTTCTGGTAATGACGTCATCTATTCTGGCTCTGGCGATGATTACATTCGCAGTGGCAGTGGTTACGACACCCTGTGGCTAGGGGGTGGTGAGGATCGAATTGTCCTCGACACCGGCAATGGATATGATACCGTCAACAACTTCCAGCTTGGTCTAACTACCTTTGATGTTGCCAATCCTTATCATCTGAGCATCGTTGATGGTCAGGATGGTGCTGAAATCTTTAGCGGCGGAGACCTCCTGGCTGTGGTGAGTTCGACTCAAGCTAGTACTCTCTACGACAATTTCAATGAGGTGTTTGTCTACTAGGGTTTTTCTGTAAGCCTGCGGTAGAGCAAAGCTTGCCGGAGCATAAAATCATTTTTTTGCAGAATTATTGTTAGATGAGGAGAGGAAGATCACCGAAGTATAATTAGGTGATATTCCTCTTCTTTCCCTTGTTGCGATTTTCACCAATGAATGATATTATGTCCAGATAATTAGTAAGAAAAAACCATCTCCGATTAAATCTTACTCCCTTCCTTCACCATAACTGCCTTCCTTTTTGGCCGTGCGCGAACCACAATCCCATACCATATATCAACGCCACAACCTCTTAATTTCCTGCCAAATTTGTGATTGTCCTAACTGAGTATTTGGATGAGTTAAAACTCCCTGACTGGGACTAAATAAAAATGCCAGCATAAATAAACCAAAAGCTACTAAAACAATTGCTGGTCCAGAAGGCAGATTAAAAAAATAACTCAGGTACATACCAGTAATACTAGCTACTACCCCAAGGGCTGAACCCAAAATCATCATCTGGTGTAACCGATGGACTAATAAGTAAGCTGTTGCTCCTGGTGTGATTAACATCGCTAGCACCAAGATCACTCCAACTCCTTTGAGGCTAGCGACAATGGTCAAGGCAATCAAAATCATCAGACCAAAGTTTAGCAAGTTGGTTGGTAAACCTGCTGCTTTTGCCCCTAAGGGATCAAAGGTATAATACATTAATTCTTTGTACAGCAGGAGAATAA
Source organism: Moorena sp. SIO3I6 (assembly GCF_010672095.1). Lineage (NCBI taxonomy): Bacteria > Bacillati > Cyanobacteriota > Cyanophyceae > Coleofasciculales > Coleofasciculaceae > Moorena > Moorena sp. SIO3I6. Next base: position 230,136 of record NZ_JAAHHU010000004.1, on the reverse strand, counting down.
TTGATAGTACAATCGCGGTGATAATGGCTGTATTGATCACTTCTTCATTGGTGACACTCAGAATATTACCGAATAGGAAGTGATTGAGGTCAATTTTGTTATCTTTCTGAATCACGGTAATTAAGGTGATGCCTAGGGCAAAGAAAGCGGAAAACACAATCCCCATGGCGGCATCTTCTTTAATTTGCGATCGCGTCCGGATCCAAGTAATCACGACAGTGCTAACCACCCCAGCAATAAACGCTCCTACAAAAATGTCAGCACCGATCATAAATGCGATCGCTAATCCCGGTAGTACAGAATGACTGATAGCATCTCCGAGTAAGGCAAGTCGCTGTACCATGAGGTAGCTACCAACTGCGGCACAAACGATGCCCACTAATACCGCAGTAATTAGCGATCGCTGCATAAACCCATAGTGCAACGGCTCAATTAAAACCTCTAACATATAGCATTTTTAGGTGAGATGTCAACATAAGATTGATGGTAAAAGGGAACAGGGAACAGGGAACAGGGAACAGTATAAAAGAGCAATAGTAATATTTTTTTGTGCTATCATAAATCAGCTTTAGCATGCATGGCTTTTGCCTTCTTTCACTTTACAGCAACTGGATCTAACCAAAAAACGACTTGACCACCATAAGCCTGTTGCATATTAGCTGCACTCAATACCTCTTGCCTAGAGCCACTAGCAATTAACTCCCGATTCAACAAAATCAAATCATCAAAATTCCTGATCGCTTCTCCCAAATCATGGTGAACGACTAGCACAATTTTTCCGGCATCGGCGAGTTGATGGAGGATAGTAAAAATTACAGCTTCAGTTTTTTTGTCAATACCAGCCATCGGTTCATCAAAACAGAATATATCTGCTTGTTCAGCTAATGCTTTAGCCAGAAAGACGCGCTGCTGCTGTCCTCCCGATAGCTGTCCAATCGGACGATTGCGGTAATCACTCATGCCAACTTGTTCGATGGCATCCGCTGCGATCCGCCGGGATACCGTGGAAAAGCGACGAAACCATCCTGTTTTCCGGACTCTACCCATTAGCACAACATCCCAGACAGTGGCGGGATAAGTCCAGTCAATTTGCGTCCGCTGTGGCATATAAGCCACATTTTCTAACTGTTCGATCAAGGGTTTTCCCTGATACATAGCAAAGCCCGTGGCAGTGGGAACTAACCCCAGCATGGCTTTCATCAAAGTACTTTTCCCTGCACCATTCGGACCAATAATTCCGGTTAATCGTCCTGGTTTGATCTCACAGTTGATATCCCTGAGTGCTTCTACTAGGCGGTAGTGTACACCCAGTTGCCTCAGGGTAATGGTTCCTGTCTGGGACACATGGGTATATCCAGCTTGGTGTTTCCTCTTAGGAGAAGCAAGGTGATGAACCGAGGCAGCATCTGGCATAGAGGGTTCCGGAAACAAAAAATGAAACAAATATGAAAATAGTTTACCATGAACAATGAAAAGAATATGATAAGACTTATGCTGCAAACCCAGTTTCTTAGGCATGTAGCGCCTTCATGAGGCGGTTTCCACGCCAGTTGCTCATGGCGCATGGGTCTGTGTGGGTTACCTGCGTCCGCACCTTGTAAGTCCTGTGGAACGCCAGTCGCTCATGGGGGGAACCCCCAAGACCGGGCTGGATCGCTGTTTCAATCCCCTGAATTCCTTCGTGGGGTATTTTTGAATTTTGAATTGATAATTTTGAATTGGAGCAAAGCGGTTGAGAATAATTACTCAGTCCTACAGTAGAAAGCGCCAATGGTGGCTGACAGTAGTAATCATTTTAGGAGTCTGGATCAGTGGGTGTGATACCACCGGAACAAACCAGAGTGGTATTGATGGCGATGATAAGCCCAATGTAGTTACCACTAGCACTATCCTTACCGACTGGACGAAACAAGTAGGAGGAGATGAAATTGAACTGACGGGTATCCTAAAACCCGGAGCAGATCCCCATGTCTATGAGCCAGTCCCAGCAGATACTATTGCGTTGGAACAAGCTAATCTGATTTTATACAATGGCTACAATCTGGAACCAGCACTAATTAAGCTGATTAAGTCTGCTGGGGTTAACATCAAGAGCTTTGCGGTTGGGGAAGTGGTGTCACCCTTGGATTTTGAATACGAAGGAAAGAAGGAACCGGATCCTCATGTTTGGGGAGATGCTAAAAATGCGATCGCAATGGTGAATGCCATTCGGGATCAGTTGATTGAACTCTCACCGGAGGACAAGGAAGAATTTACCAAGAATGCAGCACAGCTAACTGCTGAATTGAAAAAGCTTGATGCTTGGATTATCCAGCAGATTCAAACTATTCCTCAGAAGCACCGCTACCTAGTCACAACTCATGATGCTTTTCAATATTATGCTAGTGCCTATGGGATACCAGTAGCTGGAAGCTTAATTGGCATGAGTACTGAGGAACAACCCAGTGCTCAGACTGTCAAGGGTTTGGCAGAGGCTATCAAAAAAATTGGGGTTCCGGCGATTTTTGCTGAAACCACGATCAACCCAGCTTTGATCAACACTGTAGCTCAGGAAGCTGGAGTGAAGTTAGCCCCACAAGAATTATACTCTGATTCCTTAGGTGTACCAGGTAGTGAAGCTGATACTTACATCAAAATGTTAATCACTAATACTCACACAGTTGTGGAAGCATTAGGAGGGAACTATCAAACGTTTAATCCAGTTTACTAATGTAGTTTACTAATGCAGTTTACTACTTTCCATAAACTTGTTTTAGTTTTTAATAATTTAGCTCCCTGCTCTCTAGATTCTAGCAAAGGTAGACGAAAATATAAATACCATGGTCAGATTTATGGATTAATTAGGTCTTGCAACCGTTGCTCGTCTTTAATCATGTCAAAATCCGCATCAATATTAATGATAGACTTAAGTCTATCATTCAAACTCATCGCTTGTTCTAAACTGGCAATTGCTGAGTCAATCTCACCGTTTAAGGCATAATAACAAGCTTCGTTGTAGTAAAGATTAGATGAATTTGATTTTACCTGCCGTACTCTTTCCAAACTGTCCCAGGCTTCTTGATAGCGACCAAGTTTGATCAAGGCATAGGCTCTATGGTTCCAAGCATGATGAAAATCTGAGTTGAGCTGAATAACCTGATCATAGGAAATCAGTGCTTTTTCATACTGTTCCATGTATCTGAGAGTATAACCTTGTCCAAACCAACTCCTAAAGTTGTTCGGATTAATTTTAATGGCCTCGGCATGGGCAGCGAGAGATTCTTCATATCGCTTTAATCTCTGCAGGGCTTGGCCTTTTCCTGACCAAGCCACATCGGAATCTGGCTGGAGCTGAAGCGCTTTTTCATAGGATGCGATCGCATCTTCATAGCGATTTTCAATCCAGAGAGCATGCCCTTGATTGATATAGTCATCAACCGTTAAATAAAGCTGGGGATTAGCAGACTTTAACGACTCCAGCTGTTTAGTTAGCTCTTCCAGTTTTTGTTGGACTTCTGGAGCAACAAATTCTTCTTGGATAATCGACGGAGTAATTCGAGAAATTTCGTTAAAAATCTGCTCTTTCTCATGTTGAGCAGCCACAACTAGATGCTGGAGTTGAGAAACAAAATCAGATTTAAGGGTTTCCAGCTCCTGCTTAAAAGCTTCAACTTGTCGTTTTAATTCCGTAGTGACTTCAGCATCAATTTGCTCTTTTATTTTTTGTTCAGCTTCTTCTTGGAATTGCTTTTGCGTCTCAGACACTAATTGGTTGATGATGCTACGACGTAGCAATAGCACTGCCAGACTAGTAACAATAGGAATGGCGATTAGTACTGTAATTAAAAGGTTAAGCAGGTTAATCGTCCAGTCAAAGGTTCGATGAACTTCCGATTGGATCTGATTGCGAATTGTGTAACTTTTCTCTAGATGATCATTAATTAACCTTTCCACTTCCTCCCGTTGTTGGTTCGACAGTAGTGGAGTCGGTGGTGTAGCGTTAGGAAATGATGAATTAGGTTGAGCAATTGCCCCCTCAACTGATAGCAGTAAAGTAGCCAAAGTAATAGCAAGGTTAGGCTTGATTTTCATAACAAGTGATATCAAGTATTGCCAATCCGAATCAACTATGTTTTCATAATTGAGCGACAAGTAATTACATTTTATATACGAGCGCGAACATTTCGGATGTTAGGCAGTACAATTTGGATCTTATTGATGGGCTTTTTTGGGGGTCAACTTGCCCGTCGGTTGGGAGCACCTCCTTTGATTGGCATGATTGTGGTGGGTATCCTAATCGGACCAGAAGTGGGGGATGCGATCGCACTACAAGTCCTAGTTATTGCTGATGACCTACGCACCTTCGCAGTTATGGTCATTTTAATGCGGGCAGGACTAGGATTGGATATTGAGAAACTCATGGAGCAAGGAACTGTTGCGGTAAGGTTAGGCTTTTTGCCCGCCATCACCGAAGCGATCGCAGTAGCTGTTGCTGCCATGATACTGTTTAATTTCGATTTTCCCACTGGATTACTCCTAGGCTGTGTAGTCGGAGCAGAATCCCCCGCCGTGATTGTGCCAGGAATGCTGCGACTCAAAAGTTTAGGCTGGGGCGTAGCTAAAGGGATACCAGATGTGATTCTAACTGGGAGTGCCTTATCCGATGTTTTAGTATTGCTACTCTTCAGTTTGATGGTGAATTTCTTGGCACAAGGAACCATCAACAGTAATGCTCTCCAGTTCCTGCCCCTGCAAGTTCTAATCCAGGTCGCCCTTGGTGTCTTAATTGGATATATCGCTGCTCAGTTAATTATTTTTATAATAACCAAACAAAAGTGGACCGAAACTATCGTCCAAGATACCTTAATTACCGCAGCAATTGCCTTATTATTAGTAGTGTTAGCTAAAAGTATGCCATACTTTTCTGGCTATTTAGCTACCATGGCAATGGGATTTTTCCTAATACAATTAGACCCTCCCTTAGCACGACGCTTGCGAATGGAGTTTAACCATCTGTGGGTAGTAGCAGAGATTATTCTATTTGTCTTGATGGGAGCTAGTATTCAACTGCGGGTATTAGAAACAACCCTGTTACCTGGCATTTTAATCCTAGCCATTGGGTTATGTATCGGTCGGATGGTCGGGTGGTATCTCTCCACATTGGGCAGTAATTGGACTTGGCGAGAGAAACTGTTTTTGTTGCCCGGAAACTCCGCAAAAGCCACAGTACAAGCAGCGATTGGTGGTATTCCCTTGAGTCAAGGGCTAGAAGGAGGTCAGACAATTTTAGCGATCGCAGCCCTCTCAATTTTGATTACCGCACCCCTAGGGGCTTGGGCAATTCCCACCTTTGCCCCTAAACTCTTATCCCAAGACCCTGTAGACCCCACCAAAGTAACCGTTGCCTCTCATACTCTGCTACTAGCCGCTGTCGATACCTCCAGTTTAGCCACCCACGTATTAACTAAAGTAGCAGATTTAGCAAGACGAAGTAATGGGGAAGTTATTGTTTTACATGTGATCACCACATCAAATCAGTTAGAAGTCAAGCAATTAAAGAACCAAACCAAACGCTTGCTCTTAGATATTCGGCATCAGTTTATTACCGTAACCGGTTCGATTCCCGAAGAAATTGTTCGCATAGCCCAAGAGCATCAAGTAACAGATATTGTGCTCGGAAAACGGGGACATCAACCCTGGCAGCAAGTTCGGATCGGTTCCGTATCTCAGGCAGTGTTAGAAACCAGTCCAATTCCAGTAATTTTGGTTGAAGAAGTAGAAATAAACAAAGTCAATTATCCTAGCAAATAACAACTATTGTAGTGATCGAAATGCTATCAGGTGCTAGGCTTTAATAAGGACTAAAACCTAACACCTAAAAGCTAACACCTAAAATCTAACATCTTGCCCTAACCCTAAAAACTAAATTAACAGGGTATTAGTACTTAAGCTATCAGCTATCAGCTAATGCGCGTAGCGCAATCGGTGATTTTGAATAAAATAAGCTGAGCGCTGACGGCTGACTGCTGAATACTTACATTAGTACCGCTCCCAATAAGGCTGAAAACCTCGCCGTTTCAGAATATCTACCTCCAGCCGCAGGATGCGATTATCGAGCTTAGGATTAGCTGTCCCTGTAGACTCTTGCTCTTCCGAGTTGAGTCCTTCAAACCGTTGGAGGGCTGTAAACGGAAAATCTTGGGCAACACTTAATTCAGCCAAATTTTGGCGAGCCGATAAATTCTTTGGCTCCAGTTCTAGTATCTGTTTATAAAACCCCGTTGCCTTAGCATAGTGCTGTTGAGTAAAGCTAATCCCTGCCAAAGCTAGTAAGGCACCAATGTTATCAGACTCCCGTTCTAAAATTTCTTCGTAAGCGTTGCTAGCTAATCGCAAATCCTTCAATCCCATAGCCAATTCTCCCTGCACAAAATAGGCATCAATATTATCAGGATTATCCGCAATCCACTCAGCTATTTCAGCTTTAGCTAACTTAGGCTCTCGCTGTGCTAAAACCTGTAGTCGTCGCAATTGTACAGGAGCATTATCTGGTGAGACCTCTAGTAGAGTAATGTACAGGGTTTCTCGTGCTGGGTCAGCAGGCAAAGCACCCACCAAACTCAACAATTCCGGCGGTGGATCAATAGAAGGCTGAGTCTGTAGCCATTGATTGAGTACCCCTTCCGCTTCCTCTTGGTCAATACCTTTAGTTTGATATGCCACACTAGTACGCCCCAGCTGGGCTAATAAATCATTGGGATCGCGAGATACCAGCTGGTCATAGATAACCAGAGCTTTCTGTGGATCACCTTGGGCAATATAGATTCCCGCTAACCCCCGCAAAGCACCATTGAACAAATTATTATTTGGATTACTCTGAATAATTCTCTGATACCGCTGGATACTAGCATTAAGATTTCCCTGGCGACGGTCAATCTCTGCTAGCAATAATTCCGTACTCTGGTCCGATCCACCAGTAGACGTTGCCCTGTAACTATCAATCGCACTTGTTGCCTGGGCTAGTCGATTCTGCTTTATCAAAATCTGAGCAACACGGAAATGCAAAAACGGTACATCTACCCCTGTAGCCAGCAAATCTTGGTAAACACTCAGCAGTTCTGGCTCAGGAGGGTCTAGACGCAACAAAGCTTGGGCTAAATCTCGCTGCTGAGCTGGTTCACTCGGTAGAGTTTGGGTTATCTCAAGCAACCGCTGTCGCCGTTGAGTTCCGGATAACTGTCCCAATTTACCTTCTAGAATAATCTGCTTCACCAACAAGCTTTGGTTATTCGACTTCACCAACAAGCTTTGGTTATTCGACTGCTCCTCGGTCAACTGCTGATAAAGCTGTAGAGCTGAGGCCCACTGGCTTGGTACCTCACTCATCACATCAGCCACTTCCCTGACTAAAGCAACAGATGGCTTTGGTTTTGAGGCCAGTACCTGACGGTAGAGAGTAACCGCGTCTTCGGTTAGGTCAGAGCGACTCTCACGACGACCAATTTCTGAAAGGGCCCGGGCTAAGGGTAAAGCCGCCTCATCCCTCCCTCGCAACGGTTCTAAGACAGACAAAGCTTCTGTCAGTTGCCCAGAAGCTTGATAAGCTTGAGCTAAATCAGCCCGTAGATAGCTATCATTGCCATAGAATTGGGAAAATTGATTGAGCTGAGCTTCCAATACCTGTACCGCCTGAGCAGGATTCCCAGTTTCCCGTAGAGCCAGAGCATAGGCTCCCGCTGCATTTCCCGGAATCGGCTGACCGTTAGCTTGGTAACGATCAAATAGCTCTAGCCCTTGCTGATAGTCACCACTGTAGGTATAGATTTGAGCAGCACCAACAATGATTTCTGGTGTAGGATTGCTCTCCAGCACAATTTCATAATCAGCTAGGGCTTCCGGAAAACGACCTTGGTAGCCCAGCAGTAAAGCCCGCTGAGCACGAACACCAGTATCATTAGGAGTTAGGTTTAATAAAGTGGTTAGGGCTTCAATCCCATCCGCCTGCCATTCAGCACGATAACCTCCCAATTCTCCTACCGCTTCCAGAGCCTCTTTATTGTTTGGGTCGATGGCTAGGACTTGTTGATAAGCAGCCCAAGCATCGGCATCTCGCCCTGCTCGCTGATACGCTATCGCTAGACCTAACCTCCCTTCCTTCGATTGGGGAGAGCCTTTTAGAGCTTGTTCAAAGGTTGCGATCGCATTATCTACCCATCCTTTCTTTAACAGATCGTAACCTCGGCGTACAGCAGAAGTAACTTGTGCTTGGAGCGCTGGTACCACCGATTCAACTGGGCTGAAGATTAATACTCCTGCTAACCCAAAAACCATCAAAAAGACCCACCAACGCTGCCAGTATAAATTTTTTTTGCCAAGAGAATCGTTATTCATTGGTCAAAAGCATGAAGGATAAACTATCAAGCATGAAGGATAAACTATCAAGGATGAACTATCAAGGATGAATCAGTGTTTATGTTCTATCTATGTCAGCAATTCTATTAGCGAGTAGCTTGAAAAACCTATTACTCATTACTCAGGACTGATTACTGAGCACTCAGCACTCAATCCCACAGATCACTCACATCAAAATCAGCCCTGACTCGAACACCAAGAATTGTATCTGAAAACTCATCTCGTCCTTGCAAAGTCACACCTGCACGCACATTAGGTGAAACACGCACGTCATAGAACAATTCCCAAACATCTGGTACTTTATTACCTTGGTCCCGGCGCAAGTCATCATTAGACAATTGCCGACCATAGCCAAGCCCTAGTCGGTCATCATCCATAAACAAATCTAAGAAGTTCAGACCCACACTGTAGGTATCCCCGCTTTTATCTAAATCAAGATTTTCGTACCAACCATAGCGCCCAAACAGTCCCATCTTGAGGGCAGGAATATATAGTTCTCCGTTAATACCGTAAGCTTGTTCGCGGTCAGAGGACTTCGGACCAAACTCGTTATCCCCTCGGTTCAAAGAAAAAATTTCCTGGAATCCATCTTTCTGAGCATCCCGAGCCGATAGGTAAGTCCCCCGAATGATTGCTGTACCTACCCGGAAAGCTAGCTCTGAAGAAAACCCATCAAACGCAAAATCATCCAGGTCTCGGTCTGAAGAAAAGCCCGCAGCTCTTACTTCCAGGTTGTCGGTTAGATTCCAGTTGAGCAGTACCCCCGGACGAGACGCTATACCTGCTGCTGCCAGAGCAGGATTCGTCTGAAACACCGGGTTAAAGAAATGGGTCGTACTATCTTTAGCAAAGCTATTGCGGTCAAAATAAGATGTCAAATCCATTAGACCAACCACAAAGCGCAGATTAGAATAGCTAGGCACAGAAGTGGTAAAGTAAAGTTCATTGAGACTTAATCCCGTTTCCTCGGTGTCGGAAAAGCCCTCCCCAGTGGTGAGGTCAACTGTGGCACCAAACAAAGCATGGGGAGAAAGGGGATAAGTTCCTTGCAGCCGTAGTCTCGCTGATGTGTCTTCCTGATTCACCAAGGCACCTTGTACGTTTAGGGTCGGAGCTAACGGGTTATCATCCTTAGGGTCAATCTCTGGAATTAATTGACGCTCTGGTGCTTCCTCAAAGTTGGTTTGTGCCAGCTTCTTAGGCTCAATCGATACCCAATCATCTTCACTGGGGTGGAAGTTCTTAGGGTCATATTGCTTGGATAAACCTACAGTCCTATCAAAGTCCCTCAGGCAGCTTTCGTTTGTGTAGCCACAACCAAATTCTTGTCCGCTACTAACCGAGTAGTATTGGCTGTTCGGGTTTGCTTGAAACCTAGCCCTCATCCTCGTGCATGAATCCTTAACAGCCCAGTCCTCCTGGGCCTTTTCAGACAAATTTGTAGAGTTGAACCTGTCCAGCCGGTCTTGGTCTGTGTTGCTCCAGACATTATTCTGTGATGGTTTCGAGGTTTCGCTCTTAGGGCTAAGAGGTTTTTCCGAAACAATTTGATCCGGAAGACTAAGACATAGCCCCGAAAAATGAGCATAGGCTGGTTCTGTTTTCAGACTAGCAACACCTAACAAAAGTGATAGGGTGATCGGGGCTATAAAACCCCATTTGGCTAAGGGGGAAGTCGAGGCAATGGATAATAAGAAGTAACTTAGCCCAACCGAACGCTTTAAGGCGCTCATACTTGGTTGATTAGGATCAATAGCAATAGGGATTTGATTTATGTCTATCATGAGCACCACAATCAATTAAATATAACTGTGCTTAGTTCACATTTATAGGGAATAAACGTTGTTTTACCAGCAGATAAAATATTATCCGTTTTTTTTTCGGTATAGATAATTATGTAGGTTATATAATTACGAAGCTTGATTACTTTGTTCAAAGTATTAGGGTGAATTTTATATCACAAGGTTTGGTAATTAATCCATGTTATTATACCAAGGCTAATAGACTTGATATCACTCTCAAATTCATACAACAAAAAAAATAAATAATTGCTTATTAGGAGATAGTTAACGCCCAATTATTCATCATATAAATAATAGATATGGTTGAAATAGCCGCCTGAAACCATAACATAAAAAAATTAAATCAATAAATAAAAATTAACCAGAGTAAACCTTAATCAGTTTTATTTGATTAAAATAAAATTTAACCTGTTAAAATTTTATTTAATGACATTTTTATGCAAGTATCGGCTATGCACAAAACCTTTATTTTTATTTGGGCAAAAAAAATAGTCAAACAAAATCTGACCCATTTGTTGAAAAGGGTATTTAGCATCTTTATACTCTTACTATTAAGTACTGGATGCACCCAGATTCCATTACCAGGACGGCAATTAACTAATCGATTACTCCGTCAACCTCCCGAAGCAATTTTTCAGCTTACGGTGACCAAATCAGACCGTCCAGGGATCTACACCGTAGCAGGAACCACGAATCTTCCGGAGGAAATTCCCATCACGGTAGCAGCGATTCGCTATTTGCACCCTAATCAACAGCTCTCTTTCAACAGAGACGCAAATTTTATCTATTCAATTCTGGCTTATCAAAATGTCGATGTAAAGAAGGGAAGATGGCAGACCGACTTGAAACTATGGCAAATTGCACCAGACGGTCAGTTTCAAGAAGTCTGGCAAATGGATCAGTCCAAACTTGGCTTATCACTAAAACCAGCAGAGGAAGTAACCTTCCTAGCCACCCTCACCCCCAAAGAGTCCCTCTGGGAACTAGAAGAGGAGTTAAAGAAGCAGCGAATAACCCTAGCAAGCAGCCTGATCAACAATACATCTGATGGTCAACGGTATGTCCAGGCACGTCAAGTTCTGTCCGTTGCCTTACCCACCGGTCAGACCAAACCACCTGAACCTAGACCTGAGGATATTAATCATGGCTGGGGCAAGCGGTATCTGCTGCTACCAGAACCACCGATTATTTATAAGCTTGACAAGCCTAATCAACGTCGAATCGATGCTCCCCTTTCAACTCCTGAGTTTTTACAATGATATCTAGTTTAAGGAGTGATGGAGTAGGGTGGGCAATGTTTTGCCCACCCTACCCATGGAGTCTGTGCGTAAGTCCTGATCTAGTTTAAGGAGTGATGGAGGGATGGAGTGATGGAGTGATCACTCCATCCCTCCGTTCTTGTGCTTAGACAAAAAATAGTGTGGAAAGGGAATTTTCCTGACCCGTTCATCCCCTCAACTGTTCATCCGCTCACCCCTTGAGAGTAGTGATACTAATATCCCCCATCACAACACACTGGCAAGCTAGACGTGCATGAGGATTGTCTGGAGCTAACACATCAAGCAAATCCTGCTCATCAAAGGAGAGCTTATACGTCCACCCATCCCTTTAAAGGCAGCTAATGTTTTATCCATATCCTTAGGTTTGGTTGACCTAGGACAGTGAAAAACTGTTTCGCCCATTAGGGCTAATTCTGTCTTATTACCAATAGTGTTAAAGGCACGAACGTGGTAACATTCTTGATTAGTTTCAACATCTAGCCCATGGCAGATAACTTCGTAATCATCAAAGGGTAAGAAGCAGGGTAATTGCAGCTATTTTGTATAAATTGTACTTGACAAAATAGGTATTTAACATAGTCAGTGATAGGACTAGACAACTCTTCTGGAATGAAGGACACTACAAACAGATGGAATCAGTCCCTTTCACATCCTTTCAATCCTCATGTCAACAGGTTTTGGTGCTCCTAGCATATCCCCTCCTTCGGTTACGCTGAAAAAGCTCAGACTTCGTGTGCTTAAGGAGTTTGAGAGATTGGATGAGCCTCGGGTGAAACGGCAGCCACAGCAAAAACTGGTCGAAATCATAACTATTGCCATCCTGGCCACCCTATCTGGGGCGGATAGCATGGTAGGGATTGAAACCTATGGAAAAGCGAAACGGCAATGGTTAGAGACATTCTTGACATTGCCTCATGGTATTCCCTCACACGATACCTTTTCGAGAGTCTTAGGGTTGATTGACCCCCAGCAGTTGCATGAGTGTTTTTTGAGTTGGGTCGGACATATTACCGACCAGCTGGAGATTAAGCTGATCAACATAGATGGCAAAACAGCCCGTAGCTCCTATGACCGAGAGCATCAACTTAAAGCCTTACATACAGTCAGTGCTTGGGCTTCAGAACACCATCTGGTCTTGGCCCAACAACGGGTAGAGAGCAAGTCGAATGAGATTACAGCCATTCCAGAGCTACTGAATCTATTGGATATTCAGGGTGCGATTATCACCCTAGATGCAATGGGTACTCAGCGCGATCTTGCTGCCCAAATCCGAGACCAAGGTGGGGAGTATATCCTGGCACTCAAAGGGAATCAAGGCAAGCTCCACAAGGCAGTGAAGACATTCTTTAAGGCGGCTGAAAAAAAGCATTGGGAGGGGACCCACGTATAGCTATCACGAGCATACAGAAGCAGGTCATCATCGGACCAACGCATCGACAAGTGTGGGCGGTGCCCATCAGCCAATTGCCCGATTTGCCCAATCCTTCGAAATGGCAGGGCAAAACCTGCGTGGTGATGGTCAAACGAGAGCGACGTCTTTGGAATAAAACGACTACAGAGGTGTGTTTCTACATCACCAGCTTAGGTGCAGATGCCAGGGTTTTAGGGAAGGCGATCCGCTCCCACTGGGGGATTGAAAATAGCCTCCATTGGATCAATGATGTCACCAATGGCTAAGACCATAGCCGTATTCGCACGCCTTCATGGACCAATGAATATGGGACTGCTGCGACGCTTATCGCTGAATTTACTCAAACGAGAACCCTCTAAGCAAAGTATTGCCCAGAAACGCTACCGAGCGGCCATGGATAATGACAAAGTCATAAACCTGTTGCTCAGCAATCATTCCTGTTAGGTTTTGCTAGACCAGCACAGTGAGGACTGCACAACTTCTTAGAGGAAACCACAACAAAGCACATCCCAACCCCATCATGCCGCCAGATTGTTCCGACCCCGTTGGCATGCTCCTTTAACCAACCAAAAATGAGAAATATTGTGGAAAACAAGTCCAATCACTTTAGCTTCGTTGGTTTTCCTGATTTAGATGCGATTGCCCTGGGGTAAGAAGGCATTTGCTGTCACTTCATTGAATAAGATTGTATTAGTTTCAGTAGCAGCAATTAAATAGTAATTCAAAGCCTAATAGAGATGGTTTAGAGCTTTTTGTTGTGAGGGTGAAGCCGCTTCATAGAGGGGGGTACCGTACAGCAGTGAAAGCTCAGGTTCACCCCAGTAATAATCGCTATTGCTGCTATAGTCGAAGTTTTTATACAACTGCTCTATTTTTTCGGTGTAATCCGACTCAGTGTTACGCCGATAATTAACATCCATCAGCTTAAGATTCTTGCGACCATGGACAACTTTTTCTGATGGAGTTGAAAATTGACTTCCTTTTTCTGGTGCTTTATGGGTTTTTAGCATACTATTATCCTTAGGACAAAATTTACGTAATCTACGTAATCTATAAGTTAGATGGTCTCCAGTACCCTGCAGTAGTGTTCATAGTAAACGTGGCAATTGGTAATGGGTAATGGATCAATAGTAATTACAATTACCAATTACTAATTACCAATTACTAAGCTTGACAATATCAATAATTAAAAATTACCAATTTAGGAAAGAGGAACTGGGCGATACTGACTGTAGTAATCTGGCATTTGGAGTCCTTGAATTTTCAAACTTTGTATTCGGTGTAAAAATGCAGCCCCATTCATGATGTGGTGAGCCACATCAACCACACTGCGATTATTTGGAGCAGCGAGGTAAGACCCTTGCACCCAGTTATTAAAGCTGCCCATTGCAGGTCCGCACCAAATCTGATAATCGATTTCTCTGCCTTTCTCCCCTGACTTCGACCAACGCGATGACAATCCTAGGTACCAGCGAAAAATCAGAGCCATTTTTACCTTAGGATTATTGGCAGCTTGTTTTATTTTATCAGGATTTCGTTGGGATATATAAGCTATTGTATCCTCCCAGATAGCTTCGATTTTTCTCTTGAAAATTTGTTTTTCCAGTTTTTCTCTTTCCTGGATAGGAATCGCTTCAATCGAGTCATAGCTTCTATATAACTCAAAGAGTTTCTGCGCCCGTAGGGGGAAGAGGGTACCTTTTTTGAGGACTTGAAGTTTTACCCCCATTTCAAACATATCTGCTGCTGGAGCCATGGTGACATCAGTCATATCAGCTTTAGCCAACACTTCCTTAGTATGTTGAGAGGTTCCAGCTTCAAGGCAAGACTGATTAATAGAGCCAGTCACAACATAAGCCGCACCCATCATAAAAGCAGCTAAGGCTGATTGTGGCGTACCAATCCCACCAGCAGCTCCAACTCTAATGGGGTTTTCATAACCATATTTTTCCTGAATTTCATCCCTCAAGTCCAAGATAGAAGGTAACAGACAAACCAAAGATCGATTATCTGTATGACCACCTGAATCAGCTTCTACGGTGATATCGTCTGCCATGGGAACTTTTTCTGCCAAAGTTGCCTGTAACTCACTGATTAATCCCTGTTCAACGAGTTTTTTAAGAATTTGTCTTGGAGCAGGTTGGAGAAATTTGGCAGCAACTTCTCTTCTGGAGATTTTAGCAATAACTTTATTTTTGATTTCGATTTGATTAGCTGTATTGAGTCCCAATCCAGCAGCTCGATAATAAACAATGTTGGGAGTTAAATCTAGAAATGCAGAGGCTTCTACAGTTTTAACACCATAATTGAGGAATAGATCAACAGCATGGCGTTCAATCGCAGGTTCACTGGGACTATGAATTAAATTAAAGGCGTAGGGACCTTGGGGTAAGGCCTGTTGAATACGCTTAATAGCTGCTTCCAGGCGGGAAGGACTTAATCCGCCAGCACCAAATGAACTCAAAATTTTCTCTTTGCCGAGAGCAATGACCATCTCCTCAGATGCAATTCCACCAGCCATCGCTCCAGTAACATAGGCAGATTTCACCCCATGAAAGGATAAAAAACTGGGATCGCCTAACTGTTGAATTTGTATTGGTGGAACTGCCATCAGCAGTTCTACTTGAGAGCTCTTGCCATTTTCCGAAGGATACCAGTAGCCTTCTTGGGTTATGCCAATCTGTCCTTGGGATCTAACGATATAACAGGACTTCTCTAAATCTAGCAGTTTAGCCTTAATTCCTCGATCATCAAATGCTATCTCATCCAAAGACCCTTTCCAACCTTGATTTTGACCATAAAAACAATTAAAAAATCCGATTTTATGATCCTTTTGATTATTATTTTTGCTTAGAGGTTTATCTAAACAAATGAATGCTTTAGAGCTAGTTTTAGTCATTATAATACAGCTTTTTTCAATTAATTATTAGAAGTCCATTACAGTTACCTGTCAAAACTTTGGTAATATCAAGTCCGATAGCTTATTTTAATTGGGTTTTAACGCTACCAGACTTGATATCAAATCAGGCTAGTTCAGGACTTACGTAAAGACACCAGATATGGAGTATAGTATGATCAGGCTAAATTCATAACTAAAGAAGGTTTTTGAAGTTCTTTAGTTAAATATGAAGATAAACTTTGGTGCTTAATTTTATAAACTGTACATTGATTCAAGTAAGCTAGTTTTTTCATAAAATTCCACACCAAAATGGCACAAGCAATATGGTTTCTTTGGATTCGAGATTTACGACACTGACAAGATTGTATGCCAGTCAATTGTTTAAGTTCCCGGTGAAACTCCTCTATTTTCCAACGATAAGAACAAGTTTATTTTACCTGTTCAATATCTGAGGCAGTTAATTCATTTGTGGCAATGTATTCCGTTCTATTGGTAGAAATAGTAACCCGAAATAACTTCACCTTTTTCTGGGAAGGAAACTTTTTTATTTTGAGCAATTTTCCTTGTTTAACATCTAAATCACTCCACTCCAATGAGTCAATTCTTTTGTATTTTTCTTTACCTCCTGTTTCATCCACCAATCGATTCTTTTTTAAAGGACAGTAGTAGATTTTTTTCCAGTTATCAATTAACGCCATTAGTCTTTGAGTGGCATACCAACTATCCATTAATACCCTTTTAAAGGGGAGTTTCTTATGAAACACAACATTTCTGAGTATATCTTCTACATGGTCTAGTTTAGTTTTTCCATCCTCTTCTGGAGCATATATACGGTAATCTATTACCCAAAATTTCCCAGTTTTAATATTAACATATATACAAGTTACTACTCCTATTCCTCGAACCACACTATGAGTATTACCACTGTATTGTTTTCGCACCAATTCTATTTTATTTGAAGGGTTTTTATCCAACACTGTATCGTCAAATACTAGATAGCCGTCGTCATCTAATTCAATAGATTCTTTGACATTTAACCACAAGGTTTTGGGAGTAATTTTTTCGGTTTTTAAATATCGGTTAATTTGAGCATGACTTAGTTTGGGAAGATGCTCTGCCAAATTAGTTATGGTGTAATTGTTTTGGCTACTCAACAAATATTGACAGTAATCTAGCTTGTCCAATCTTTATTACCATTATTTTTTTAGTTGGTTTCTCCCTTGATCTTATCATTTACTTTATCTGTTTTTACCGTTTAGGGATTGATTTTCTTTTTTATCGGCTTTACACGCTATATATAGCGTGCTTGCGTAAGTCCTGTAGTTAAAAGAGCCCACTGGTCCATGGTATTTAACTCAGGGACGCCCCTTGGACAGGAGTCGGAACTGTCCGTATTATGATTCAGAATCAAGCAACTGCTTTGAAAACGTTACTTGGTGCTGAATAATGTCGCCAATTTGCTTCAATGATTCTTGTTGATTCCTTAAAAAAGCAGCATGGTTTTTGGTGATGTGAGATGTATTATAACTCAGTTTTTTATACTGATTTTTGTATAATTCGCTGAAGTTTACTCCCAGCATCAAATTGTTACTGTTTTGGGCTAACTCTAGACTGTGATTATTCTCCAGCGGTATTTTAAGAGGCGGCTGACCAGAGTTAATTTCTTCGGAGGTTATAACGCTGTAATTTAAAGAAATATTAGCACTATTTTCAGGGTTGATGAGAGTCTTTTTAAGAGTTGGTGAAGTTACAGGTTTAGATGGTTTAAAATTGAGCAAAGTTTGTGGATGTTCCGAAGTCTGATGAATCAGGACTTTTGATGATAGAGCTTCGGCTATTTCCTGGTTAGTATTGGTCAAAATGGTGGACTTAATCGGGCTCCCACCCAAGGTTATAGTTTTAACCATTGAGCGCTGTTTCCCGGAATTTTCTGGTTCCTGAGTATACAGTGGCGACAAATCCAGAGAGACGTGATGACTAACTAGTTTTGCCAAGGCTTTGACAATAGAGGTATGGTCGTTTGAACCTCTTTTATTGAGGGAAACTGTGACATGTTCCTGATCCTTGAGGTTTTCACCAATCCATCTAGAACAAGTACTGCCAGCGCCTACCTCCACAAAGATCTTGGCTCCATTCTCGTAGACTTGGTTAATTAGCCGACGAAAATCGAGGGGCTGACAAAGACCCTTGGCGATCGCGTGACCAATAGCATGACTCTCAAGGGTAATGGGTTTGTAGTCGGCTGCGGAATAAAAAATAGTATCTGGTTGACTGGAGATAGGTAAACTTGTGAGTCTAGCAAGTTCATGGTATTCAGAAGCCATGGCGTCACAATGAAGTACATCATCGGCAGGAGCACGGAAGGCATCGCATTTGAGAGTGTCAATCATCCTCCGACAAGCTTGAGGATCACCAGCAATTACCACTTCTTTTGGCGTATTGATATGAGTAAGATAGACGCGATTCTCATGTTTGAGATATTCCACAACTTGGGATACCGGAGTCATCAGAACATAGGTACTCCAAATTTGTTCGTGCTGATCATCGTTGCCTTGGGGTAATCCCCAATACTCACGAACTGCGTTTTTAGGACCAGACAGTCTTCTGCGAAATATCTCAGAGGAGCTTAAGCCATCGATAGCTTGATCATAGTTACTCCAGACCGACTGACCAATCATCATACTAAGTTCCCCTAGGCTGTACCCAAAGGTAGATTGAGCCTGAACTTGGAAATAATCCCTCATGATTATGGTCAAGAGTCTAACAAAGCCCATTCCAGAGATGAGCATGCTATGGGAATCATCTAACAGTTGCTTTTCAAGGACTTCGACTTGCTTTCTGGATAGGGAATTTAAGCTCCTTGGATAAAAAAGTCTTTCCCTGAGCATCGAAGCCATACTGGCGATATGTTTATCTACCTCCTCGTAGACTTTGGGAAACAGTCGAAAAATATTCTGACCTAGTCCGATATAGGAATTAAAAGCACCAGGATAAACAAATGCAACGGTACCCCGTTTAGCCAGTGGTTTAGCTGTAAAATAGCTTCCCATAGGGGTTTGCCAGTCTTTACCTGTATCAAAAGCTTTGGGAATCCCTTTAATTGCACGCTGGATCTCTCGTTTTAATTCATCGTTGTTGTGTCCAAGAATTGCCAGGGTATAAGCGGCCTGAGAACGTTTTTTAAATGTGGCAAAGGTTTGGCGAGCAGCAGTAGATAGAGAAACACTATTTTCGATAGTTTGTTCTAAATTATGGAGCTGCTCGAGTAACTCCGATTGACCATCAGCAGCAATGGGAAACAGATAAAACGGTGTTTGCTCCAAATAGTTGCTGTTGCGATCGCACTGACTCTGTTCCTCTGACAAAATTATATGGGCATAAGTCCCATCCATTCCCATACCGTTAATTGCTGCTACTCGTTTGGTGCTCTCTGGTTCTAAAAACCAAGCTCTTGATGCACTTGCCACATAAAATGGACTACCTTGCCAAACCTCAGGCATTTTAGGACCAGTCCATTGAGGTGTTGCTGGAATATATCGGTGATAGAGACAGAGTGCCGTTTTGATTAAGCTAGCAATTCCTGAAGCAGCATAGGTATGACCAATATTTGCCTTGACACTACCTATGGCACAACTTAAATCAGCCTTAACAGTTTGATAGGCTTGGGTTAATCCGCAAATCTCTGCCTCATCCTCCTGAGCTACTCCACTACCAAACACCTCTAAATAGCCAATATCCCCAGGTGTGATGTCTGCTTGAGTATGAGCCTGTTGACACGCTTGTATGACAGCTTCAGCCAGAGGCGGTTGCGGGAAGGGATTGACCTGGTCTGATGCGTCACGGGCTTGTACCAAACTCATAGCATCAATCACTGCATAAATACGGTCTTGCTCCTGCTTGACTGTATCAAGACGCTTTAAAACCACAGCGCCAGCCCCTTCACCAACCATCCAGCCATTAGTGTTTTGGTCGTAACTGAGGGTATTGACTCCTGTGTTGACCTTTGCCAATTGGTTTCGCAACAAAACATTTTCCACACTGCCAGCTAGGTCAACAGCACCCACAACCACCGCATCTACCTCCCCAGCAGCGAGTAATAGTTGTGCCGTTTCTAGAGCTTTGAAGGTGGAATTTTCCCCAGCACCGAGGGTGAAGGAAAGCCCGTTGAAATCCCACAGAGCAGAAATACGACTGGCTGTGATCACACCGAGGTAACCGAGATAGTCACTGGTTTTTGCCTGGTGGTGGATGCTATCTTTAACAATGCTTTCTAAGGTATCGATAGCTTCGGAGGTTGAGGATTGATTCGTATCAACAAAACCTTCTTTGAGTTGCCAAGACAGATGCCATCGCTGCTGAAGCTGATGACCAGAAAGTTCGGTTTCTGCAGCGATAATCACTGCCACATTTCCCCCCTCACTTAGTCCTGCATCTTTGATAGCACGCTCGGTTACCTTAAGCATTAGCAGTTGTTGAGGGTTGAGTGTCTCTGCTTCATTGGGCGGTATCTTAAACCGTAATGTATCAATGTCAAAATCTTGGATGTAAGCGCCTAAGGGTGCTTTACCATCTGTCAAGCCATAGTGCTTGAGCAATTGCTTTTGGTCGTCGATTCCCTTCCAGCGTTGCTTAGGAAGGGGCATAAAATGCTGGGTTCCATCATAAATACTACGCTCAAACCCATCCAAGCCATCACAAGAGCCAAAAAAGCTGTCCATGCCCACAATCGCCATCTTAGTAGCCGGCACCGGTGTAGAGGCTTCCGGTTCAAAATCAGGAATTTCTTCGACCTGAGTGGATTGCTCAAGAATCAAATGAGCATTATTTCCGCCAAAACCGAAGGCATTGATGGCTGCGCGTTTAAGCGGTTTATTGTTCGGCCAGGGAGTTGCAGCTCGAACCACTTGCTCCGCTGCAATCACATTATTAGGAGAGCTGAGGGGAGTCGTTATATTAATGGTCGGGGGTATTACACCCTTAGACATACTCAAAATGACTTTAATCATGCTAGCCATACCAGCAGCAGTTAGCAGGTGACCCAAATTAGATTTGACAGAACCCACCAGCATAGATGCTTGATGCTGACCAAAGAAGGTATCTACAGAGCCTAATTCAGTGGTATCACCAAGGAAAGTACCAGTAGCATGGCATTCTAAGTAATCGATGCTCTTTGGACTAATGTTTGCCTCAGCATAAGCTCGTTTATAAGCTAAAATTTGGCCTCGGGGGTTCGGACTCAGCAGGTGCTTTCCCCGACCATCATTGGATAATCCGTTACCACAGATTGTGGCATAAATTTGATCACCATCTCGAATCGCGTCACTGTAGCGCTTGAGCACCACCATACCAATCCCATCGGCTGGGGTTAGACCTTTGGAAGATTGATCTAAGGGTCGGCTGATATCATGTTCAGGGTAACCCTGAACACCAGAAAATAGCATGCGAACATAAATTGGATCGGCATGACTAATGGCTCCCGCTAACATCAAATCAGCTTTGTGGGATAGTAGGTAATGACTTGCCAATTTCACAGCATACAGTGATGAGGAACAGGCCGAGTCTAGGGTATAGTTAATATCGGATAGAGAAAAAGCTTGGGCGACTAACGCTGAGAGCACCCCAGAGTTCATCCCATTATACAGAGATAATTTGGCAGATTTCGGTAATTTTGCCAACTGAAAGTTTTGATTCTGCAAAAGCTCCCTAAGTGCAGCTTCGATAGTGTGCTGATAAATCGATCCAAAGAGTTCATTCGAGAGTGGAGTAAGGCTTGAGAGATTACCCAAAATTACACCACACTTTGAGAGCACACTGTCATTGCTCAAATAATTACTGTCTTGTAGTGCTTGTTTGGCAACATACAGGCACCTTTGGAAGAGAGGATCTAACCCTTCCAGAAGTTCTGACGGCAAGTTGTATCCAGTGACATCGAACGTAAAATCTCGGATATATCCTCCCATTAAGGAGTAGGTTTTATCCGGTTTATTTTTTAATGGATTAAAAAATTTTTCCGGATCAATTCCCATATCCTCTTCAGTTAATAAGGAAGTGGAATCTTTTTGGGTAATCAGATTCTGCCAGAATTCTTCTGGAGTTTTGGCATCAGGGAAAAGGCAAGATAATCCAATTATTGCTATTTTATCCATAGATAATTTGTAAGAAAGAAAATAATCAGTTTAAAAAAATGATAGTTACGGTATTCAATTAATTTCTATTAGAAAATTAGATGCCCTTTGATCCTATAGGATAAATAGTTCCTTTCCAGCCAAGCCAACGGGAGTAGATTTGTCCTTCACGATTATGAGTTATAATATCAACAATGACATTTTTATTGACTTTAGATTTGAGTTCCGTAGATACATAAAATGTTTCTCCCGCTGGAATCATGGCAAATTGTTCAAATTTTTCCGATTGGGCAGGTAACAATTCCTCTTGATGAAAATAATAAATCAAAATTCCAGTCGCGTGTGTCTTAAGATCAGCGATGTAGGGATTGAAATTTTGAATGGGAAACTGCCCTTGTTGTCGGTCACTAATAGATGACCAAGCACAGGCTGCCGTAATTTTTGTAGGAGTTAGATTCAAGACCCGTTTCACCCCCCAAAAGGAAGGGCCATGAAATAAGGAAGATTCTTCACTTTGATATAATGATGATGGAATCTTTTCAGTAATTTTAGAATCTTCCTCAACGTTAGCATTCTCATAAGTGGGAGCACTAGGAATTTCTCTGACTAGCTTAATATGAACCCGATAATGCTCATGATAAGGAATTTTACTTTCTTGTTTTTTCGTCCGAATTTTTGCTTCAAATTCTATTGAACCGTCATTGGTCTTAGCAATTTCTTTCAAATCCAGAATATATTCCCTTGCCAGAGTATGATTGAAAATAATCCCTTTAAAGAACTTGAAATTTGTGTAACTGAAGAATTTGTAACCGGGATAGAGTTGTTCACAGGCATTAATAATCCATCCTACGGCACAAGTAGCTGGCAATACTGGATAACCGCCAATGACGTGATCTTGTAAAAAGGGATTAGCGTCCACTGTCAACTTGCGGCGAATACGATAGCTTCGTAACTCAGGGTTTAACTCCCCTAACACCGGTTCCAGTGGAGTGCCAATCACCACTTGCGCCGTGTCCTGATTGGCACTATCCAGTTCTTTAACTAGCATGTTTGTCCCCACTGGGATCGGAATAATTTCAATGTTGCGCTTAGCAAACGCCTTCTTGAGTCCGGAAGTCACCATACCACTGTCCCAAGGTCCCCAATTGATGGCAACTACATGGCAGGAGGGATGATGTTGCTTGACCAGATGAGCTGATTTGTTGAGAATTTCATTTGCGATCGCATAATCCGACTGACCGATATTTCCGTAAAAACCAGCTACAGAGGAAAATAGAACTAAATAATCCAGTTGACCTGGGCTGACACAACTCAGCAGATTTTGGAAACCCTTTACTTTGGTAGCATAAACCCTTTCAAAATCTTGTTCCGATTTCTTTTCAATTAATTTATCCGCTAAAACCCCTGCTCCGTGGATAATACCGGTAATTGGACCCATGCGCTCAACCACAGTCGCGAGCTTTTGCTGTAAGGCTAAAGCATCGGTTACATCAACATCAATATAGTCTGCCTGACCGCCTGCTTCTTCAATTGCCAAGAGAGTTTTGTGAATTTCTCGACTCGAAACAATTGTCTTAAATACCCGTTGTACTTCCATGGGGGTAGGCTTCTGTCCTTGGCCAAGGATATTGTTCATAATCCGTTTTTTCAATTCAGATTCATCAAAACAATCCTTTGCCCAATCTGGTTCATCTGTCATGATTGATGAACGACCCAGTAGGATAAATTTGCATGGTTGGTGCTGTGCTATCCGAATCACGCACTCAGCGGTAATGCCTTTTGCTCCCCCACTGACAAGAAACACTGATGATTGACTGATTTGAATTGTTTGGATCATAAAGTCTGCCAAGAATTTTAGAATTAATTAATTGATAAATAGTTATGATTATTTAACTCTCATTGTCAGGGGTGTCCAACTAGCCTTTGTGGCACTCCGTCAGGGGTCAAGCTACATTGGCTGAGCAAGCCTCAATAAGACACAAAAGGAAATTGTTAGTAAATATTTATATCGTCTCCTTACTGATTGATGGCTCAGAAAAAATAAAATTTAAAATCATTTTTTCGTTAAAGGTTGTAACATCAAGCAATACACTTCCCCCACGGGCTCTGTTCGCTGCTGCAAAGCTTATTTCTTCTAGTGTAAATGAACCATATTTATTAGGTATATGAACTTTACCAATATTGCTTATAGATACGGTTTATGAGCCTCGATTAGCGTTACTAAATAACTTCTTAGTCAAGGCTGTAATTATCAAAATAACTCTAAATATATTCACTCCCTTCAAACGATATTCGATCTGTTTTTTAACATTCCGAGCTAAATCCCAAAATGATAAATTGCTTTGTAAGGTGTGATATGAGGTAACACCTGAAACTACCATCCCCATGACCTCATCACTGACCACTGGTTCCAAGCGTCTGCGCAAATCAACATAGGATAGGCAACTGACAGACAACCTTTTTTTATTATTTGCTGTGATGCTTTTCGCAGCACTCAACAGCATCGCCCCACACAGGGCACCGTGTACTGTTGTCTTTTCCTTTTTGCAATGATTGATTAACTGTTGGGTTAAGCCTTTGTCTAAGGATTTTTGCACCATACCACAACGGCGTAAATTAATGGGTACGGACTTTTCAAAGCTGAGAGTTTTTGGTCGATGCCAAACCTGATTAAAAATTATTCGTAATAATATAAATGATCTATGCCAAATCCCTTGGAATCCCCTCGTTGATATAGGAATTAACCTATCTATGGGTGGGAGTATCGGCAAGGGAAGTACTGAATTTATTGGTTCCGCACAGTGAATTTTCTGGCAGTAGGTCAAAATTGCTGAGTGCAATTGGACACAAGATAAGGCGTCTGATATGGCGTGGTGGGTTGATGTAATCAGATAGCTCGCACTATTTTCACTCTCAGCACGAACTAGTACTGCCCGCATCAAACCTTTATCACTCTCAATTCCCTGATTCAGCTCTTCGAGAACAACCTCTTGCCAGTGTTCGTTGTAGAGATTTTCAACCACACGCAAAGGAATCTTGGACACCCCTCCAGTTTTAAACCAGAGATTATCTAACGAGCCAACAATACGACAGTTAAGACAAGGGTAACGGTCTTGAATCAGGTCAAGAGCTTGTCTAAGAATTTCTTCACTCAGAGGTCCTTTGACGCGACTCATCGTTACTACATAACTCGATGTAGCAAGGCGATTTAAGATTTCCGTCCCTTCCTCGACAGGAAGTAGCTTTCTGTTTAGGGTTTCTTCTGGGGAAATTTGCGACATTGTTAACATATTCAAGGTTTTGCTTGATTGTTCCAGTTTGTTAAAGTAGACCCTAATTTTTGCTACTCGTTACACTCAGCACTCAGCACTCATTACTCAAGCACTATATAGTAAACTACACCCTGCTTTTTGCCACTAGTTACACTCAGCACTCAAGCACTATATTTAGATGGATGGCTCAGTGCTCAGGGTTACTCGTCCGAGTGAACTATATCCAACTTCAGTAATATAATGGTTAGGATCGTGAAGTTCAGCCATGATGTACTGAGCCGAGCCCTCAGCATTCAGCTCAGGACTCAGATCAATGCCCCGACAAAATACCGATTTCCATTCAATGTTTAGGGTTTTAGTCAATCCAAATAGACCCGCACCAATTGCACCAAAGTTCACGTTTTTTGCTAATCCAAACGCTCCATCAAGACGAGTAACAGTCATGAAACAACTGCGTCCTTGACGCGCTGCTTGATTCAGTGATGGTTTGAGATGTTTGGCAATCAAAAAGACCTGCTTAAGAAGAGCTTTTTCTAGGTCAAGAAAGGTAATCCCATGATTGGGCCCGGTCTCAAGGGCAGGATTGAGATGAATGAATGCAGCAACCGAACCATAGTTAGCAGTAATTGCTGCCAATTGTTGTTTCAAATGCTCCTCACTCAAATCGTTCAACACAATACGACTAACTCCTTTCGGTAAAGGTAGTTGTTCTGCAATCAGGGATTGGGGAAAACTTAAGACCACCACTTTCCAGTCACGGTCTGTTAGGGATTGAGCCAGTTTGGATGTAGTTAGTGAACCATCATCGGTTAACAAAACAATATGCTTGTCAGGTAACGCGAAATCCAAACTATCTGGCTCAGGTAGAGTTTTAAGTTTTACCAAACAGCGTGGAATATTATGATCTAGCTCAAGTTGCTCACTAGAAGGCTGCTGCTGGAACTTTTTTTTTTCAGTCGTCGCTGTCTGCTGTTGAAGATACTCAACAATTTGACCAAGAGTGCGAAGTTCTCCGAGTTGCTCTGGATTCGCTTGAGGCAAATCAGGATACATCTCTTGCAAAGCACCTAGAATTTCGACCCGTTTGATGGAGTCAATGCCTAAATCCGCTTCCATGTCCATATCCAGCTCTAACATTTCCGCTGGATAGCCGGTTTTTTCGCTAACCACATCGAGCAGAGTTTGACCGATGGCGTTAACATCTATAGCTGGTAGTGGTGTGGGATTTTCTAGCGCTATATTGTCACCAACTGGTTTAACCTCATTACTTTCCACTGGCTCAGATTCGATTATTTGCATCTGAGCTAAGTCAGTATCAGTTGTTGCTTCAGGTTGGACAGGGAGAAACTTAGAACCATAGGACTGTAGGTATTCCACGATTTGACCAAGGGTACGCAGTTCTCCAAGTTGCTCTGGATTGGCTTGAGGCAAATCAGGATACATCTCTTGCAAAGCACCTAGAATTTCGACCCGTTTGATGGAGTCAATGCCTAAATCCGCTTCCATGTCCATATCCAGCTCTAACATTTCTGCTGGATAACCGGTTTTCTCGCTAACCACATCGAGCAAATTTTGACTGATGGCGTTAACATCTATAGCTGGTAGTGGTGTGGGATTTTCTAGCGCTATATTGTCACCAACTGGTTTAACCTCATTGCTTTCCACTGGCTCAGATTCGATTGTTTGCATCTGAGCTAAGTCAGTATCAGTTGTTGCTTTAGGTTCGACAGGGAGAACCTTGGAACCATAGGACTGTAGGTACTCCACGATTTGACCAAGGGTACGCAGTTCTCCAAGTTGCTCTGGATTAGCTTGAGGCAAATCAGGATACATCTCTTGCAAAGCACCTAGAATTTCCACCCGTTTAATCGAGTCAATGCCTAAATCCGCTTCCATGTCCATATCCAGCTCTAACATTTCCGCTGGATAGCCGGTTTTCTCGCTAACCACATCGAGCAGAGTTTGACGAATGGCATTAATAGCCGTAGCTGCTGATGCTGAAGATACTACTTTTGCTGTTGGCTCAACCTTGACTTCAGTTACTAAACTTTCCTCAACGGATGTTGAGACATTGCTTAAAGCTGGCTGTGTTTCTGGCTCCTTAACCAGGGTAGTCCTAGGAACAGTTATAAATGCTCTCGAGCTACTTGAGCTATCAGAAAGATTCTGTTTAACTGTTTCTTCTTGCTTTACAACCTCCCCATTGTCAGAGGTTTGGCTATCCTGCTGGTCTACTAACTTATGTTTTGGCTTAGTCGCTGTAGTGAGTTTGGTAGTGCCTGGCAAATTATTGAGACTATCCTGAGCGCTAGTAACTGATGTTGTCACCGTTGTAGGAGTAGGTTGTTTGGTTAACTCCTGATTCCCCACCAATTGATTCCCTACAGCAGTTTCTAGCACTGGTTGATCAACAACCTCACCTGTGAGAAGCTGTTGATACTGCTGTTTTACCAGTTGGAAAAAGTTTTTAGTATAGTCTACCTGATGGTTTAAATATTGTTCATGGACGTTGAGAGTTTGAGCTTGCTGCTGGTGAAACTGCATCATACTGCGCTCTAAGCTCTGTAGGACAACTTGCTTGGTTTGCGCTTGTTGATCAGTTCCGTTGCTGTTGCCAAACAAGGAATGCTGCTGCTGCATCAGTTGAAAAAAGGTTTTGGCATATTCCAGCTGATTGTTCAGATATTGTCCGTGAACCTGTAACGTTTCACCTTGATGCTGACTAAATAACTTCAAGCTGTACTCTAAGCTCTCTAAAAGACGTTGAGAATTTACAGATAGGGTTGGTGTTGAGGGCATGTTCGATTCAAGAGCGGGTTGAGTAAGAGCTAGTGCTGGTTTGGCATCAGACCTGTCATTGGTGCTACTCCCAGAGGAGGTCACAAGATGCCCATTTGGCTTTTGAGTAGGTTGAGTGGGAATTGATGTGGGTTTGCTCTGAGAAGTCTCCATGGGACGTAACCGAGATGTGGGCTGGATGAATGGCGAGAGTGCAATCCTGTTTCTTGGGTTCTGGGCCATAGCCCCCTTGCCATTGCTCTGGCTAGAGCGATGTCCATTACTCAGGGATGGTGTCGATGGAGTAACAACCTTAGTTGAAGAACTCTGCTGATGATTGGCCTTAGCTGTCTTACCATTGCTCTGGCTAGAGCGATGTTCATTACTCAGGGATGGTGTCGGTGGAGTGACAACCTTAGTTGAAGAACTCCGCTGATGATTGGCCTTAGCTGTGTAACTATTGCTCTGGCTAGAGCGATGTCCATTACTCTGGGATGGTGTCGGTGGAGTGACAACCTTAGTTGAAGAACTCCGCTGATGATTGGCCTTTGCTGTGTAACTATTGCTCTGGCTAGACCGATGTCCATTACTCAGGGATGGTGTCGATGGCTTGACAACCTTAGTTGAAGAACTCTGCTGATGATTGGCCTTTGCTGTGTAACTATTGCTCTGGCTAGACCGATGTCCATTACTCAGGGATGGTGTCGATGGCTTGACAACCTTAGTTGAAGAACTCTGCTGATGATTGGCCTTTGCTGTGTGACCATTGCTCTGGCTAGACCCATCTCCATTGGTGAGCATTTGTGTCAGTGAAGTTTCCACTGTAGACCCATGAGTTGCCCCATTATCCTGAGCAAGAGATGTCACTTGATGTCCATCCTGCAAAGCCTTTTCAAAAGCCTTTTTCGTCTTTTCTGACACATAATTAGCGCAATTTAACCGGACATTGAGCCGTTTTTTGTCAGTCTTGGGTGCTGGAGGCTCAATTTGGTAGGGGTCGAGGTTTTTCAAGGGCAAACCAGCAACGCGCAACTGGATAACCGCTTGACGCAATTGGCGATCGCTATCCTGTTGACGACTCGCATTTAAGGCTACGGCGACATGGGGTTTATCACCAAGAATATCCTTTACTAAGTGGGTCAGGATGCTCCGAGGTCCAAACTCAACAAAGCAATACCCCCCTGCATTGTAGATAGTTTCGATTTCCTGCTTGAACAGTACTGACTTGCTTGAATGTACTCCCAAAATGTTTTTAATGTCTTGGGGTTCAGTGGGATAACGCTCCCCAGTCACATTGGTATAAACCGGAATTTTTGCTTTTTTGAACCTAACTGCTTCACTCGCTTGAGCAAAAACTTTTTGGGCATGCCCAATCAGAGGAGTATGGAAGGCAGCGGAAACTGGCAGCAAAGTAGCAGAATACCCTTTTTCAGTCAACAGTTCCTTTACCTTCGCAATTTCTGCTGTTGAACCGGCTAAGACCACTTGGTGATTGGAATTGAAATTGGCAATGGTAACTTGAGGAAAACTATCAATAACCGCTTTGACTCGATTAACTTCTCCGTTCACCGCCAGCATTGCTCCCGGATCAAAATTTGGATCATCTGGGGTTGCCATTGCCTGGCCTCTAGCTTTAACTAGGAAAAAGTAATCCTCATCACTCAAAACTTCAGCAGCCCAGAGAGCAGTGAGTTCTCCAAAGCTGTGTCCAGCAATAAAATCAGGCTTAAATCCTGCCTGTTGTAGAATCTTATAAAGACCAACACTGAAGGCTCCAATGGCTGGCTGAGCATAATCTGTACGTTGCAGTGCTTCAGCCTGGATATGCCGTTGAGCTGTATCAAACACAGGCGCAGGAAAAACCTTTTCTGAAACGGGCTTCAAACTATCCTTGAGGAACAGACTATCCATATAACCATAGGTCTGGCGCAAACAAGGGAAATTCATCACCAGTTCCCGCCCCATTTCTAGATACTGGGAACCTTGACCTGAAAACAGGGCAACGACTTTTCCTTCCAGCTTGATACCACTGTCACGATAGTAGATCCCTTGGGGATGATTCCACGATTGTGCTTGTGGTTTCTTTTTCAGGTAGTTAATAGTTTTTTGTAAGCATCTGCAAGCTTGTATTAGAGAATCCGCCACAAACCCCACTCTGGCTTCAGTGACCGGAATTTCTTCAGCTTTACAGCTATCAATCAGTTCCTGGTAGTGCTCCTCTCCAGTCTTAAATTGTAATTTTTGTAAGGTATCTTCACAACGAGCTAACAATTGCTCTGGTGTTGGCGCAGACAGGAGAATGGACTCGGAAGTGTGGTGTAAACGATAGGCATGATTGTTTTCCTGTTCATATTCTTCTAGAACAACATGATAATTCGTGCCACCAAAGCCAAAAGAACTCACACCAGCACGCCTTGGCCCATCTCCTTGAGCCCGAATCCAGGGTCGGCTTTCAGTATTCAAATAAAATGGTGAATTATCAATATCCAGTGTTGGGTTGGGGTTGGTGATGTTGATAGTAGGTGGCAAGATTTTGTGGTGTAGAGCCAAGGCAGTTTTGATTAGACTAGCTGCACCAGCCGCAGCTTTGGTATGCCCAATCTGGGATTTAACAGTACCGAGAGCAACATACTGTTTTTTGGGGTTGTTTTCACTAAAAACGTCCTTTAGAGCCTTGAATTCACTGGGATCCCCAGCTCTAGTCCCCGTGCCGTGTGCTTCAATCAGGCTGACACTGGTAGGAGAGAAACCTGCATCTTCGTAAGCCCGCTTCAAGGCTTTCGCTTGTCCTTCTGGGCGAGGAGCGTAAATGCTTTTATATCGACCATCACTGGACGTACCAATGCCTTTGATCACAGCATAGATTGTGTCATTATCTCGCTTAGCGTCCTCCAGACGTTTGAGTACCAGCATCCCGATGCCTTCACCCAGCATCATTCCATCCGACTCAGCATCGAAAGGCTTAATAGTCTGGCTTGGCGAGATGGCAGGGGTTTTGCTGAAACAAATATAGGCAAACAGAGAGTTATCCGTATCAACCCCTCCAGTCAGCATCATGTCAGCGCGATGCTCACTCAGCTCACTCATTGCCATTTTTAAAGCACCTAATGAGCTGGCACAGGCGGCATCCACTACACAGTTTGTTCCCCCCAAATCTAGACGGTTGGCAATGCGTCCAGCAATAACATTAGCTAGCATCCCGGGAAAGGCATTTTCGTTCCACTGCACATAGGCTAGCTTGATTTTTTCTACAATTTTTTTAGTATCCTGATCCGATAACCCACTACTTTTTAGGACTTTCTCCCAAATCGGATACTGCAATCTCACTGAAAGTGGTGTACCTAGTTGTTTTCCCAGTGCCGACCCTAGGATCACCCCAGTACGCTCTCGATTAAACTCCCGGGATTTGCCATAGCCCGCATCTTCCATCGCCTCCTTTGCCACTACTAGACTTAACAACTGGGAAACATCTGTTACTTCGAGGATATTCGGAGGGAGCCCAAACTCCATGGGGTTAAAATCGATATGTGGGATAAATCCCCCTTTTTTACAGTAGGTTTTGTCCGGTGCCCTGGGGTCTGGATCGTAGTAGTCGTCTACATTCCAGTGGGACGCAGGAACATCAGTAATGCAGTCGATTTTTGCAATAATATTCGTCCAGTATTCTTGCAAATTTCTGGCTTTCGGTAAAAGCGATGCCATCCCAACAATGGCGATAGGAGTTTGTGGCAGTTTTTGGTTAATATTGCTTGATTCTGTTAATTTATCCGACATCGTGTCTTTCCCTTGGATACGTTGGATCAGATTCTTTTCAAAGCTATCCAAGTCCTCTTGGAGCTGGGCCAATGCCATGTCAAGTTTAGAATTAGACATAGACTGAGTCTTAACCACGGTAAACTAGTTAACTTAATTTATAGTTTCATTTTTTTGTGATAATCAAACTAGTGTTATAAACTGAATTGCCAAGTTTATTTATTTAGTTTTACGGCTTTTAAATAAAAATTAATAGTATTAAAAAATATATTGTTTACCAATTATCACTGCTATTTAAGCTATTGTAAATAGTATGGATTGCCCTAGGGGATGACTTGGATAATATTTTTACAAATTTCATGTGCTGAATGTTTATTCTTGACTGTTTGTAAAGAGACATAAAAAACTACCAAGAGAGGGACGTGTGGGAATAGAGGGAAGTAGGAGAAGAGCAGGGGTGATTGTGTTTTAACCCTCACCACTATTGGCGCTTATTAGACAGGTTTATTTAGCATAAATTAGCCCCTGAATTTCCAGCAAACTACTCTATAGCAGTCCTAAATGATTCGTGAAATATATTGGCCAAAGCAAACGCTGTAACCCTTGCCCAGCAAAGATTCCAGATTTTGCTAATTTTACAAATGATTTAGGATTGCTATATCTGGTTCAGTTATGATTAACAGGTTTTAATTACGGCTTAATTTGACCCTATACCCTTTCAAGTTGTCATCCCCTGAAGTATTCAGCCATCAGCTAAGGCGCTACATGCTTACTGTACTTGCGAGCTATCAGCTATTGATGATTCCTGCAACAGAACTGAGTCAGAAGCAACCCATCACGAAGCGCGTCGCTCACGAAAACAAGCTTATGGGGGAACTCTCTTTATTGATCAGACGTTGGATTAGATTAGCTGTTTGCACAGCATGCCTGTAGCGCCTTAGCTCAGGATTTGATAGGTGAATGCTTACCCTAAAATACCAAACTTTTTTCTCCAGACAAAGTTTATCTATCTAGACCGATAGCAGCAATATACTTGGTATAAATGATAACATTGACCACATTAATCGTAGAAAAATTATCTGAATTTAACCTAGTCAATCTCTACGGGTTGACACCTTGAATCAGATAAACATTCAAGAAATAAAATAATTTTTCCTCAACTAGTAGCACAGGAGTGTCGCCTGTTACCGTTTTTTTCTGTTGAGCTAAACTAGGGTTAGCATCGTCAAATTAGTTTCAATAAGTCATGTAGTTTGACAAATAAATCCAGAGTTACAGGTTGAACTATCACTTAAATACAATAATCATCCCATTTATCAAATATCAGATATCTATTTGATAAATTTTGTATAAATTATTGATTAAGATAATGGCGATTATAGCGTTAGGTAGAGCTTTGAGTCGTCAAACACTAGGACTCTGTCAATTTAGTTTTTAGGCTTAGGGCAAGGTGTTAGATGTTAGCTGTTAGCTGTTAAGTGTTAGGCTTTTACATCCCTCACGGGAAGAAAAATTAGCTCCTAGCCACGGCATCAAATCCCCTGTACCCACTTCACGCCAAATCACCTCCCCTTTTACGGACAATGACTTCTTCGAGATCAGATAGAATTAATCGGCTGCCAGCCTTTAATAACTGTTGGGTTAACTCCTGTCCAAAACCACCCGCTGCACCGGTAATGAGTACAACTGCCTCTCGTAGATGAGTCATATTCCTGATTCGTAATTGATTTATACAGAACTTCTATTAAATCATTCAAAAACTGTGAATGAAATTCCGAAAAATCAAGATCAAGTAATGGTAAAAAATTGGTAAAGACCTAAAATTTACCCGCACAGGCCGATATCGTGCCTATAACGTTAAAAAGTACCTAAAAATAAAAAAGTCTCTTTTCCTCAAGCTTATTAATAAATTGAATCCGTATTTGAATAGACGAAAAATATATATTTTATACAGAGTGATTTTATCCAAATACAATTTTTTATTTTAATTTATCTAGAGTTAATCCCAGAGCCAATTCATTGACAGTTTCAGGTAATAATTAGTATGATTGAGCATTCACTATGTTGTTTCAATAAAGATCTCCAAAATCTGTGGTTGGATAGGCTCGGGGTATGCAACAATTAGTTGAGAAGCTAGCGGCTGCTTAGGTAACTTGAGTTAATTATCTCAGGATAAATATTTGTCTTGGTTGTAACTAATGCCTTGACCACTACCTTACCGTTACCTCTAATAGGGATGACAGACTGTAGCCTCAATCACCCTATATGACTTCAGAAACGGTCATGGTTTTGACCAAAGCCGCCTGGGAGCATAATTTTTCTACCAAGTACAAGGAAGAATAGGGAGTTTTAATTTTGGTGAAAGCCTCCATTTTTGCTACCGCTAATATTTTATTAGCTACTTTAGGAATTTTGGGAGTTGAGGTCAAACCTGCTACATCTCAGTCCTTAAATTTGGCTGATCAGGAACAATCTGATATCAGGAATTTTTTGAGCAGCCTATCGTCAAATAATCCAACTATTTCCAATAATAATTCCTTCTTGAACAGACTATTGCCTTTGCCCATAGTCAACAGCAGAACATCAGGTAGTAGTCAAAGCTCAGATAATATACTAGCGGAATTTATTACTGTCCTGAAAGTAGGCACCCCAGGTCCCGATCCTTTTGTAGGGGATTCAGGGACTAATATCATTTTCACTCGTACTGGCAATGATATTTTACTGGGTGTCGATCCTGGTGCTCCTATACCTGGTCAAGGAGAAATTGATATCTTAATTGGTGGTCCTGATAGTACTAGTGACGGATCGAGCGCCAATGCCCCTACCAGAGACCGATTTTTGTTGGGGGATGAAAATAATCCCTACTACGCTGGCGGTACCGGATTCCGAGGGAAGAAGGACTATGCTTTAATTGGAGACTTCGATCCCAACCAAGATACTATTCGGCTTCACGGCGACTCAAGTAATTATACTCTGAAACCGATCGGACCGAAAAAAAATGGCACAGCCATATATCTGAATAATCCTAGACCTGATCTGATCGCCGTTTTGCCAGGAGCTTCTGGTCTGAGTGTAGATGGTGACTACTTTGAATACGATAATACTCCCCCATCCCAACAACCAGCTTTCGATAATGCTCAGCAGTTGGGAAGTGCCAGTGTTGATATCGCGTTTAACGTTGGTACTGATAGCGTTGGTAATGTATACGTTACAGGATGGACTCAAGGGGATTTGGGCCAATCCAATGCTGGATCTCAAGATGCCTATGTAGCTAAATACAATAGCCAGGGTCAACAACAGTGGGTTAAACAGTTGGGGACTTCTGGTGAGGACCGCTCCTTTGATATTAGCTTTGACAGCAATGACAATGTTTACATTGCAGGCACCACCACGGGTAACTTAGGGGGGTCTGTGGTTGGAGGAGATGATGCCTATTTTATTAAGTTAGACAGTAATGGCAACACGCTGTTGAGTCAACAGTATGGAACTTCCCAATTCGACACTGCCTTTGCCATTGATGTTGATAATAACGGTAATATCTACACTGGGGGATATACTACAGGTGACTTAGGGGGAGTAAATGCTGGATCAGATCAGCCCATTCCCCTGTTTGATGATCCCTATGTGGCCAAGTTTGATAGCAATGGTAACCAGTTGTGGGCTAAACAGTTTGGTACTGTTGAGTTTGACGAACTTTACGGTGTCGCCGCCGACAACAATGGTAATGTCTTTGCTACAGGATTCACTACTGGTAAATTAGGCGAAGAGCATGCTGGCTTGTATGATGGCTGGTTGACGAAGTTTGATAGTAACGGTGAGCAGTTGTGGATTGAGCAGTTTGGTACTTCTAATTATGATTTTGCCTGGGATCTTGCTCTTGATAGCTCTGGTAATGTCTACAGCACAGGATTTACCTTGGGCTCTTTAGGGGGACCGAATGCTGGGTATTATGATGCCTTTTTGGTTAAATATGACACCGATGGCAACCAGCTATGGACTCAACAGATTGGGACTTCTGGTTCTGATAGCGCCTTTGCTATTGACATCGACAGTGACGGCTTTATTTATATTTCAGGAATCACTGATGGTGATTTAGGAGGAACCAATGCCGGACTCAATGATGTCTTTATTGCCAAGTTCGACAGTGACGGTAACCTGTTGATGACTGAGCAGTTTGGAACCCCCGAAGATGACTTTGCCTTATTTGGTATTGATGCCCAGCAGGCTGCTCAGGTTTACTTAGCCGGATTTACTGATGGGTCTTTGGGAGGAGCTAATGCCGGATCCTTTGATGCCTGGGTAGCTAGTTCCAGCCTTTCTGCTGGATCTGTGCCTTCAGCTCCTGAACCCACCACCATTTTGGGTTCCTTAGCCACACTGATTTTTGGTGCTGGGTTCAAGAAAAGACTTGGTAAGAAGTTCCACACCACTGTCTCCAAAAAAAGTACTTAACACGTTTAATCTAAAACCATTAAGCTAACACCAGCAAAACCTTATCATGTAAGTATTCAGCGTGTCGCGTATCAGCGTGTCGCGTATCAGCTTATGGGCAAGCTACTTGGGGTGCCAAAGGCCAACAACTGAACACTGACCACGGGTGCATCTCAATGCATGCAAAAATACGACCATTGAAAGCTAAAAAACTTCTACAGTTCCCTGAGTGATAGATTTACAACTTTGAGATGCACCCCTGACCACTGACGACTGACCGCTGACGCCTGAATGCTTACCTTATGATTTCCTAACTTAGTGATCTACTGAGAGTAGCTAAAACCCAATAGCTAAAACCTGAGCGGTCTTGCTTGAGGGTGTCTTCTACCACTTGATCAGACTTAGTACTTAGGCTCGAAGCTTATTGATTTAGACTGGTAGTGGGCTATAGGATGTGGAGTGTAGTGAGCAAAATTGGAACATTGATTGTTGGGTTTACTGCTTAACTGCTAAGACTTTTCTTAAAGCGATGGAGCAAGGGAACAGGGGAGCCAGTGCGTTCAAAGGAGGCCACCCCACTCGCTATTGCATCAAGACAGTTACAAATTTTTTATATAAAAGTTTTAACTATTACGTTGAACAAAAATTATTCAAAAAAATAATTATCAACTTATCATTCACTTCAATTAAGGGTCCTGGATATGCGGTTTTTTTAAAAATTAAAAAATATTCCCAAAATTCCCTTGCCATAACTTGGAGATCATGACAGAATATTTCAAGGTATAGAAATAGGTTACTTTTCAAATCAATCAAGTTTAATTTAGGGTAATAACCGTTTTTTTTTAAATAGGTTCAGTGCTGTACGGGCAACATTCATAAATAATTTTATTTTTACCAACTTGCCAAACTTTGTAAACACTAGTGCCATCTAGTGATGGTCAAGATCCTATAGGGTTTATCGTACTTATGAGGTAAAGTCAATTTTATTCTCGCTACTCCCTACTCCCTTCCTCCCTTACTCAGGGTGGTTAGGGGGGATTCCTGCTCCCATTAACCCAGGACGAAAGTACCTCACCAAATTCATAAATGCTATATATGTATGATTTGGTTTTATTGCTGAATCAATAGCAAATTTAGCCACTTAAAACCATCCATGTTTCCTGCCTCATGTTCTTAGATGAGGTTAATGTACAACAGAATTTATTATACAGTGAACCCAGTGGCATTGCGATGCACTTCTCCACTACTATTGCCAACTAAGGATTATCGTGCATAAAGAAAGTCAATCATTTACAAACCCTGTAAGTCAATGGTATCTGATTTTCTCAGCAGCTATGACTTTAGCTACTGGGGGGATTTATCTATATGGCTTGCCCCAATTTGAATCGAAACGTCAAGGTTCTATATCAAATTCCCCAGAAAATACCATGGTCATGGTTGGGGTCACTGCCCTTGGACGTCTAGAGCCTCAAGGAGGAGTGACTCGTTTGTCTGCCCCTAATTCTGTAGGAGGTACCCGAGTTGACCAACTTTTAGTGAAGGAAGGAGACAAGATTAAGGCAGGGCAAATCATCGCTCTGCTAGACAGTTATGCTCTTCGTTTTGCTACTTTAGAACAAGCTAAGCAAAAGGTTAAAATTTCCCAAGCTCGTCTGAAGAAAGTCAAAGCTGGGGCTCAGGCAGGAGAAATTTCGGCACAAGAGGCAACGATTGCTCGCTTACAAGCTCAGTTACGAGGGGAAGTGGCGGCACAGGAAGCAACCCTGGCTCGCTTACAAGCTCAGTTACGAGGGGAAGTGGCGACACAGAAAGCAAACCTGGCTCGCTTACAAGCCCAATTGCGTAATGCTCAAGCCGAGTATCGACGTAATCAACAACTCTATCAAGAAGGGGTAATTTCTGCCTCTCTTTTTGACAGTAAACGTCTGCAAGTGGAAACGATTCAAGAGCAAATTAATGAAGCAAATGCTGCTCTGAAACGAACTGTGGAAACGATTCAAGAGCAAATTAATGAAGCAAAAGCGACTCGGCGACGGACTATGGACACCGGTCAAGAACAGATCACTCAAGCAAAAGCGACTCTAGACCGTATTACTGAGGTTCGTCCAGTAGATGTACAAATATCTCAGGGAGAGATTGAGAGTGCGATCGCTGCTGTCAAGCTTGCTCAAGCTGAACTAGATTTAACCTACATCCGTTCTCCTATCGATGGACAAGTCCTGAAAGTTCACACCAAATCTGGAGAAATTATTGGCAGTAATGGGATTGTTGAGCTAGGTCAAACCGACCAGATGTATGTAATCGCAGAAGTCCATGAAACGGATATTAGCAAAGTCCATCTGGGTCAAAAAGCTACTATTAGTAGCGCTGCTTTTGAGGGGAAAATACAGGGAACAGTCGCTGAGATTGGTTTACAAATTGACAGACAACAGGTTTTTGATGTTAATCCTGGATCAGATACAGATCGTAAAGTGGTGGACGTTAAAATCCGCCTTGATGATTCCGTAGACAGTCAACGAGTTGCAGCATTTACGAACTTACAAGTAGAGGTGAGGATTCACCTGTAACTCGGTTAACCAGATTCAGAAGTGTTGAATCGGCAATAAACGTTTATCAAAATGGCTGATGTCTGTCTATCGTTGTTGTCAAGCGATGCAGCGCCGCATCGCTACTCCCTACTCCCATTAACCCAGGACGAAAGTCCCTCACCCCATTTAAAACTACTATATTAAATTCCCCAGACATCTCATTTAGCAAAATGCTTGAATAATGATTCTCCAACTTCCTATTGCCTGGTTACAACTAGCGAGACAAAGAGTTCGTTTTCTGGTTGCTCTAGCTGGTATTGCGTTTATCGTTGTTCTTATTTTTATGCAAATTGGGTTTAATGATTCTCTCTATACTAGTGCTACCAAGGTGCATCAGATTATCAAAGGTGATTTGTTTTTAATCAGTTCCCAATATAAATCATTGACAGCTAAGCAGAGCTTTCCTAGAGAGCGTTTATATCAGGCTCTAGGATTTAATGGAGTAGAATCAGTTAGTCCCTTATATCTAAGATTTGCGAAATTTAAAAATCCCATTACTGATCAAAAGTTCTCAATCTATGTTATTGGCTTTGATCCGGGAAAGCCTGTACTTAATTCCCCGGAAGTTAATCAAAATATGGATATGCTTAAACTTCCTAATGTAGTTTTATTTGACCGGAAGTCTAGATCTGATTTTGGTCCAATTGCTGAGAACTTTGAGCAGGGAAACACGGAACAAACTATCGAAATATTTGGTTTTGCAGCAAGAAAAGGTTATCGAGTTAAGGTTGGAGGCTTGTTTAGTCTAGGACCTTCCTTTGGGGTGGACGGTAATTTAGTAGTTGGCGACTCAACATTGTTCCGGATATTCGATCTCAATTCAGGGATGGTTGATGTAGGAGTCATTACCCTCAAACCTGATGCAGATCCTGCAATGGTTTTAAAAAATTTGAGAAACCACTTATCTAAAGATGTTCTAGTTTTTTCTTATCAAGAATTTATTGACTTTGAAAAAAAGTATTGGCAGACAAGAACTCCCGTTGGATTTATCCTTGGTATGATGCTATTTATGGCCGCAGTTGTTGGTATAGTTATTGTCTATCAAATTCTTCATAGTAATATTTCTACTAACTTAGTTGCCTATGCGACTCTAAAAGCAATTGGCTATCCAAACCAATACTTATTATCTGTAGTATTTCAACAGTCTGTTATATTAGCTGTTTTAGGGTATATCCCAGGATTGACAATCTCTATAGGTCTGTATAATGTTGTCAGGGATGCTACTGGGTTACCAATGGAGATAAGACTTAATCAAGCCTCTATAGTTTTAATAGTAACCATTTTAATGTGTTTTGCTTCTGGTGTCTTGGCTGTTAACAAAATGCGGTCTGCTGATCCAGCTGATATTTTCTAGTTTTCTTATCAAAAGTTTGATAGTTACTAGACAGAAACTTGATAATTACTAGATTATAATCCAAGAAGCCGATGTCCCAAGAAATTTTGATTGATCTAAAAAAACTGAATCATTACTTGGGTCAACGGTCATTAAGGAGCCAAATTTTATTTGACATTAATCTGGAAATAAAATCTGGAGAAATTGTCATTCTAACGGGGCCATCGGGGTCAGGGAAAACAACGTTGTTGACGTTAATTGGAGGATTGCGTTCTGTACAAGAGGGAAGTCTAAAAATTCTAGACCGAGAATTGTATGGCGCTAGTCCTGAACAATTAGTGTCAGTGCGTAGCCACATTGGTTATATTTTTCAAGCTCACAACTTACTAGAGTTCTTGACAGCCCGAGAAAATGTTCAAATGGCGATTGAACTGCATCGAGGCATCTCTCACCGGGAAGCTCGCACTAGAGCTGAAGCTATGCTCCAACTGGTTAAGCTGGGGGATCGAGTTAATCACTACCCTCAAAACCTTTCTGGGGGGCAAAAACAACGGGTAGCCATTGCCCGTGCTTTAGTCAATAATCCCAAATTGGTCTTAGCAGATGAACCAACTGCTGCCTTAGATAGTAAGACAGGTCGAGATGTGGTTGATCTTATGCAACGACTAGCTCATGAGCAAGGATGCGCTATTTTGATGGTGACTCACGATAACAGAATTTTGGATGTTGCTGATCGCATCCTTCGTATGGAAGACGGGTATCTACTCACACCACAGTCACCAGCTAATGACGAAGTAGAAAATGCAAAAGTCGAAAGACAAATTGAAAATTGAAAATTGACAATTGCCATTAACATCAATTAACTGCAATTACCAATTAGTAATTGGCAATTTACTTTTGACTAATTACAAATTATAAATCACTAAAAAAGTAAACAAAATGCTTGAAACTATCCCTGATAAAATCGATCAAGAATGTCATACTGAAGAAGCTATTCAAGCCTGGTTAGTTTCTCAACTCGCCGAAGGACTGGAGGTTGATCCTGAAGAGATAGATATCCAGGAACCATTTGAAAGCTACAACCTAGAATCAGCGGATGCTTTGATTCTTTTAAGTAGATTAGAAAACTATCTTGGCCGTGAGGTATCTCCCACCCTGTTGTGGAACTATCCCAACATCGAAGCCCTAGCAGAACGTTTAGCTGAAGATCCCAATAGTTAAACATCAAGCAGCCAGTAGTGGTAATCATGACCAAAGTTCAGATGAAGGTTAAGAAATGGATGCGATCGCAATTATTGGTCTAGGTTGTCGTTTTCCTGGTGCCAGAAACCCGGAGGAGTATTGGCGGCTCCTATGTAACGGGGTAGATGCCATTACAGAAGTACCAGCCGATCGGTGGGATATCGATGCGTTCTACGATCCTAAACCTGGTACTCCAGGAAAAATGAGTACTCGGTGGGGTGGCTTTTTAGAACAAGTAGATCAATTTGACCCCCAATTTTTTGGAATTACTCCGAGAGAGACAGTTTATATCGACCCGCAGCAGCGACTTTTGCTAGAGGTAGCTTGGGAAGCTCTGGAAAATTCTGGGCAGGTATTAGAAAAACTAGCCCACAGTAACACAGGTGTTTTTGTTGGTATTTCTGCCGGTGATTACCACCAGCGCTTTCAGGAAGGAGGGTATAATGCCATCAATGCCTACATGGGGACTGGCAATGCTTTAAGTATTGCTGCTAACCGCCTCTCCTACTTATTTGATTTTCGAGGACCGAGTATGGCGATTGACACAGCCTGTTCCTCTTCATTGGTGGCTGTACATCTTGCCTGTCAAAGTCTGCAGAGTGGAGAGTCTAATTTAGCCTTGGCGGGTGGAGTTAATCTGCTGCTGTCTCCACAGTTGACCATCATTTTCTCTCAGGCACAAATGATGGCTACAGATGGGCGTTGTAAAACTTTTGATGCTAGAGCCAACGGTTATGTCCGGGGAGAAGGCTGTGGTGTTGTAGTACTCAAACGTCTGGAGGATGCGATTAGAGACAATGACAATATCATTGCTCTGATCAAGGGTTCAGCCCTTAACCAAGATGGCCGTAGCAACGGACTTACCGCTCCCAATGGTCCGTCTCAAGAAGCAGTTATCCGCCAAGCCTTGGCAAATGCTGGAGTGGCACCAGCTCAAATTGACTATGTCGAAGCTCACGGTACAGGCACTCCCCTAGGAGACCCAATTGAGGCGGAAGCACTAGGGGCTGTGTTGAGTCAAGACCGTTCTCCGGACAACCCCTGTATTATCGGTTCCGCTAAAACCAATATCGGTCATCTAGAATCTGCCGCTGGCATTGCTGGTCTAATTAAGGTAGCGCTATCGTTACATCATGGCAAGATACCACCGAGCCTGCATTTCCAAACAGCGAATCCCTATATTGCCTTCGACAAACTTCTGCTTCAGGTACAGCAAAGCCTGACCCCTTGGCCGGAAACCGATGGTCTAGCTTTGGCTGGCTTGAGTTCCTTTGGTTTTGGCGGAACTAACGCCCATATCATTCTAGAGCAAGCTGCCCAAGGGGATGAGGAGTTGGAGAAAAACACAGTTGTTTCTCCTGAGATCTCCTCGTCACCTTATCTGCTTCCCTTATCTGCTCGCAGTCCAGAAGCTCTCATAGCTTTAGCTCAGCAGTATCAGAAACTCGTAACACCAGCAGCGTCTGGTAGCACTGCCTCATTATCAGACATTTGTTATACAGCTAGTGTACGACGTTCTAATCATGACCACCGTTTGTCCCTGGTATTTCAAAACTGTGAGGAACTGACTGAGGGCCTTAAAGCATTTTGCTCTGGAGAAACTTACTCTGGTCTGTCTTGGGGTCGTAAGCAACGGAACCGGCGTCCTAAGCTAGTTTTTGTCTTTTCTGGTCAAGGACCCCAATGGTGGGGGATGGGGCGTGAATTATTATCTACTGAACCGGTCTTTTCGTCCACTATAGAGAAGTGCGATCAGCTGCTACGTTCTTATGCCAACTGGTCACTGCTGGAAGAACTGACTGCTAATGAGTCAACATCCCGCTTGGCAGAAACTGAGATTGCCCAGCCAGCTATTTTTGCCTTGCAAGTCGCTTTAGCTACTTTGTGGCGGTCTTGGGGAATAGAACCCAATGCCATTATCGGGCATAGCGTGGGAGAAGTAGCAGCAGCTCATGTTGCGGGAGCTCTTAGCTTGGAGGATGCAGTAGAAGTTGTTTTCCACCGTGCTCGCTTAATGCAGCAGGGAACAGGTTTTGGGAAAATGGCAGCTGTGGAGTTGTCCGTAGCTGAGGCAGAAGAACTCTTAGCTAAGTATGCCGGTCGTCTGTCTATTGCTGCCATCAATAGTCCTACCTCACTGGTTCTATCAGGTGAAGCAGCAGCCCTGGAAGAAGTGCTTGAGTCCCTTGAGCAGCGACAGATTTTCTGTAAGATGATGCGGGTGAATTATGCTTTCCACAGTCCCCAGATGGAGCCGTATCAAGATCAATTAGTGCGATCGCTTCAAGGAATTACACCTCAAACTGCATCTATTCCAATCATCTCAACCGTTACAGGTCTAGCTCATGAGGGTGAAAATTTTGATGCTGCCTACTGGGGACGCAATATCAGAGAGCCCGTGCATTTTGCCGCTGCCATTGATAAACTGATCAAGACTAAGCATAATCTATTTGTAGAGATTAGCCCCCACCCAGTCCTAGGGATAAATATCTCCCAGTGTCTGAAAAACTCAGACAAAAACGGAACAGTATTGCCTTCTCTACGGCGACAGCAACCGGAAACAGCAGTTATGTTGGGTTCTTTGGGTACTCTCTACACCCAGGGCTACTCAGTAGACTGGAGCCGACGCTATCCATCTGGGGGTCAGTGTGTTTCCTTGCCCTCTTATCCTTGGCAGCGATCGCGTTACTGGTTGGATGTAGTTCCTAACTCAACTGAACAGGAGAGTTCAGGGGTAACCCTAACCGTGAGCATGCCATCAGAACTTAATGGGAAATCGACCCCTAATGATGGTGTCGCACCAGAAGCTAAGCCAAGTCTAACCCGCGCTAAATTGCTGGCAGCAGAACCAGAAGAACGCCACGGACTGTTGGGGTCTTACTTGACAGAATTATTAGCCAGGGTTATGGGAATTGGTGTCAGC
This sequence comes from Moorena sp. SIO3I6, assembly GCF_010672095.1. Classification (NCBI taxonomy): domain Bacteria; kingdom Bacillati; phylum Cyanobacteriota; class Cyanophyceae; order Coleofasciculales; family Coleofasciculaceae; genus Moorena; species Moorena sp. SIO3I6. Next base: position 185,908 of record NZ_JAAHHU010000004.1, on the reverse strand, counting down.
CAACTGGACTTACAGCAGCCCCTTCATAGCATAGGACTTGACTCCATAGTGGGTGTTGAGCTCAGGAATCAAATTGAGACTGATCTAGAGGTGCTTGTCCCTCTAGAATACTTCATTGGTTTGAGCATTGAAGATTTTATCACCCAAGTTCTTCTGCTGGTTGTTAAAGAAGCCAACTCATCACCTAATGAAGGAACTGAAGGCAAACCAAGCAGTACGGACTCAATGGATTCAACTAATGAGTCTTCAGGGACAATCACCTCTTCCGAGAAGGTAGTAGCTCAAGCCAATCTTTGGGTCACCCGTCCAAAGCTGAATCCTCACGCAAAACTACGTCTATTTTGCTTTCCCTATGCCGGAGCTGGTGCTTCTATTTTCCGCTCTTGGTTAGAATTTCTACCACCAGACATTGAGGTTTGTTCAATTCAACTGCCTGGGCGAGAGAACCGACTCGAAGAAGAGCCATTTACTCGCCTCTCAGCTTTGATTAAGGCGCTCACACCTGTTTTGCGTTCTTACTTAGACATTCCTTTTGCCTTTTTCGGTCACAGTTTAGGAGGGTTAATCAGCTTTGAGCTTGCCCGTGAGTTACGCAAACAGAATTTACCGAGCCCAGTTCACCTATTTGTTTCTGCAAGCCCTGCTCCTCAGGTACCGGATCTGAATCTACCCATCCATCGACTGCCTGATGATGAGTTTATCGACTCACTAGGTCGTTTAAATGGAACACCAGAGGAAACATTACAAAACCCTGAGCTGATGGACCTATTCCTCCCGGTGTTGCGAGCAGACTTTGCGATTTTGGAAACTTACTTCTACTCCAGTGCAGATCCCCTCGATTGCCCAATCACGGTGTTTGGTGGCAAATCCGACCCCAAAGTCAGTGATTCGCAACTTGAGGCTTGGCGCAAGCAGACCCAGAGAGACTTCACCATGCAAATGTTTCCCGGCGACCACTTCTTCCTGAAGAGCCATGACCAGCTTTTATTGGAAGCGATCGCTACCCAACTTAGCCAACTTGTCAAGGTGATGGAGTGATGGGGTGATGGGCTGATGGGCTGATGGGCTGATGGGCTGATGGGATAGTGTCAAATCCTACTCCCTGATCCAGAGTAGGCTACCACCGAGATACTATTCCTCAGAACAAAGAATAACAATCTTCCTAATCTAAGTGCTAACTACTAACTACTCACTACTAATTACTAACCACTAACCACTATTTTGACAAAGCAGCAAAATCTTTCAACCTTGGCAAAAAGGCCACGCTACGCGAAAAACCGACTAACTTGCAACCTTAAAACAACTAACTTTAAACCCACTAACTTTTAAGCTATTTAAGACTAAAATTATCATGCCTGTTATTGCTGGTACTGCCTTCACCTTTCCCGAGCACTACTATCCTCAAGAAGTGCTAGCCACAGCGGTCAAAAAGTTTTGCATCGCGATGAATCTAGATTTTGATCTAGATACCATCGACCGCTTTTTCACCAATGTCAATATCAAAGGCCGTTATTTCACCCACTCCCTAGATTTCTTCTTTGACCCATCGACTCCCGGAGTCACTGCTGAGCGGTCTATAAACCTTGCTCTCGATAACTTTGAAAAAACTGTGGGGTCATTGTTATCTTCAACCGGCATCGACCCCGAGGAGATCGGATTAATCGCTTCCTCTACACTAACCATTTCGGTTCCCTCCCTGGAAGCTCGGTTAATGAATCGCATTCCTTTCTCACGGTACATTAAACGACTACCAATGTTTGGCTATGGCTGTATGGGTGGAGCAGCAGGTATAGCGCGAGTGACAGAGTACCTAGAGGGACACCCCAAGGATGCTGCAATTTTCTTTGCTGGTGAACTCTCCTCTACTCTGTGGCAGGGTTCGTTGCAAATGGAATTGCAAACAATGATTTCTAAACTACCAGACGACCCCTCTCTGTACAGCGAAATCATTTGCTCTATCGTTACTGCTGCACTGTTTGCTGATGGGATGGGAGCAGTCTTAATGGTAGGTCGCGATCATCCCTTAGCCAAGCCAGGTCAACCTCGGGTAATTGATATTGCCTCAATGTTGCTTCCCAATACCACTCACTTGATGGGAATGGATATTGCCGATACCGGGTTCAAGAATATTCTCAGACCTGAAGTGTCTGACCATCTCAAAGGAGGACTGCGAGAGGTGATTGACCCACTGCTGAACAAGCATAACTTATCAACAGATGATATATCCACCTGGATTGTGCATCCAGGTGGACCGAAGGTAATTAAAACTATACAAGAGGAATTTGGACTGACTCAGGAAGCAGTACAGCTTAGCTGGGACACCCTAGAAAAAATTGGCAATATGTCTTCATCCACTGTGCTCTATATGCTTAATGAAGTCTTATCTCAAGAGCAGCCGAGTCCAGGTAGTTATGGCTTGATGGTCGCAATGGGACCAGGTTTCTCCCAAGAAATTCTGCTATTGCAATGGTAGGAAGCGCTCCATGATTACTAAGGTTCTCTTCACGCTTATTGTAGTTGCGGTGATTTTACAGCGACTGATTGAACTTCGTATCAGCAAACAGAATGCAACATACTTGCTTACTAACGGAGGACGAGAATATGGCTCAAATTCTCTTTGGATAGTAAAAGTATTGCAGGTGAGCTGGTTTGCAGCAATGATTAACGAGGTTTGGTGGTTCAACCGCCCTTTTATGCCAGGATTGGCAGCGATCGCACTGATGCTTACTGTAGCTGGTCAAGGCTTGCGGTATTTATCAATGCGATCGCTAAAAAAGCGTTGGACTCTTGCGATCATCACCTTCCCAGACAACCCTGTAGTTAACTCAGGAATTTACCTTTACCTAAAGCATCCCAATTGGCTAGGAGTAATTCTGGAAATCGCCGCTTTACCCCTGATCCATACTGCTTATTTCACCACTATCGTTTTCAGCATCGCTAATGCTCTATTAATGAGTCGGCGTATTCACACTGAAGAACAAGCCTTAAGCGAAGACACCAACTATGCTGATGTCTTTGCCAATCGACCCCGTTTTATTCCAGTCATTGGATTTATTAAAGGAGCTAATAGTTCTAGATGAGAGTTGGTATTAATCCTGAAAACTTGCTCGAAAAGAGTGCCCTTGCCTTGGGGCAAGTACCCCAACCTGCGATTGAAACTCAAGCTTGCCTGATTCTAGCTCGATCTATCATAGCAGCAACAGAGCTAGGTGTATTTGAAGCCATAGGCTCAAGTTCACTTTCCGCCCAAGAGATTGCTGAGCGGTGTAATCTCAACAAGCATGCCTTAAGCCAGCTTTTAGATGCTCTTGTTGCTACAAATTACCTTGCCAAAGAGGGGGAGTCCTATAGCTTGGCTGTAGTTGCCCGTAAATGGCTACTAAGTGAGAATGAGTCGTCACTTTACGATTTCACCATTAGCCGGGTTTTGGCCTGGGAATGGCTGACCCACTTAGAAGAGTTCATCCGCACTGGAGAGCCTCTGGAATCTCAGGATAAAATGACCCCCCATCACTGCCAACTTTATCATCGGGGTCTGCGCTCAATCGCTAGCCTAGCTGCTCCTGAGGTAGTTCAATACACACCTGTACCAACTCGTGCTCAGAATATGCTAGATGTTGGTGGCTCTCACGGCTATTTTTCAGTAACCCTCTGCCGCCGCTACCCTGACCTTGAAGCGGTCATCCTCGATTTACCTGAGCAGATTGAATATGCACGACCGCTTCTTGCCGAGGAAGGCATGGGCGATCGCGTGGTGTACAAAGCTGGCAATGTTCTTACAGACGATCTAGGCACCAATGTCTATGACTTAGTCTTTATGGCTAACCTAGTACACCAGTTTGATGAACAAACCAATATTGAGCTATTTCAGCGTTTGGCTCAAGCTCTGCGACCTGGAGGCCATCTCGTCGTTCAGAAAACTATACTTCCTTCCAAACAAGATGGACAACTGGGTGGATTGGGGAATTTGTTTTTATCCTTGACCACTGCTGGTAGTAACTGGTCGTTCTCTGAGATCGCTCAATGGCAACAAAAGGCAGGTTTAGTTCCCCGCAAACCGATTCAGTTCCGGCGAACACCAGCCAGTGGTCAACAGGTGGCAGTAAAGCCCTAAGCCTGTTCCACAGACACACTAATTAGTTATTATAGCAGTTCTCAAATATTGAGAACTGCTATATATGTCTATTTTTAATAAAAATTATTTACCATAATTGGGACATAAAACATGTTAAAAGTTTATTACAGAATTATTATTTCCTGTTGGAAAACCTTTGGGATCAGCCACTGGTTTTTTTTATGGGTATTTTTGCCACCCTTAGCTTTTATTTTGGTTAGACTAACCCTGGCTTTAGATGAAATTTTATTTTCTAAGTATCGTGACATTAAAGTGGTGAAACCGATATTTATCATTGGACACCCTCGGAGTGGAACTACTTTCCTCCATCATGTATTAACCCAGACAGAAGAATTTAGCACATTCAAAGCTTGGCATATTTTTGTGCCATCACTTACAGCTCGTATTTTAGTTAAACCTCTGGTTGACTATTTAGTTAAACACAATCTAAACTCCCTGATACCTGATGATATTGGACATGGAATTTATCTTGACAAAGTAGAAGAAGAAGAACTATTATTTCTTCACGAAGCCGATACTCAATTTGTGCTTTTAACAACACCCCTAGCCTTTGATGATCAGGAGCATCCCGAGCTTCGCTTCCATGATCAGCAACCAGCATCTCGTCGTCGAAGTTCAGTAAAATTTTTTGAAAGTTGTTTAAAGCGGCATATCTATTACACAGGGAAAAAACAAGTAATTGCCCAAATTCATTTTTCTACTCACCGTATTAAAACATTGCTAGAAATATTTCCAGATGCCAAATTTATCTATTTAGTTCGTTCACCTCACGAAACAATTCCTTCTCATCTTTCCCTGGATAGAAATTTTATCGATAACCAATGGGGGATAAAAAATATACCACTAGATAAAATAAAACGATATGAACAAAGGCGATATCGCTATAATGTAGACCTTTATCGCTATTTTTATAAGCTTAAAAAAAATCAAGAAATACCAGAAATTAACGTCAGAATTATGCGTTATAATTTATTAATATCTGATTTATATAAAGCCTTCGAAGAAATAGTTAATTTTACGGGAATTAATCCCAGCGAGCAATTAAAATACTCTATCAAAGAACAAGCGCAACAACAGAAAAACTATAAACGCAAACATCGTGTCAGAAATCTTGAAGAATTTAACTTAACAAGAGAGCAGATTATGAAAGACCTTTCATTTGTTTATCAGGAGTATAAATTTGACCAGATCACCAATAAACTATAAATAACAATAAACGGGAGCCACAAACCCTTAAAGACATTTGTGGTATCTACAGGTAACCAAGTTTTTTATCAAACATAGAAATAAGGCTGATAGAGAATATGCAATCTAAAACTAATAATACTGTTTCTGACAAACCTTACCTAAATTTGCTACAAAAAGTAGATTTTAATCCGATCTTTATTATGGGAGATCATCGGTCTGGTACAACTTTATTATACAAACTATTGGTGGCGACGGAGTGTTTTAACTTTGTCAAAGCTTATCATATCCTGAAATATGATGAGCTTTTGTTTAATCATATTAATCAAACTGAAGAACAGGCTATTCAAGAATTAGCGCAACTTTTTAAATCATTGGGGATAAGTAATCGCACTATTGATAAAGTAATTGTAACTCCAAATTTACCAGAAGAGTATGGTTTTATTATTAATAATAAAACCGGAAAAAGAGCAGGTCTAAACCCTAATAATTTACCTATTTTAAAAGAGTTATGCCGCAAAATTCAATTGGTATCCGATCCAGATAAACCTCTGTTGCTGAAGAATCCATGGGATTTTCCAAATTATATGTATGTGAAGAGTGTTTTTCCGGCAGCTAAGTTTATTTTCATTCACCGTAATCCGATTCATATAATCAATTCTAAACTAAAAGCCATACGTCTGATGTTATCTACTAGGTGCGAATACACTGCTCTAATTTCCAGAGATTACAGAAATATATTAAACCAACCGCTTCGACATTTAATCTCTCGAATTTTATATTCACCTTACTTTAACTTCGCATTAAGCAAAGTTACTCAAAAGACTGTTCAATTCCATCATTACTACTTCAATAATATTATTTACTTACCAAAAACAGACTATATTTATATCACATACGAACAACTATGTGATGCCCCTAAAACTACCATTTTAAAGAGTCTAGATTTTCTAAAATTAAAATCAAAATCAAATTTTGATTATGAAAGCGTCATCGAACCACGTCCCATAAACTTATTGCCAGAAGTCACCAAAAAATATGATAAAATTTTCCAGAAGTTAGAACCTTACATGAGGGAAATATCAGGTTCATATGCGGAAGGTTATAAAGAGGCAAAAAAATATGCTGAAATATTGGGTATGTAAAGCTAATAGCATTGTGTAGTCTAAAAAGATAGGTCTCTAATTTGCCAAAAGACCTACCTATTTAAAATTTTACCAACACTCTACGAAAACTACCTAATGGGACTAAGCGCGAGAATTTGCGACAGAAATAGTGCTAATATATATAGCAACTATACAACTTTTGATATACAAATTTATGAGGTGCGACCCGTGGCTAATTAAATTAGCCACGGGTCGCACTTAAGGTTTTAGGGAGCAGGGAGCAGGGAGCAGGGAGCAGCGATGCAGCGATGCACCGCTGCATCAAGACGGGAGCAGAGAATAAAAAAGAGGAAAGAGGGAATAGGCACAAAATAATGTGTACTTCATAGCTACGATAAACGCTATATAGGGTAAACTTTTTAGCTTAAATTTAACCCTTCCTCGTAACAATACTTTCAGGAGTTTTTTGCCCCATTAAGCATCAGGGATTTTGGTAATCTCTTATTCCTAGATTCAATACTTTTGGTTTTGTTGAAACAAAAACTGGTTTACCTGTAGCAACAACCTGTTCGATAATATCAGCAGCTCGACTCACTCCCCCTGCTCGTCTAATTCCCTCTTGTAGCCTCAAAGCATTCTTTTTATAGGAATTTTCGGTTAAGACTCGTTTGATAGCCTTTTGTAACTTCTCCACTCTGACTTTTCCCAAAGGTATTACCTCCCCTGTTCCTGTCCAAGCGATCCGCGCCGCCACTCCTGGTTGATCGTTGGTAATGGGAATAGCTACCATTGGTACCCCATTACTCAATGATTCTAGAGTCGTATTCATTCCTGCGTGAGTGATGGTAAGAGTGGCTTTTTGTAAGAGTTCTAATTGAGGTGCATAGCCAACAACTATGGGATTTCCGGGCAATTCTGGCAAAGATTCTGGACTAGCACTCCCACCTAAAGCAATCACTAATTGAGCATCTAATCCCACACAAGCTTCTGCAATCATTTGAAAAACCCAGAGAAGCCGATTTTGTAAAGTTCCCATAGAAGCATAAATTAATGGTTGTCCAGTCAACTTTTCATAAGGAAAAGGCGCAGGTTCTCGACTCCCTGGATTACTATAAGGCCCTGTGAAATGAAAACAAGACGGTAGTTCTGTTCTAGGAAATTCAAATTCAGCAGGTTGTTGACTTAGTTGAGCCAACTGGGAATAGCTGTGATTGGGATTATGATAGGGATATAAATTCCACTGCTTACGATACTGATCAACAACTTTTCGCATAGATTTGATCACTATAATAGAAAGCAGTGCATAAGCCACTCTGTTACGTAGAATTCCCCACCATGAAGGGTCATAATTCCAGTAGGTTATACAGGGAGGAACACTTATTTCCCGATTCAGCATTAAGGCACTGCATACACTAATAAAAGGAATGTCTAGATACTCAGCAATAGTTCCTCCTTCTGGAGAAACTTGATCGACTAACAATAGGTCTATACCTGCTGCTTTAATTACTTCTGGAGCATCTCGAAGAAATATTTTTGCTACATTGACCATCCTATTCATTGTATACTGAAATGCCTTAAATCCACTCAGATTAGCTAGTTTAATAAATACGTCTTTTGTTGTTCCTTTGGGAAAATCCGACTTGCCAATCACTTGAAATTCTAATCCTGCGGCTAGAACTTTTGGTTGAGCATCTTCAATTCCTAATACGGTGACGCGATGACCACGCTGTTTCAGTTCGTAACCTAAAGTAGTCATAGGATTAAGATGACCAGAAGTAGCAGGACAAATGATGCCAATATGAGTCATTTTATTTTATAAAAAACTATAATAATGTATAATTAATACTAATTAATCGTGTTTAATTAGTGATTTATTACGATTTATAGTAGTATATATTTCGTCGATATCGCCATAGTCAATAGTATATCAATGTTGGGTAGTGATCTCAGAAATAACGGGTTTACCTGTAGCAACAACCTGCTCGATAATATCAGCAGCTCGACTCACTCCCCCTGCTCGTGTAATTGCCTCTTGTAGCCTCAAAGCATTCTTTTTATAGGAATCTTCGGTTAAGACTCGTTTGATAGCCTTTTGTAACTTCTCCACCCTGACTTTTCCCAAAGGTATTACTTCCCCTGTTCCTGTCCAAGCGATCCGCGCCGCCACTCCTGGTTGATCGTTAGTAATGGGAATAGCTACCATTGGTACTCCATTAGTCAACGATTCTATGACAGTATTCGTCCCGCCGTGAGTGATAGTTAGAGTGGCTTTTTTTAAGAGTTCTAATTGAGGTGCATAGCCAACAACTATCGGATTTACCGGCAATTCTGGCAAAGATTCTGGACTAGTACCCCCACCTAAACCAATGACTAATTGCGCATCTAATCCCACACAAGCTTCTGCAATCATTGAAAAAATCGAGAGGAGCTGATTTTGTAACGTTCCCATCGAAGCATATATTAAGGGTTGTCCAGTTAATTTATCATAGGGAAAGGGAATTGATTCTCGACTAGCTGAATTTGAATAATGATACGGACCTGTGAAATGAAAACAAGATGGTAGTTCTTTTCTGGGAAATTCAAGTTCAGGAGGCTCTTGACTAATTTGAGCCAATTGGGAATACTGTTCATTCACATTATTATAGGAAGATAAATTCCATTTTTTACGATGATAACCAATAACTTTTCGCAGAGACTTACTCATAAAATAAACCAGTACATAACCTAGTCTATTCCGTAGAATTCCCCGCCATGAAGGGTCATAATTCCAGGACGTCATAACGGGAGGAACACTTATTTCTCGATTGAAAATTAAGGAACTGGATACACTAACAAAAGGAATGTCTAGATAGTCAGCGATAGTTCCTCCTTCTGGAGAAGCTTGATCGACTAACAATAGCTCTATACCTGCTGTTTTAATTACTTCTGGGGCATCCCTAAGAGACATTTTGGCTACATTTACAAACGAATTGATTGTATACTTAAATGCCTTAATTCCACTGAGATTACCTAGTTTAGTAAATATGTCTTTCGTTGTTCCTTTGGGAAAATCAGACTTGCCAATAACCTGAAATTCTAATCCTGCAGCTAGAACTTTTTCTTGAACATCTTCAATTCCTAATACGGTGACGCGATGACCACGCTGTTTCAGTTCGTAACCTAAAGTAGTCATCAGGTTAAGATGACTAGAAGCAGGAGGACAAATGATGCCAAAATGAGTCATGATATTTGATCAGCAAAAAACGTTTTTAATGGAGTTTATAGCTATAGCGGGATTTAATGGGACTTGATCAAAAATTCAGCTCAAATATACCCTAAACTAGCTTTGTAAGGGATGAATAGGTTCCGATACTTGTCTAACCAATCGATAAAACGACAAGATATGGCTGTACAAACTGCTTCCGCAGCATTCCTAGCGCTGATTGTTAATTGTTAACGGTAGCTAGCATCGAGATAAGTTTATTCCTAACGTTATTCCTAGAGTGGGGGACAATTACTCCTAGGATAGACTGCAGCAGTAACCTCTTGTCTAAGCTAACTATTTTTTGGCGTCTCCCTGTAGAGCGGGAAACGTCTTGATCAAATCACCCTGTTGATGGAAAGCAAGTCTTTGCTGGCAATCACACAAAGTAATTACTATAGTAGTATACTAATATATATCTTGCACTAGCCTCCCAAACCCGTGCATAGTAGGGTTATATAGGGGCTATATAAACGTAGACGCTTTCTTCGACTTGCCTACGGCAAGTCCGACTTCAGTTTTCAAATTAAGTGTGTAACACTTTATTCGAGCTCCATCGATTATAACTTTAAAATAATGCTATTGACAAGTGCAATTTTGGTTATATTAACTAACTTGTTGTTAATTTCATTAGCCAAATCGTCAAGGCATTTTAGCTAAGCTTCTTATTGATTACGGTAGTACTGCCGACTATCAGGATAAATTACGAGACTTTTACCATGACCTATTGTTTGGTAATATTCTCTACCAGCCACTAAATACTCACTCAGTAATTACACTAACTTCATCCATTGTAAAAACTATTTATGTAAGCTTTACACAGATGATACACAATCTTGTTATGATAATTGACAACGAGTGAATTTTTGGTTAATCTAGTATTGGGAAAGTTTTTCTGTCCCTAGAGGGTGTATGCAAGCTGACTATAGTTACCCTTCACTCTTGGATGTCATGGTGCAATGCAAATGAGAATCCACCCCTCATTTTTTTTCAAATAACTTAAAACCGTTTAATTTTTGAATCTCAGCTCCCATTCATTTCTGAGATATCAAATTCAGGGAAGCAGCTACTACCTAAGTTGATTAGGTAATCTTTACTAGTCACATAACCTATTGTACAGTTTTAGTTAGGGTATGGCTGTTATTTGTTTGGAAAATCGATTTTTAGTTAAAAAAATAATTTCACTTCAATAAAACTTTACGGAATCTACCCTAGCTAGGATGTAGCTAACTATTACGCCAAGTCAATCAATCATTAGTATTGATTTTTTTCATCAATTGATTTACAGCGGATTAGATAAAAATGAACTCCACCTACATCAATAGCTACAGGCATGATAAAAAACTAAACCCCCTTTCCTTATTGGCTCAATTATCCAGTCGTCATGCCAATGGATGTTTACAAGTATCTAGTGGTTCAGTTTCTTGGTCAATCTATCTAGAAAATGGTAAATTAATCTATGCCTCAAACTCCATCAACCCCTTTGATCGCCTAGACCATTACTTATCTCGTCTAAGTCGTAGAATTACTACCCTTGTTAGTGCCGTTCGGGTTCAGGTTCGTCTGCTCTTTGAAGCCAACTTAAACAGTACTTCAAGTTATCCTTCAGATTACCAAGCAATTTGTTGGTTGGTCAATCAACATTATCTGAATTCCGTTCAGGCAGCAAGTCTAATCGAAGAATTGGCTGAAGAGGTAATAGGTTCTCTGCTGTCAGAGAAAGAAGGAACCTACCAATTACTTGAGACTAACCCATCTGAGGATTTGCCTAAATTTTGTAGGCTTGACCTTCGCACAATTGTTGAACACTGTTACGAACAGTTACAAAATCAGGCCTCTTCTCAATCAAAGCCAGTGAATAATCCCTATAGCTCTCATTCTGTAGTCCCAATCGGAAATTCTACACCATTGAACTCAATTCACGAATCCTCTCTAAATAACTCGGCTCCATTAGAGCAGAGATTTCAGCATCATACCTCGGTTAATCAACAACCAACGTCTACCAGTAAAACTTACAAGATTGCTTGCATTGATGATAGTACAAGTGTTTTAAATGCCATTAACTCCTTCTTGGAAGATAAAAGTTTCTCTGTTGTCATGATTAATGACCCAGTTAGGGCATTAATGCAAGTTATCCGCATTAAGCCTGACCTAATTTTACTCGATGTTGCCATGCCAAACTTAGATGGTTATGAGCTATGTTCTCTGTTACGAAAGCATTCACTTTTTAAACATACCCCAATTATTATGGTAACTGGCAATACTGGTTTCCTAGACCGAGCTAAGGCTAAACTTGTTGGAGCATCTGGTTACTTGACTAAACCGTTTAACCAATCCGATCTCCTCAAGATAGTGTTTAAACATCTCAACTAATCATTGGGTATCTATCTACTTTATATCTATGAAGGATAAAAAGCTGAATTCGGTGTTGATTTATTCAGACATTTAGGGTGGTTTTATAAAAACATATCCCTCTGTTATAGGTTACTATTATAGGTTAGTCTATTGGTTAGAGTTTACTTAACCAATATCTTGGCAAACTCAGCAATTATATATCAACTCACCAATGATCGGTCTCCTAACATAGGTTTACTTGTGAATTAATGAACACGTCAGCACTAGCCAATATCCCCCAGACCTGGTCTCAGTTAGCTAGTATAACCAAAGCATCTGAACAACACAATAATATCGGGGATGCTTATCTTAAATTTTTGTTAAATGAACAAACCCCTGCGGTTATATCTATGAATCAAGCCCAGGAAGTTCTAGTCTTGCCCCAAGAGCGTCTGACCCCCATGCCAAATATGCCTCTGTACGTACAGGGGTTGATGAATCGGCGTTCTCGTGTGTTGTGGGTAATTGATCTAGCTCAAATGCTAGGTTTACCGACCGTAGAAACCAATGTTCAACAGTACAACATAGTGACGCTCCGTAATCAGTCAGCGTCTTTAGGGGTTGCAGTCCAAAGCATTGAAGGGGTGTTGCGACTAACACCCGATTGTATTCAATCTCCACTGGGACAAGTGTCATCGGGTTTGGTTCCCTACTTACGGGGATGCGCTTTGCAAGAGCAAGAAATTTTGTTAGTACTAGATGGTTTGGCAATTATGGCTTCATCCCTTTTACACAACACCTAATTTAACGGGAATTAACTTAAACTCAAGGGCAGCTGGTAATTATTGATTGTTAATTTAATACTATCCTTTTTTTTAATAGATTTATAAATGCTTTTATAAAAACTAAGTTAGTAGCCAGGTAATGGTGCTTTTTTATGGTGAAAGAATTTGATAAATCAATATATAATGAAATTAATAAGGATTTAACTAGTCAGGGTGTAACCAAAGATAGGTATCGTCACCATGCTGAATTGGACTCAGTTATAAATTTGACTAGCACAGAACCAAGCCAAAACTCGGCTCAGGATGGGGCTGAGCCTATAGGCTCCTCTGAAGCACCTAGCAGTTCCAAACGCTCTGGGGGTCTTAAACTCAGCTTAAAAACTAAAGTAACATCATTATTGATCACCCTAGGCACTATTCCTGTGCTGCTGATTGGCTCTATTGCCTATAACTTAGCTAAGCAATCTATTACCCAAGAAATTTCCCAAAATAACATTGCTAGGGTAGTTAGCCTAGAAGACAACCTCAAGGGCTTCATACAAGACCGCTATGCCGATATTCGAGTTCTAGCTACGCTCCCAGTTTTTACTAATTCCAGTCAACAGCAGACCAGCTCCCTTTCGGAAAGACAATCCCTATTATTAAACCGCTACGAAGACATTTACCAAGTCTACGACAGTATAGCTGTTTTCGACTTAACAGGCAAAGTGATTGCCAAATCTAATCAGACTCCGGTAGATAATCCCAGCTCCCGGTCTTATTTTGAGCAGGTGATCAAGACCAAACAACCGGCGATTAGTCAACCGATACACTCGGATGCGTCTGGTCAGTTATCCCTTTACTTAGCTGCACCGGTACTTGACGAAAATACACAAAAGCTGGTCGCAGTTATCCAATCCCGGATGCCCATCCAATACCTTCAAGATTCGATCAACCTGATGGGCAGCGATCGCGAAGAACTTTACTTAATCAATACCACCAACGGTAAAATTTTTCTCTCCAACCAAAGCAAGATCGTTAATCAGCCCCTAACCAAGGTATTCCCGGACGCCAAAGAACTGCTAACTGCTGATAAACCAAATACTCTAGTCACATCTGATCAGGTCAAAAAGCATCAGGATCTGCTAGCCTATACCCCCTTTCGTAAAATCAACGACTTACCTGACCTGCCCTGGGTAGCAGTCATGGCCACCCCAGATGCGATCGCATTTCTGCCCCAACGGCAATTACTCCTGACCCTGACCCTCGGAACCTCCCTGACCACCTTATTAGTTGCTGCAGTAGCTGTCTATCTCGCTAACCGTTTGACCAGTCCCCTGTTAGCAGCTACCAACGCAGTGAAAGCCCTCGGCGAAGGGGAACTGGATACCCGTTTGGAGCTAGTGGGAACTGATGAGCTAGGGGTACTTGGGTCAAATATCAACCGCATGGCATCTCAGCTACAGACCCTAGTTGCTAACCAACAAGCTTCCCTAAACAAGGCCCAGTTATTTGCTGATGTTGTCACCCATGCTGCCAAACCTGATGAAAAAGCCCATGCCTTTGATTTAGTGGTTAATGCTGCTAAGGAAAAGTTAGCTGCCGAGCGGGTGGTGATCTATTATTTTGACCCAGGCTATCGGGGAACCATTGTGGCTGAAGCGGTAGACTCCCCTTGGCCAAAAGCGATCGCCAACGAAATCACCGATGCTTGTATTCCCAGAAAATTGCTGGAAGCCTACCGCAAGGGCAGGGTTGTGCCCACCAGTGATGTCCAAGCAGAGAAATATTCCTCGGGCCATATGCAGTTGTTGAACCGACTGCAAGTGAAGGCAAATCTGGTTGTCCCGATTGTGGGGGTCGATAATCTAATTGGCTTATTGGTAGCTCATCAGTGTTCTAGGACTCGGGTATGGCGCACCGATGAGATTGACTTTCTACAGGAATTAGCCACCCACTTAGGACTAGCTTTAAGCGGTGCCACTCTCGCCACAGTGAAAACCGCTGAAGCCGATCGAGCTGGGCAAGTCATTGAGATTACCTCCCGTATCCGGCAATCCTTCACAGTCGAGGAAATCTACCAGTCAGCCACCAGTGGCATCCGAGAAGCTCTGAAAACCGACCGAGTTCTAGTCTATCTGTTTGACGAAATAGCCCAAGGAACCATTGTCGCCGAATCCGTGGGTCATGGCTGGCCGAAATCCCTAGGAGCAGAAATTGCTGACCCCTGCTTTGCCCACCAATATGTGGAAAAGTATCAGCAGGGTAGAGTTAGTGCCTTGGATAACATTTACCAGGCCGGCTTGAGTGATTGTTATTTGGGTCAACTTGAACCGTTTAAAGTCAAAGCTCACCTAGTCGCCCCCATCTTAGCAGAGGACAAATTACTGGGACTGTTGGTCGCCCATCAGTGTTCCGGTACCCGGCATTGGGAAGAATCAGACATCAACTTTTTCAGGCAGATGGCCATTCAATTGGGCTTTGCCCTTGAGCAAGCCAAGCTAGTAGAGCAGCTCAAACAAGCCCGCATTGCTGCGGAAGTAGTTTCCCAGGAGCAACAGCAACAACGGGAAGCCCTACAGTTGCAACTGTTAGAACTGGTCAATAAAGTGGAAGGAGCTGCCCAAGGTGACCTCACGGTAAGGGCTGAGATCCTCAGTGGGGAAATTGGCACTGTGGCTGACTTCTTCAATGCCGTCATCGAAAGTCTACGAAGGATTGTTACCCAAGTCAAAACTGCTGCCACTGAGGTAAACCAGTCCGTTGGGGACAATGCTGGAGCTATTCATCAACTGTCTGAAGCCGCTCTCCAACAAACCCAGGAAATCACCAACACCCTAGATTCTGTGGCTCAAATGAGTCGTTCTATTCAAGAGGTAGCTTCTAACGCCCGCCAAGCCGCTGCCGTGGCTCATACCGCTGCCAACACCGCCCAAAGCGGCACCCACGCTATTGAGCGCTCTGTTGCCAGTATTCTAATTTTGAGAGACACAATAGCAGAAACTGCCAAAAAAGTCAAGCGCCTTGGGGAATCCTCCCAGCAAATTTCCCAAGTGGTGGCATTTATTAATCAAATTGCTCTGCAAACCAACCTATTGTCGATCAACGCTGGCATAGAAGCCGCCCGGGCTGGGGAAGAGGGGCAAGGATTTGCCGTGGTTGCCGAAGAAGTTGGGGAACTCGCTGCTCGCGCCGCCACCGCCACTAAAGAAATTGAACAAATTGTAGACAACATCCAACAAGGCACCTCCGAAGTGGTGGAAGCGATGGAACTGGGTACTACCCAAGTGGTCGAAGGTACCTATCTAGTTCAAGAAGCCAAAGACAGTTTTGGTGAAATCCTGAACGTCTCCACCCAAATCGACCAATTCATTCAATCCATATCCCAAGCCACCGTTTCCCAAGCGGAAACCTCAAGCGCTGTGACAAACGTAATGAAAGACATTGCCCAAATCTCAGAACGCACCTACCAGTCAACAGAACATATCTCCCACTCCCTCCAAGACACTGTCAGTATTGCTGAAGAATTACAAACATCGGTTGGCAAGTTTAAAGTTGATCAGAATTATGACTAATGACCACTGACCACTAACCACTAACCACTAACCACTAACCACTACACATGTCACAGGACAAAGAACTGGAAATTCAGCTACAGTTTCTGGAAGAGGCAAAGGAATACTTAGATACCATTGAATCGGTGCTGCTGGGTTTAGCCAGCGCTCCCATTGATAGTCAGAAAATGGATGGGATTCTGCGAGCGGTTCATTCTGTCAAAGGGGGAGCTGGGATGATGGGATATGGCACCTTGAGTCACCTAACTCACCGCTTAGAGGATTCATTTAAAGTTCTCAAGGCTAAGAAAAATGCGATCGCAATCGAAAACCAACTCGAAAGTCTACTCCTACAGGGGGTAGACTGTCTGCGCCAGGTACTCGATATCAACCGCCAGGGGAATCGGATAGACTCCCACTGGCTAGAAACCATAGCTAACCCAGTATTTGATCAACTTCACGAGATTCTAGGGGACCCGGTCGCAGATGATGCTAGCACTATGCTAGGAGCAGAGGATGGCACTAATGTGACTGCCATGCTGTTTGAAACAGAAGTGGAAGGGTGTCTAGCTCGCCTAGAAGGGGTGTTAGCAGACCCCGAAAAGCCCTGCTTGCTAGAAGAAGTGTCCATCATGGCTCAAGAATTAGGCGGGTTAGGCGAAATGCTGCAGCTCGAGGCTTTTAGCCAGTTGTGCGAAGACATCAATCACCAGCTAGAAGCTGCCCCAGACCAAGTGGAAGCGATCGCCCAACAAGCTCTAATGGTGTGGCGGCAATCCCAGGCTTTGGTACTTGTTGGTCAACTAACTCATTTACCCCGCCGCCTCGAAGCTAGGGAGTTTCAGGAGAATGAAGGAGAAGCTACAGAGCCAGGGGTGGCAGAGGAAGCTATATTAGTTGGGGAATTGGAAACCGATCAGCCAGAACTAGTCGGACAAGGGGATGAGGCATACCAGGAAGACCAGCCAGACCAGCCAGACCAGCCAGACCAGCCAGACCAGCCAGACCAGCCAGACCAGCCAGACCAGCAAGACCAAGGGGAAGTAAACGTATTTCAATGGGTGGATAGCAATCTCCATATCTCTTCCCCCTCTGCCTTGTCTTCCCCCTCTGCCTTGTCTTCTCCCCCTCCCTTGTCTTCCCCCCCTTCCCCTGAACCCATCTTCCTGAGGGAGAACAATCAGGAAGACTCCTCAAAAGACCCACACCAGGAAAATACTGTGCGCATTCCTGTGCGACAGTTGGATCGACTCAATGACTTGTTTGGAGAACTGACTATCGAGCGCAATGGTCTTTCGCTGCAACTGGGACGACTGCGCACCCTAGTAGACAACCTCAGCCGCAGGGTCAAGATTCTCGAAGCCTCCAATCACAAGCTCCGCACATCTTATGACCAGATTGCCACCCCAAGAGGAATGACAGCAAGACAGGGGGATGGGGAAACCAGCAAATCCGATGGACTTTTCCTGCCATCTTCCGTATCTTCTCCCGCCGCTTCTGACACTTCCCCTGCTTCCCTAGCTATTACTGTTCAAGGGTTTGATGCCTTAGAGATGGATTCCTACAGCGACTTGCACCTGCTATCAAGGGAGGTGATGGAAACCATTGTTCAAATCGAAGAAGTCACCAGCGACTTGGAATTGACCCTAGACGATACTGATAGCATTGCCCATGAATTAAACAAAACTGCCAAGCAGCTGCAAACCAATCTGACTCAGGTTCGGATGCGTCCCTTATCTGATTTAGTGGGACGATTTTCCCGAGCTTTGCGGGATTTGTGTGTCGAGCATGGCAAACAAGTAGAACTGAAGGTAGTGGGGAAAGGTACCCTGATTGACCGCACCATCCTGGAAACCCTGAGTGACCCGCTAATGCATTTATTGCGCAATGCCTTTGACCATGGCATTGAAGACCCTAGCACCCGTCAGGCTATGGGGAAACCGCCAAAGGGAACTATTGAAATCAAAGCCATCCACAGGGGGAACCAGACCCAGCTTACCCTCCGTGATGATGGCAAAGGCATTAATTTAAGCAAAATCCGAGCCAGAGCAGAGGAAATGGGATTAGACCAGGAGCTGCTCGCCAGCGCCAGTGACCAGGAATTGCTGTCCCTGATTTTTGAACCCGGATTTAGTACCGCTGATCAAGTCACCGACCTATCTGGTCGTGGTGTGGGGATGGATGTAGTGCGCAACAACCTCAAGCAAATCCGGGGGGATATCCGAGTCGATACCCAACCGGGTTGGGGAACGACCTTTACCCTCACCGTCCCCTTTACCCTATCGGTAGCACGCATCCTGTTAGTGGAAAGTAACGGCATGCTATTGGCATTTCCCATCGACGTGATTCAAGAGATGCTGATGCTCAAATCCCAGCAAATCTTAACTACCCTAGGCAACGAAGTCATCAACTGGCAAGGGAAAATGGTCTCCCTGATTCGCCTGAAAAAGTGGCTGAAATTTTACTGTCGCCGTCGGGTCACCACCCTAGAAGAAACCCCGAGCATTAATGAACCTACTATTCTAATTATCAATCAAGCCGAGCAATTAATCGGCCTGTGTGTAGACCGCTCCTGGGGAGAGCGAGAAGTCACCGTGCGTCAAGTAGAAGGAACCCTAGGGTTACCTGATGGATTTAGCGGCTGTACCATTCTCGGCAACGGTCGAGTGGTTCCCCTGGTAGACCCCAATGCCATGGTACGCTGGATAATCAGTTGTCAGCGCACCAGTAACCTAGAGAGTTTATCCCCACAACTTTGCTCCACCTCAAAGGGATTTGTGGAGCAACAACCTCCCTCAATCGGTATACAACCAAGTACCAAAGACACCATCTTAATCATTGATGACTCGATTAACGTGCGCCGGATGTTGGCATTGGGGTTAGAAAAAGCTGGGTATATTGTAGAACATGCCAAAGATGGTCAGGATGGGATAGAAAAACTGCTTCGGGGATTAGAGGTGAAAGCCATTATTTGTGACATCGAAATGCCCCGGCTGGATGGCTACGGCTTTTTAACTCGGGTCAAAGTAGAGCCGAGCTTAAAGACTTTACCCATTATTATGCTCACCTCCCGGAGTGGCTCTAAGCATCGCCAACTAGCTATGACTTTAGGGGCATCTGCCTATTTTTATAAGCCTTACAATGAGCGGGAGTTATTGAAAACTTTAAATGAAATTATGGTAGAAGACGTATTGATTTAATATTGCTGGTAAGATCATGTCCGACAGAGTATGCGATCGCGAAGCGTGGCCTTAGGCCAATCGCATTCGCTAGTTTTGCGTTGTTTATTTTGCGTTGTTTATTTTGCGTTGTTTGTTTTCCGTTGTTTTTGAATGAGTACACACAGCTTTTGAGATCTCCTGCATCGATCCCTTTCCCTAAAAAAAAATAAGAGAGCCGTCTTCAAGCTCTCTTGATCATCAGGGTGCATCTACATAATCACAATATAGCAGATTTTATGAGGGGTGACACCCCTCATATTAATAAGTGATTTACTCAACAGTATTAGTAGTCCATATTGGATCGGGATGGGGCTGATAAATTACAATGTTGCCATCATCCTGGAGCATGAGGTAAGCACCTAGACTCCCACTAGTACCAGAAGACCAAAGTGCCTCAGGGTATCCATAGGTAACAAAATTGCCATCATCCTGCATGATGGTTCTACTCACTGCTTTGCCATGTTGCCCGTTAGCCCACAAAGGGAGTCCAGAACCGTTGTAGAGAACGAGGTTTCCATCTTCTTGCTGAATGAACTTGTATTGACCATTCGGAGAGGTTATGAAATCACCTCTTTTGAGTTCTTCACCTGGGTAAAGTGTAGTTTTAGCTAGTGCAGTGGCAGGGCTGGTTAGAAATAGTGTTGTAACCAAGCACAGTGCTACCAATAGCGTAATTAACAACTTCTTCATCAGAGTCTTTTTAATCCCTAAGTCAGCTCTAAGATTTTCTTCGAGTATAGTAGCAAAAAATACAGAATGCACATCAGATCTAAAGGATTTGTCAAGTAATGCAAGCTAACAAAATGCTTAACATATAAATCAAAAAAAAAATCCATATCATCCCATGCCCTAATTTACCCATTTATCCCTATACCTAGGCTCAAATTGGATTGCGGAAGAGTTACTGAGGGTGGGATATTCTCGAATCAATAATTAGTACAGGGCTTACACAGCAAGACCCTTAAAACCAGGTTTCTCTTATAAGTCAAAGGCTGAAATCGGTGTAATGACCCTCAATAAACGGGTTTGCGCCGTAAGTCCTATAGGATTTCTCGAACGTTACGAATTCATAGGCTTTTTAAACAAATTTTAAGTTTAGCAAATTTCTCTGAACAGAGTCTACCAAAAGTTCAGCCAAGTTGATACATTAATCATAGGCACACAAACCAATCGGAATTCAGGACTGTGCCTCCTGTCCTGAAGAACTTACAGCCCTAAAAACTTAGTCGTAGAGATTAACAAGACATGTAGGGTAAGGTAGGCGTTAAATCAGCATGAATGGGAGTAATTGAGTTTAATTACCACCTACCCTAGACAACTGAAACCATGTCTAGCCCTAATTGGTAGATGTTTTAACTAGCTAGTGGTAATGATCTGAAGCATCTTTGTTCAGTATCTTTAGGCTAGCCAAACTGCTAAAACATCAAAAGCCAAACCACTCAGGAAAGTAAGTAATGGAGGAATATACTTTTTTGTTGAGCGTCGGCTGTAAGACTGTGTAAACCCTAGCTAGATATTTTGTTGAATAAGTATAGCCATGAACCAGGTACCGCTACCTGGTTCATGTTCGTTTTAGCCACTATCAAAAGAAACCTAACACTTTACTAATTAAACAGCCACCCCTTTTTCAGCTCGATCGGCCTCCCTTAGGGCGCGTTATGCTGCCTCTAACACACCAATCTAACTCTGTGCCTGTAAAATTGCGATCGCTATTCTTGCATCCCGGCATACAACAAACGTGCAAATAGCCGTACCCCATCATCCTGCTTCAGCTCTTCATAGGAAGGGGGCTGCCGCAAACCCACCACCCGCAGATCTGCCAGCAATTCCGGATGAAACTGACAGGTAAACGATCGCCGAACGGTTTTACTTTCAAAATCTCTGTAATTGATGCAAGTGGCAGAACACTCTGTCAACACCTCATCATCATCATCCGCCGTCGAGCACAAAATTTCAACAGCATCAGGGAGCTGGATAAGCCAAGACAAAGCACTATTCGCCACAATGTGACGGCTGGGAATGAGAGCATCATGAATTAACCGATACGCCCAGTTTGCAAATAAGATTGCCTCTTCGTTCACCTCGTCCGAATGAAACATTGCAATGTTGAGTTCATGCTCATAGGCAATCGACGTATCAATCACCCCTTCGTGCTCATCAGCGGTAATCTCATGGGCAACAATCAGTGCCTCAGGAACACCGGAGGTCTCATGGTCAGGGGATTCATACTGCCGCAGCTGGCGATCACCAATCTCTTTTGCTTCGTTGTGAGCCACCGCAAACTCCTGATGCTCCCAATTGTCTGCCACCACACGGCCATCCCGCTTCTTGATGACCAGGGATTGCCCTACTGCCTGGATTTCTTGACAGATACGTTGTAAAGCCCTCAAAGCCTTGCCATTGCCATCCCCCTCCAAAACATCTAGAGCTAACACTTCCCTGACTGCCCGACGAATCAGGCTGATGTGAGCCTGAGCCGCAAGCTGGTGCCCTAAACAAATAAATATGGCAGGTGCGCTTGCAGGAGTCCGAGACAGGAGAATTTGCTCAGATAGACGGAGAAGATCCTGATGGGAGCAACTTGCCCCTGCAAAGGTAGAGGGATTCCGGAGAGATGGATCCCCCCCCTCTACCACAATTGCCAATCCTGAGCTGATGACGGGGATCAGTCGCTCCAAATCTAACGGACCTGAGGCCCAATAGGGAAAGAGAATTGAATCACAGTCAGCAACTTTTTGCNTACTCGGGATTTTGGGCAAATTTATCGTTCCCTTACACCAAGGCCGTTAACAAATTGTTAGTGATTTGAGTTGATTGAAGGCGGTTAATTCGTAAGATTTTAATGACTAAATTTGGGCATTTTTCGGGAAATTTTAGTTTATTTCCCTATCCCCCTATCCCCCTATCCCCCTATCTCCAATAATCGTTAACTTACTAAAGTTTGAAACAGCCCTGCCCAGAATTGGGGGGCTAGGGGGGCGAAACCATACCCATAATCAGCAACACCGAAGAAGCTGCATCGCTTTTGTAAAGGTGCCCATTCCACCCACCGGGTCAAACAGCTTTTAGGAAATGCACCTCACTTAACCGTTAGGTTAGGTGGGGTTGTTAATTTTAAATCACTGATAACTTTGTACACTTGGAAAAGTGGATTATTATTTGATCAGCTCAAACCACAACCAGTGCGGTTTTTGATCATAAAAACTCCTATAAAGGAGATAAGCATGCGCGATTTATCAGGTTACCAAGTTACGGAAAAACTCCATGAAAGCACCAACTCCCTAGTCTATCGCGGACATCGGCGGGCAGATCACCAACCTGTTATCCTTAAAATGCTCAAACAGGCTTATCCTTCCCCGGAAAGCATTGCTTGGTTCAAGCGAGAGTATGAAACAACTCAAACTATTAACCTACCCGGTGTAATCGATGTTTACAGCTTGGAAAAGCTAGAAACTAACTGGGTAATGGTGTTAGAAGATTTTGGGGGCGAATCTCTCAATCGGATCATTCCGAAGCAGGAATTCACCATTGCTGAGTTTCTCCACCTGGCCATTGAGATTGTTGACATTCTCGGTCAGGTTCACCAGCAGCATATTATTCACAAAGATATTAACCCATCAAATATTATCTTAAATCAGAAGACTGGTAAGCTTAAGCTAATTGATTTTGGCATTTCAACCACACTGTCGCGAGAAATATCTACCTTTCGCAACCCGAATGTATTAGAAGGAACCCTAGCTTATATCTCTCCAGAACAAACGGGTCGCATGAATCGAGCAATCGATTACCGCACTGATTTTTACTCCCTGGGGGTGACCTTTTATGAATTGCTGACGGGACAGTTACCCTTCCCCAGCAATGATGTTTTGGAATTAGTCCATTGTCATATTGCTAAACAACCGACACCACCACAGGAACTAAAACCAGACATTCCAGCAATTCTTTCGGCGCTCCTGTTAAAATTGATGGCGAAAAATGCTGAAGAACGCTATCTATCAGCCTATCGGATCAAGGCAGATTTAGAAGAATGTCTCAGACAGTGGCAAACCAAAGGGCAAATTGATGCTTTACTGATCGATCAGCACAATGTTTCCGATCAATTTCAAATACCACAAAAACTGTATGGGCGAGAACAGGAGATTTCTACCCTATTAGCTGCTTTTGATCGAGTCAGCCAAGGAGCCAGTGAAATGATGCTGGTTTCGGGGTATTCCGGTATTGGCAAGTCCGTATTAATACAGGAAGTATATAAGCCACTGACTCGCCAACATGGCTATTTTATTTCTGGTAAGTTTGACCAGTTTCAACGAAATATTCCCTACGCTTCCTTAATTCAGGCATTTCGGTCATTAGTACAACAGTTACTCACCGAAAGTGAGGCAGAGATTCACAATTGGCGAGAGAAGCTGCAAGGGGAATTAGGGGAAAATGGACAGGTAATCATTGAATTTCTTCCTGAAGTCGAACTGATTATTGGTCCACAACCACCTGTCCCAGAGCTTCCTCCAACAGAACTGCAGAATCGCTTTAATTTTGTTTTTAAAAAATTTATTAAGATATTTACTCAACCGGAACATCCGTTAGTCATTTTCTTAGACGACTTACAGTGGGCAGATAGAGCTTCCCTGGAATTAATTCAACTGCTGATGACAGCAGCAGATAATAAATATCTGTTTATAATTGGGGCATATCGGGATAATGAAGTAAACGACGTACATCCTTTGAATCAAAGCTTGGAACAGCTTGAAAAAGCAAGAGTAACAATTAAGATAATACTACTTCCCCCCTTAGCGTTAACTGATGTTACCCAACTTATCGTTGATACGTTTTTCGTAGATTCAATAACTGCCAAGCAGCTTGCCCAATTGATACAGGAAAAAACGGGTGGAAATCCGTTCTTCATAAATGAGTTCTTAAAATCTCTGTATTCTGAAGGCTGGTTGTATTTTAACTATCCTTATCAGAAATGGGAGTGGGATATAGAGCAAATAAAAGCGCAACCACTTACAGATAATGTTGTGGATTTGATGACTAAAAAAGTCAAAGAATTACCCACAAAAACTCAGGCAGTATTAAAATTAGCAGCTTGCATAGGGAACCAGTTTGACCTGAAAACACTGGCAGTGATATCTGAAAAATCTATAGGGGAAACTGCAACTGATTTACGGTCAGCACTCCAATCTGGTCTAATTATACCCCTTAGCTATGCCTACCAGTTGGTGGAACTTGATGTAGAAGGATTGTCAAATCAGTTAATTGTAGAATACAAATTTGCCCACGACCGCATCCAACAAGCAGTTTACTCGCTGATTCCCAAAGCAGATACCCAAGCAGTACATCTGGGTATTGGCAAGTTGTTACTGCAAAATACATCCTCTGAAGAATCTGAACAGAAGCTGTTTGAGATTGTTAACCAGTTGAACAAAGGTCGGGAACTAATTGAGCAACAAACAGAGCGAAATGAGTTAGCTCTCTTAAATCTGCGGGCAGGGAAAAAAGCCAAATCTTCAGCTGCTCGTCAACCGGCTTTCAATTATCTCCAGACCGGCTTAAGTTTATTAGGTAACCAGAGTTGGTCGCAGCAGTATAACCTCAGCTTAGATTTGTATATGGAGGCAGCAGAAGCAGCTTATACAATTGGCAACTACGATGAAATGGAGCCCTTGACTGAGATAATCTTGCAAAACGCCCAAACACTGTTAGACAAAGTCAAAGTCTATGAAGTCAAAATCCAAGCCTATTGTGCTCAAAGACAATTTCTAGAAGCAATCAAAACTGGGCTAGACGTTCTGAAATTACTTGGGATCGAATTACCCGAACAACCCAACCAATCTGATCTGACGGGAGAGATAGAGCAGATCAAGTCTGCCTTGGGGGGCAGGCAAGCCCAGCAGCTAATCGACTTACCCCAAATGACCGATCCGTATAAACTAGCAGCTATGCGGATTATGAGCTACTTGTTGAGCTCTGCCTACATAGCAATGAATCAACTCAGCTTGGTAATTTGGTGCCGACAGGTGAATTTATCGATTCAGTACGGTAATTCCCCTGATTCCCCTTTTCCCTATGCCGGTTACGGGCATATCCTCTGTTTATTAGGGGAGCTTGAGGCTGGCTATGAGTTTGGTCAACTGGCTTTGAAGTTACTAGAACGATTTAAAGATAAAACATTCAAAGCAAGAACTTATGTGATGTATAAGGGATTTATCAAGCATTGGAAGGAACCGCTCAGGGACACATCATCTTTATCCATAGAAGCTTATCAAAGTGCGATAGAAACTGGAGATATTGAATTGGCTGCTAGTGTCATGGGTACCTATGCCTATGCTTTGTACCTAAGTGGTGTGGAACTAATCGATGCTAAGAAAGAGACGGCAAAAGCAATTGCAGCTACTATTCAAACTCAGCAGGAAGCTTACCTTCATTGGAATCAAATCTATATGCAGGCTATCCTTAACTTGATGGGAGAAGCAGAAAATCCCTGCCGTTTGATTGGTGAAGCATATGATGAAGAAAAGATGATGCCAGTCCATCTTGCCAGTGGAGATCAAACTGGGATGATGCATGTGTATTCACATAAACTCGCTCTGTGTTATCTTTTCCAGGAATTTCAGCAAGCAGTTGAAAATGCCGACCAGTTTGAAGACTATGCTGCTAATGCTGGCTCATCATTCATCCTTAGCACTGCCTACTTCTATGATGCCCTGGCTCGGCTAGCATTTTATCCTGATGCTTCAGAGACTGAAAGAGCAGAAATTTTGACCAAGGTTGCTGCTAAACAAGAAAAAATGGAACTCTGGGCAAAGCAAGCTCCGATGAATTTTCTGCACAAATTTTATCTAGTCGAAGCTGAACGATCCCGAGTTTTAGGCAAAGATAGCGAAGCTAGAGACTATTACGACCGCGCTATTACCTTAGCCCATAAAAACGACTATCTCAACGACGAAGCCCTAGCTTATGAACTAGCAGGCAAATTCTATTTAGCTAGAAACCAAAACCACGTTGCTCGCCACTACCTACAAGATGCCCACTATACTTATCAAGGCTGGGGAGCTGTGGCTAAGGTAAAGGATTTGGAAGCTCGATACCCACAATTTTTGGCTACAGTTTCAACAGATAGTATTAAAACTAGCTTAAATCCGTCAATTACCGACTCAGGTAAAACTACATCCGGTGTTTTGGATATCAATAGCATTCTCAAAGCATCGCAAACTATTTCTGGGGAAATTATCCCAGACAAGTTGCTGGAAAAGTTAATGAAAATCCTGATTGAGAATGCAGGGGCTCAAAAAGGTTTTCTGATACTGGATAAAGACGGTGATTGGGTAATTGAAGCTGAAGGAACAGTGGATTCTGATCAGGTGACTACATTGCAATACCTGCCAGTAGACTCTGTGGATGCTGCCAGTAAAACCCCGATATTGTCAGTCTCTATCGTCAATTATGTGGCTCGCACCCAGGAAAATTTAGTTTTAAGTGATGCGGCTAATCAAGGACAATTTACTCGTGACCCCTACATTGTTGCCACTCAACCCAAATCGATTATCTGTACTCCTTTGTTAAATCAAGGTAAACTAAGCGGTATTTTATATTTAGAAAATAATTTAACCACAGACGCATTTACCAGCGATCGCATTGAAGTTTTAAGAATGCTTTCTGCTCAAGCTGCTATCTCTATTGAAAATGCTCGTCTGTATGGGCAGTTAGAAGACTATAACCGAAATCTAGAGCTTAAAGTAGAAGAGCGCACTCAAGAACTATCTCAAACTTTGGACGTTCTCAAAGCTACTCAAGCGGAACTAATATTTGAAAACGAGTTACTCAAGAGTGACGAACAAGCGTCGAATTTTGATTATCAAGTGGGGGGAAGTTTACCGATGGATGCTCCCACTTATGTGGTGCGTTCTGTTGACAGAACTCTCTATAAATCATTAAAGCAAGGGGAGTTTTGTTATATTCTCAATCCCCGCCAGATGGGCAAGTCAAGCCTGATGGTACGTATGATTAACCACCTGAACCATGAGGGGATTAGCTGCGCGGCCATCGACCTGACTCGGATTGGCAGCGAAAATGTTACCCCTGACCAATGGTATAAGGGATTGGCAGTAGAGCTATGGCGAAGTTTTGGTTTACGAAGAAAGGTGAATTTAAAAAAGTGGTGGAATGAAGGAGGAGATATTTCTACGGTTCAGCGGTTGAGTCAATTTATTGAAGAAGTCTTGCTGGGTGAGGTTGATCAACCAGATAACAGTTTACCCAATAAACGGGTAGTTTTTATCGATGAAGTTGATAGCGTCTTGGGCTTGAATTTTCCAGTTAATGACTTTTTTGCTCTGATTCGCTCCTGCTATAATCAGCGTACTATCAATCGAGACTATGGCAATTTAACGTTTGCTCTCTTTGGGGTTGCTACTCCCTCTGGCTTAATTACTGACCACCAAAGAACTCCTTTTAATATTGGTCAGGCCATTCAACTGGAGGGTTTTAAAGAGCATGAAGCCCAACCTTTGCTTCAAGGATTAGCAGAGAAAGTGACCAATCCTCAAACACTGCTCAAAGAACTGTTAGCATGGACGAGTGGTCAGCCTTTTTTGACCCAAAAGATCTGTCAATTCATCCGCAGTACTTCATCTGCTATCCCTACCAACAACGAAGCTGAATGGATTGAAAATTTGGTGCGAACCAAGGTGATAGAAAATTGGGAATCACAGGATGAACCGGAGCATTTGAGAACTATACGCGATCGCATCCTGGAGAGTAAACAATCTGTTGGGCTATTGGAGATATATCGACAAATTGTGGAGCAGGGAGAAGTGGTGGCTGTTGACAGTCCAGAGGAAAAGGAATTGCTGTTGTCTGGGTTAGTGGTGAAGCAACAGGGATGTCTGAGAGTCAATAACCGGATTTATGAATCCATCTTTGACCGCAGTTGGGTTGAGCAGCATGTCTAACTGGGATGTTGGATCTTCAATTAAAATAGTAAAGGGAATAGGGAATAGGGAGTAGGGAGTAGGGAGTAGGGAGTAGGGAGTAGGAAACAGAGAGTAGGGAGTAGGGAGTAGGGAGTAGGAAACAGGGGACAAAAATTATCACTCACAATTCATTTAGGTACACTATATAGAGATTATTAATTATTAGTGCTAAGATATTAATTACCAATAAGTTTATCTATTAATTAAGCTGATGAAAGCTGCCATTGTACGTATTGGAGATTCCCAAGGAATTAGAATTCCTAAAGCAATTATTGAAGAATGTGGTTTAGCCAATGTAGTTGAAATAACAGTAGAAGATGGGAAGGTAATCATTTCGCCAGTATCCCAGTCTCGTCAAGGATGGGAAGAAGCGTTTAAAGAAATGGCAGAAAATGGTGATGATGAATTATTAATTGATGATCGGATTAAAAATTATTGGGATGAAGAGGATTGGAAATGGTAGCGATTTCTAAGCCAAAAGATAGTGTTGGGTTTCCTTGCTTCAAACCAAGCTACAAGAGAATGCGATCGCGTAGCGGCTCCAACTTCGATCTTCGATTCGGCGCAAGCGTGTAAGTATTCAACCCGATAGAATTGAATCTAGCGACCAAACCTCTCTGTTAAGCCAATGACAACTTCCCTTGAAGAAGCCCTCAACACGGTTAGTCAACTGCCTCCTGAACAGCAGGCTATGCTGGTTGAAATCATCCAAAACCGTCTGATCGAATCCCGTCGTAAAGAAATTGCTGAGGATGCCAAAGAATCGATTGCTAGATTTAAACAGGGCAAGTTACGACCTCAGTCAGCAGAGACTGTAATTTCTCAATTGCAAAAGGCTCTTGACGAAAACCCATGAGGCAACTGGTACTTACCCCAAAATTTAAGCGGGCTTATCGTAAGTTTGTCTCTCGCAACGCCAAACTCCAGAAACGCATTGAAAACACCCTGAGGCAAATGGAAGAAGATGTTTTTGACCCAAAACTAGGTACCCATTCTCTGAAAGGAGAGTTATTGGGCCTCAAAGCCTGCTCCTGTGGATACGATTGCCGGATTGTGTTTTCCATTGAGACAGACCAACAGATTCAAGATGAAGTAATTATTTTACTCGATATTGGCACCCACGATGAGGTGTATTGAGGGTGCATTGTGGGTATTCCCGTCTTGATGATATTGACCACATTCCCCTAAAAAAGGCGAAGTTCAATCCGCTTA
Source organism: Moorena sp. SIO3I6 (assembly GCF_010672095.1). NCBI lineage: Bacteria > Bacillati > Cyanobacteriota > Cyanophyceae > Coleofasciculales > Coleofasciculaceae > Moorena > Moorena sp. SIO3I6. The sequence goes on along the minus strand of NZ_JAAHHU010000004.1, from coordinate 156,184 downwards.
CCTAAAGCAGCTAGTGCCCGTTCCAGTGTAGGAAGTTTCGTCCCGTGATCGGGGTTGAGAATGCGCCTGACTTCCTGTTCATCGGTATTGAGAGTATGGGCTAATTGGAGTGATGTGATCCCTGCCTCGGACATGGCCAGGTAAAGGGCAGCTTTTAAGGCAGTCTGAATTGGCACTGGGACTAAATAGTCTCCGCCTGCCGGGGGTGAGGGGTTGGGGATGTCGAGTTGGTCATCAATCCTCGCAGCGATCGCTTCTTCCAAACAGTCCGCTGCTTCAGCCAAGCCTTGTTCCATGGAATCTCCCTGAGTAATAGCTTCTGGCAGATCCTGAAAAGTTACCACAAACCCGCCATCCGACTCGTCAGGGGTAAATGTAGCTGGGAATGAAAATCGACTCATAGTAATGGCATGGTTAAATCTCATCTTCCTGTAGACCAAGCTGACGTAGCATTGCCTTCAATGTCCCAGTCTTGAGTTCATCTTTGGGATTGCGGACAATAGTAAATCGGTCACCAAAATAAAGTGTGACGTGGCTTCCTTTCCCGCGCTTTTTGTCAACACGAGATTCGAGACCACGCTCTCTGGCTAACTTTTTTACCCTCCTAATGAACTCACTTCCTTTCATGATAAAACTATGGGACATTATTGTCCGCTAGTCAAGGGTGAAATGACTCGTGTTGGGTTTATCAAAGATTTGCGATCGCTCTTAGCGGAAGCTTCGCTTCATCCCATAGCGACTCCATTCGCGTAGCGTGGCCCAAAGGCCAAGGAGCATCGCACTTCCTCTCCCTATTCCCTATTCCCTGTTCCCTATTCCCTATTCCCTGCTCCCTGCTCCCTGCTCCCTAAAACCCAAGACTTTGTACCTCACCCAATTGAAAACTTCTATAGTTCAATCAACTCTCCATCAAAATCAACCGCAAAGCATCTAACTGCACATACCATGGCTGAGGCCAAGCTTTAATCTGATGCCATTTTTCCTTGAAAACTTCAGCTTGGAGGTGGTATTGCTGAGGATTGTAGGACTTACCAAGTTTAGTTGGTTTTGCCCCCCTAACCCCCCAACTTTGGGGGGGAATCATGTCAAAGTCCCCCAGAATTGGGGGATTTAGGGGGCAATCTATAACTCCTGTATTCCTAGAAGCAGTATATAAATTCAGATACAGTGTAACTCTGTGCTGGGTTTCACTCATCGTCACCAGCCAACAGGGAAACGTATTGTCGTGATTTGGCTCTTTGAGAAATATCAGATGATGGGCACGGATGCCAACATAAGCCAACGATTTCCTGATCGGTTCTACAACTGAAAGACTACAGTTCCAGTCCAGGGCTTGAATTTTTTGGTGGTCAATAATTTCAACCCGAGAAAAGTTTTTACACTCCGTTAATTGTGCTACCCTAAAGCTAGGAGGATGCTCAAAAATAGCTTCTTTAGAACCAGAAGCAATAACCTTTCCTTCGGAAAGGACTAACAGATTACCACAAACTCGGTAAGCTTCCTCTAATTTATGGGTCACGAAAAGAGTGGCTCCTTGATAAGTAGAGAAAACTTCCGTTAGTAGCATTTCGATCTGATTCCGGAGATAGGTATCAAGGGCAGAAAGGGGCTCATCTAATAGTAACGCTTCTGGTGCGATCGCCATTGCTCTTGCCAAGGCTACCCGCTGCTGCTGTCCCCCAGAAAGTTCGTGAGGATAGCGCTTTTCTAGTCCCTGTAAATGCATCAGTTCAATGTATTTCCATACCCGTTCATTCCTTTGGGCTTTCGGCAATTCCTGCAAGCCAAAGCCGATATTTTGAGCAACATTCATGTGGGGAAAGAGGGCGTAGTTTTGAAACACAAAACCAATGCGACGTTGGTGAGGAGGAAGATTAATACCCTGTTTAGAATCAAACAAAACTCTTCCGTTCAAGACAATGCGGCCTTGAGTGGGTGTAGCCAAACCAGCAATACACCGTAGCGTCATACTTTTACCAGAACCAGAAGCCCCTAAGATACCTAAGGGCTTACCATTAGCAGTAAATTTAGCATCTAGGGTAAAGCTAGAGCTTACCTCTTTTCGTAACTCTACTAAAAGTCCTTGACTTGGTTCTATGTTAGATTTTTTCCCTGTTCCCTGTTCTTTTCCCCCCTGATTAAGGAAAGCTCTAGTCCCCCCCTTATTAAGGGGGGTTAGGGGGGATCCCTTCCTTACTTCTATGTTAGATTTTTTCCCTATTCCCTGTTCTTTTCCCCCCTTAATAAGGGAAGCTCTAGTCCCCCCCTTAATAAGGGGGGTTAGGGGGGATCCCTTACTTACTTCTATGTTAGATTTTGTCCCTGCTCCCTGCTCCCTGCTCCCTGCTCCCTGCTCCCTGTTCCCTGCTCCCTGCTCATAGTTAATGATGGTGATTGCCACGAGAGCGATCGCAACCATGATCAACACCCATAGTAGTGCTTCCCCCATCCTCCCGGCTTGGGCTGCAAAAAAGATAGCGATCGCAATGGTTTGGGTTCTGCCAGGAATACTCCCGGCTAGCATTAACGTAGCGCCAAACTCTCCCAAAGCTCTAGCAAAAGCCAGAACTGTCCCCGCCATCACCCCTGGCCAAGCCAACGGTAGCAACACTTGCCAAAATACCCTACATTCAGAAGCTCCCAAGGTACGGGCACAGTTAATCAAATCCTGATTAACTTGTTTGAAAGCTCCCAGTACAGTTTTATACATCAAAGGAAAGGCAACGACAGTAGCAGCAATCACAGTAGCAGGCCAAGACAAGATTACAGATAATCCCAATTGCCTTAATAGCTGTCCCACTGGGCTATTTCTACCTAGTAACAACAGTAATAAGAAGCCAACTACTGTAGGCGGTAGCACTATCGGAAGGGTTAAGATACTATCAATAATTCCTTTAGCTTTCCCTTGATAGCTAAACATCCAACCCGCTACTGTAATTCCCAGAAAGAAAGCAAAGATAGTAGCCAAGCCAGCAGTCTTTAGGGAAATCCATAAAGGAGATAAATCTTCCATAGTGTTGAACAAAGAGTATGGGTAGTGTGGAAAGTGTGGGTAGTGTGGGCAGAAAAAACGGCATATATAGGGTCTCTAATAGTTATAATGCAAATTCAATTTTATTACCCCGACTCCCGACTCCCGACTCCCGACTCCCGACTCCCTATTCCCTATTCCCTGTTCCCTATTCCCTATTCCCTACTCCCTACTCCCTACTCCCTTATCCGCCATAATAAACCCATACCTCAAAAATATAGTTTTAGCTGAATCACTGATTATAAACTGTACAAACTGGTTAGCATGATCATGGTTTTTAGACTCCTTTAATACTGCTACTGGGTAGATAATCCGGGAGTAAGACTCTGGCGGAGCAGTAGCAACTCGTTTAACTTGGTTTGATACCTTAGCATCTGTTGCATACACCAATCCAGCATCCACATTACCTGTTTCCACATAGGATAGAACTTGACGAACATCTTTGCCAAAAACCAACTTCGGTTTCAGCTGCTCAAACAAATTAAGAGTAGTGAAAACTTCCTTAGCATACTGTCCAGCTGGTACACTTTCCGGGTCTCCCATTGCTATTTTACTAATTTTATCAGAGGTTAAGTCCTGAAAATTAGAGATACCCGTCTGGTCTTTAGGAGTAACTAAAACTACCTGATTATTAAGAAGACTTTGCCTTGTCCCTTCTAGTAAAAGCCCCTTAGATTCCAGAGCATTCATCTGTTTCGGAGCTGCTGAAATAAAAACATCCACTGGCGCTCCCTGTTCGATTTGTTGCTGCAACGAACCAGAGGATGCAAAATTATAAATAATGGTAACATCTGGTGTTTCCTTAGTGTAGAGTACTTTGATAGCTTTCATCGCATCTTGTAAGCTAGCAGCCACTGATACCGTTAGGCTCACCACTTCTGGCTGTTGATTGTTAAAGGTAAGAGCATTGCAAGCTATTAACACTAAGGATAGACTTAAGCACAGAAACCATGATCTAGTTAGGGATTTAATCATAAAAGTTATTAGTAGAGTTATAGCATTTTATAGTAACCGTGATATACATTTAAATTTTCTTCCCTACTCCCTACTCCCTACTCCCTACTCCCTACTCCCTACCCAATTAGATACTTAACAACAAAAAAAAATAGCCGTAGAAATAATGTCCACGGCTATTTCAAGTCCACAGTAAGTGGATTCAAATCGCTATGTCACTCAGTTCCCGAACCTATCGAGAAATGCTCCTATTTAATCATACCGGAACTTTTGTTTTTGCCAAGGGGGGGCAACCCCCCCAGAAACTAACGTTTTAACGGAGCATCCAATACTTAGTGATGATCGTAATCACCTCCCCTGGCATGCCCGTAGGTTGCAGAGGACTCCACTCGGAAGCCTGTGCGTAGTTCATGGCAGACAGGGTATGAATAGTATTAGTTACTCCTTGACGAGGCCCCTTTAAAATGTGCTGAACAGGTTGTTGCTTTGGGAAAAAATCTTCAAGATTAATTCCGGGAATTTGATCTTCAGGATTATTGTCGGGGTTAGGGATAAATTCTTGCGACATAGCTCAATAGTTTAATTTAGTTTATTTGATTATTGTAATGATTATATATTTTATTGTCAAGGGTTTTTAGAATTTTTTTGGGGGGGGTATTTTAATGGTAAAAAAAAGCGATCGCGTAGCGGCTCTTTCAGAGCATCGCAAAGATTATGCGATCGCTTTTTTTGTATAGCGGTCTGTAGGCTAATTAGGTAAACAATTTTTTTTCCCTGTTCCCTATTCCCTGTTCCCTGTTCCCTATTCCCTATTCCCTACCTTTACAGATCAAGTTTAAGCTTGGTGCAATAATATATTATTTATGCTTGCCCCTTTCGCGTCATACCGATACCAGAAAGATAAAGATCAGGAACTTTATAACGTTTAACATCATCTTTAGTACCTTCATAAATAGATAACAAACCCACTTCTCTAGCAAAACTCAATTCATCATATAATTCACTTACATCAGTTGCATAGAAGGGCGAACGTCCTATTCCTTTAAGACAATCAATCAACTCTTGAAGTTCACTAAACTCTTCATTTATCAAAGCATCTAATGCTTTTTCTGATACCTTTTCAAGAGATGAACTCAAAGCCCGTGGTCGGATGATAGTTTTCTGATAAGGATTTCGCTCTTGTTCGTTTATTTCCCAATCTTTCGCCTCAGCAAAAAGTTGTAACAGAGCACGGGGACTATGGTTGTTACTGCCATCAGCAATTCGCTTCCAGACCCAGTTCCGAGTAAAGGCAGATTTACCCCCTTTCATCCGCTCACCAACCAAAAGATTCCAAATTTCAAAGACCTGTGATTCACTCAAATAGTCACTAAAGGCGTCACTACTTGATGACAAATTTGATAACAAACTACCTTGCTGAATTGAGTCTACTACAAGTCCTTTAAATCTATCCGATTTCAGAGCTTGCTTAATTATAACTTTAAAAAAATCTGATCGCTCACGCCATTCAAGGACTACAGATCGCCCGAAAAAGTGACTTTTATTATCGAAACGAAGGCTACGCCAGATATCTTCTCGCAATAGAACTTTGAATTTTAAGTTTTTCATATTGTCCCCTAAGTCAGTAATCAACGAAAGCAGTCCTTCAATGGCTTTAGTGCGTCTTTCTCGATCTGCCTGTGTATTTCCAAATCCTGTATCCAGTCCATCGAAAAGAAGAAGAATAGTAGATTGTGCAGCACCATCGAAACGAGTCAGCCAATCTCTTGCCAATAAACCAATTTGAGATTGTGGTAGTAAATTCTGAAACCATCGGACAAGTTCTAATTCGTTAGTAGGATCAGTTCCTAGAACTTGTGAGACAGCGTCATCTGGTTGAGGCTTCTCTCCACGCCAGGATAGGTGACAGGCAAGACAAGTCTGGAGTAACCAAAAGTCACGCCAGCTTTTTCCCGTAGTTTCTAAAGCCTCATCAATGGCCTTGAAACCTTCAGAGTTAATAACCCACGGGCGATCGCCTTTAAGAGGACTGGGAGATAACACTACAATGGAATCTTGCTTAGAATCTTCCAGGAGGCGGCGGAAAATAGCCGTTTTACCAGTACCTTTACGACCACGGATTAGAACTATGTTAGGCTTAAGGGCGCGATTGACTAACTGTGTTTCTACAAAGGTTTCCAGAAAATTATCTTGGTATTCTGCTGTTCCTGCAGAAAATTCTAATTCCTGTAAAATTTGCCCCTTACTATCGGGTAAACTATCCGGTAGCTCTTCTTCACTAGCTGTAGGGATAAAACGTTCTAACCATTCAGCAACCGGCTCAAAGTCACGCCACGTTTCTTGATTAGATAAGATTTTATCTGATGTAGCAATCTCTTCTCGATAGGGAATAAAATGTGTAATATCTGATTCTTTAATCGGCTCTGATCTCGATTGTTTATCCCTCAGAATAGAGAGCCACTCTCCAATCCATTCAATAGCTCTATGTTGATATCGTTCCACAACTTCTGGTGCTTTACTAGCAGGAATTGGAGACACAATAAATCGTGGCTCTGGAGTAAGCCGCTGTTCAGTTTCAGTTCGTCTAGTCTCAGCAGCAAGCAATGCACGAACCAGTTCACCCGTACCCCTTTGAGCTTGAGGATGAGGAAAGAACACAATAATTGCCAGATCAGCCAAGTCAAACAGGAGCGGTCCATTGAGAGGAGTCATTCCTGTGCGAGCATCTAGTAAAATGACATCAGGTTTGAAAGGAAGACGATCACTACTTAAAATCTGAATCAGTTCACGTAATGGATTTCTATCTTCCCGATACCAAGCTCCAGGTTCCATAAAGCTCAGTAAACGCGCATAATTGGCATTGGGCAAACCTGCCGGAATACAGTAAATCTCATCAGTTTCAGAAACCCTCAGAATATGATTACGGATGTCAGGCTCTTCCCCTTGCTCCAAACTTAGTAACACAAATACCAACCCCTGTTGATCCTTAACCTCGTCTTCCTTTCCAAACAAAGCCGCTAATCCTGGAGCTTCTAAATCCATGTCAACACAAAGCACAGTGCGTCCACGACTAGCAAGAATTCGGGCAGTATAAGCCAGGGCAGTTGAGCGACCAACTCCTCCTCTGAGGGAATAAAATGTTGCAACGATCGGTCGGTCAAGGTCTTCGTCTAGATCCGATGGAAATAGGATTGCTTCAGGATTACTAGAGCCAGAGCGAGAACGAGCCAGAGCTTCAGGCCAAAAGGGTACGTTTTCCAGGGTAGAATCAATGGGAAGAGGGCCAGCCCATTGCTGCTCTTCAGGAGTTAGTAAATCTAACCATTGAATTGTCAATTCTTCTAGCCCCTCTAGAACAATGTTCTTACGTTCTTCTTGGAATTTGTGATCAAATCCTGGGGAAATGACAGCAATACGCCAGCCTAGAAACGGATCCGGTTGAACCCGCAGCTCTGTAATCTCTAAAGCTGCACGTGACATATTTTGATGAATACGCTGTTTGATTTCTGAATGGTTCATCTGCGCCTCCCGGATTTACGACTAATTTTAAACTTTATAAAGTTTGTTAACTGCTTTGCTCCATCTACCAACTCCGCCATTGTCAGGCTACTATTACAGGTTATTTTATAACGTAGGGATGTATCCCAGTTTTCTATAAAAAATGTCTTTGCACCTGTAGAGTCACGGATATCGGAGAGACGAAATCCCGCTGCTTCCCATAAACCCTGTAGATTATGCCCCTGATTGCCATGTTTCGGAAATGATGTATTTCTAGATTGTAATAAAGCCTTGAGACTAGATTCAATGGCATAGCCTGCCATATAAACTGATCCAATTGATTGACTTCTATTTTTGAGTATAGCCTCTGCATCTGCCGCCCGTTCATTTGCAATATCTAGCCAGTCTTTGGAATTATTAGGATCCATTACAAGTATAATTACAATTAATTTGATATATTATAACACAAAAAAAGTACATAATAATGGACTTAACTCGCTCTACAATTATGGTGATATTTTTAGTTGATAGGACTGAACCAGAATCCCTTATTATTTATCCTTTCTTTTCAAAAAAGAACCAGCACCTAAAGCACTAAGTCCCAGCAGCGCTAATCCAGAAGCAGGTTCAGGTACACTGGTTGCATCTGGCTTTGAAGGATCCTCGGTGATAGTTTCCTTAAAATTAGGATTGGGATCAACATAGACAGTTGGAGGTAATAGGGAACCTCCAAGAGTAAAGGTAATTCCTGACTCTCTGTTCCAGGTAAGGATATAAGCCCCGGCATCAAAAGCCCTACCAAAATCGATATCTATAATCCAACTATCAGGGGTAGCGTTAAAGGTAGTAACAAAGGTTCTAGGAGGAAGAGGAAACGGAGAAGGAAACGGTTCAAGAGTAATATCAGAACCGACTTGCTCTAACCCTTCTACATCAAGAAACCAAGAAAGTAATTCTCCTTCAGGATTGTACTCAACAAACCCCTCGTAATCTCTAGTTTTGGGAGGAGGCTCTGGCAGAAAACTAGGAAAATCCGACAATTCAAGTTCGCCACTGAATTCTTGGTTAATTATTTGCTCAGCAGCAGCCGGTAAAACTGCAACAGTAGCAGAGGTTAAAGCGACAGCAGTAGTCACAAGAGCTAATTGGTGATAAATATTAGTCACAGAAAGTATCCTCCTTCAGTATGTATAAAATAATAGGGAATAGGGAGCAGGGAACAGCAAGAAAGAGTTACCAGGATTTTTTTGTTATGATAAATTATTATGATTTATCATAATCGCTTTTAAACTAATAAATTTAGCTTGAATTATAGTCACATAAAAAATAAATGTCAATACTTGATAAAAAGCCCTAAAATTGACGATGCCAAATTGCCTGATTAGTATAGGATTGATAATAGTAATGAATTAATTAATTTTGAAATTAGGCAAAAATTATAATAAAATCCCCATCTCCCCATCTCCCCATCTCTTCATCTCCCCATCTCCCCATCTCCCCATCTCCCCATCTCCCCATCTTCCCATCTCCCCATCTCCCCATCTCCCCATCTCCCCATTTCCCTACTCCCTAAGACGAAAGTCCCTCACCCAATTTAGAACAGTCTATAATATGTAAAGCGCAATAAAAACTAGGAGGTGATCGTGATGCTGCTCAACTACCAATACCAGGCTTATCCAAGTACTCAACAAAAACTAGAACTAAATGATTGGCTACGGATTTGTCGGTACTGGTACAACTGGCAGTTGGGCGATCGCTTTCGGTGGTGGAATGAAAACCGCACTGCTGTTAATTCTTGTCCGTTGATTACTTATCTACCAGAACTCAGAGATAACCCCGGTTATTTCAGTCAAAAAAAGCTGTTACCAATCTGGAAAAAAGACTTGGTGACAGTTGTCCACTCAGGTGAATTGCTGGACTTTACCCGAGTTCCGGCGAATACTTTACAGGACGTATGTAAAAGAGCAGACCTAGCTTTCAGTCGATTCATCAAAGGCGATTGTAATGGTAGTCGTAGCGGAAAACCTAGATTTAAAAATCAAGCTAGATATAGGACTTTAAAGATAGATGGGAAAGACTGTTTTTCTGTAGCCAGAATCGAGAGGAAATGGATATGGCTAAAGATAAGTAAACTCAAGGGCTGGCTCAAAGTACGCCTACATCGTCCGCTGCCCGACGGGTTTAAGATCAAGAATATTCTAATCACCAAGAAAACCGATGGTTGGTACACAACCTTATGCTTAGAAGATTCTACAGTACCAGCGTTTACACCAGAAAGTGTTATTCCCACTTGGGATAATGGCATAGGGTTGGATGCCGTACTTTACGGAGACGATTATCTAGCAACATCTGAAAATACCAAACTACCTTCACTTAAGTCTTACCGTAAGAATCATTCTTATTTAGTAGGACTTACGCAAATCCCTCAATTTAACGCTACCTGTAGGGTGGGCAAAACCTTGCCCACCCTACCCATGGATTCTGTGCGTAAGTCCTATTTAGAAAAGGTACAGACAAAAAAGAATGCCAAGACAAAAGGCAGTAAAGCTAGAAGGAAATTGCAATCCCGTGAAGCGAGAATACATCAACGGATTGCTAGGAGCCGAAAGGATCATGCCTATAAAACAGCTCATGTGCTGGTTAGAACCGGAAAAAAAGTTTTCTATTACGAAAATTTGAACCTTACTGGTTTAAATAAACGAAATAAACCCAAGCCAGATGGGAAGGGTGGATATTTGCCTAATGGACAGTCCGCTAAATCTGGATTAAATAAGTCTTGGTTGGACGCAGGGTTTGGGCAGTTCTTTGAGGTACTGGACTACATAGCTGGAAAAGCTGGAGCAGTAACGAAAAAGTGTAACCCTGCCTATACCTCTCAGCTGTTAAGCTATCGAGACGAGTTTGTATTCACGGATTGCGACCTCCGCGAGTATTGGGATGAGCAAGAAATGTTATTGGTTGACCGCGATATTAATGCCGCAATTAACCTAAAACGAGTGGGGCTGGGCGTGTTCCCCACTATAAAACGCGCTCATAGGGAATCCGGTTATAAATAGCTCTATAACTAATAGTACCTCAAAGGAAGTTTTAGTAGCTCTAAGGAGTGCTAGAAGCTTACACTTCACGGATAGTGAAGTGTAGGAACGTCACCTAGGCAGACCTCAGCTGTGGCAAACATAGGATTGATTCTAAAACGAAGCAATGCCAAAATAACTACATCTTTCCGAAAAACTATCAATATCTAACTTTTGTAAAAACGATAGAACAGATATGGAAGCCGAGTACATTATACAAGCATTGCAACTCGTACCACATCCTGAGGGGGGGTTTTATCGAGAGATGTATCGATCAGATCAGGTCGTAAAGACACCTTTTGGAGTACGGTCTGTTGCTACCTCAATCTATTATCTCCTCCGTAGTGGTGAATATTCATCGTGGCATCGTATCAGGTCTGATGAACTGTGGTTTTATCATGCTGGTGTACCATTGTGTCTCAACTACCTTGACGAGACCGGTTCACAACGGGGCATACTACTGGGAGCCAGTTTGACAGACGGTGCTCATCCTTACTATTGTTTGCCAGGCGGTACATGGTTTGGGGCGATTCCTTCACAAGATGATAGTTTTTCTCTGGTGAGCTGCGTTGTTGCACCAGGCTTTGACTTTGCCGACTTTGAGTTGGCAGAAAGCGGAGTTTTCCCTCAGATCAGCCGGGAGTTATTGTGATTGAGGAGCTGTTATGGGATGGTTCTAGCGAGCCGCTATGGGATTGACCTTGGCCAAAAGGCCACGCTACGCGAATGGTCACGCGGGGCGCGTTCGCAAATTACTCGATTGACCTTTGGTCACGCTGCGCGAACACAAATTAAGCGATCGCATAAAAGAGATGAGTCTAGGTAGCTGTTATGTATCTTTGCTAGGACTATTGAAAGATTGATTGTAAGGAAACAGAGTATCCAGTAATCGGTTCAAGCTCCCCTGCCCATGAACAGTAGGTTGAGTCTTCGGGGCTGGTGATTCTGTCTGCGACTCAGCCGTCGTCTCAGCCTCAATAGTTTCTGTTGTGTTAGTCTCTGTAGAATTGGTATCTGTAGTATTAGTCTCTGTTGTATTAGTCTCTGTTGTCTCTGTAGCCACCGTATTACTGGTGGATGGCACTTGACCATTCACAGATTCCGTGGTAAAGCTGTTTTCAGGTACAGTTGATGACGACTCCTGAGGTTTCTGCTCCAAGCTATCAGGATTTGGTTGAGACTCTTCCGGTAATGGACGCCCCTTATCTCCCAACACCGACGCTGATGGCACCACTTGTAGGGATTCTACAGAATGATTCCAAATTGTGGTCAGGGAGCCAATACTAGCATTAGCGCCAATTTTTCCCTTCCCCACGACCAGAACCCCAGCGCCTAAACTCGCTCCTGATTCCACCTCCAGAGTCCCTTTGTGAGCATGAAGAATTGCTCCCATACCGATACAAACACCGGCTGCAATCGTTATTTTACTATCTCGATCCGCTCGCAAAATTACCCCTGCTGAAATAACAGCACTAGGATCAATGCTCACATTTCCTTCCACGTATATATGAGAATTATTACTCAATTGAAGTTTAGGCAAGTGCATAATTTTTGGCACAGTAGACTTCGCCGCAGTTTTGGGGGTAAAGGGTTTTGGGTAAAGGGTTTTGGGATTAAATTTGACTCTAGCACTATCATTTTTGAGGGCTTCTTTACCGTTGCAAGAAGTCTAATACCTATAAATAAGCTGGTCTTGATTTAAATTAAATGGTTCTCGCAGCAAGGGAGTAGGGGGATAGGGTTTGACGGTTTGTTTTCTAAGGGATGCAGTGCGGTATTGGGGCTTCCCCCCATCTACCCACACTTCCCACACTTCCCACACTTCCCACACTTCCCTATCTGTTCCCTGTTCCCTGTGCTATGCTTATAAATTAAGGCTTTTGAATCAGCGTCTCTAGAACACGCCGTTTAGCTTTCGGATCAATACCAATCAACCGTACATACTCACCCGAATGTTGAACCAAGCAGGTTTCTAGACCTTCAACCACCTCTGAAACCCGAGTAGAGTCAATGGGGGAGCAACTCTGCCAAGAACTGGTGCGGAATCGACGTTTATCCGCATGTTCAGTACCAATCCGATAACCTTGGGACAACAGGTTACGGATCTTCTCAACGATATCTTGACTCAAGGATGAACCAGAAACCTTGCTGCCATTGAATCCTGAGGATTGGGTTGAACGGGGAGTATAGCTATAACTACTACTAGGTTTAGCACCAGGGTTTACCGTGTCCCCAGGTTTTTGAATAATCTTTTCCATCACCCGGCGCTTGGCTTTCGGGTCAATCCCAATCAGTCGGACATACTCACCAGCGTGGTCTGCCAAACAAGCCCCTAGGTCTGCCAAAGCCTGTGATAGGTTATCGGAGCTTATGCCAGGAGCACTCTTCCAGGAACTAGTCCGGAAGCGACGCTCATCAGCATACTCAATACCAATCCGATACCCTTGGGACAACAGTTGACGAACTAGATCATCGACTGATGAGTCTAAGCCATTGCTAGAGAAACCCGCAGTAGGTTGAGGAGCAGAGCTGTAGGGGCTGTAGCTAGTTGAACCAGATCCACTGGAACTCCGAGACACTTGGCCACCCGGTTTTTGGATAATCTCTTCACACACCCGGCGCTTGGCTTTCGGGTCAATCCCAATTAGTCGGACATACTCACCAGCGTGGTCTGCCAGACAATCATCCAAGGCTTGCAGCACTTCTGATTCACGATCGGAGTGTATTCCGGAAGCACTCTTCCAGGAACTAGTACGGAAGCGACGCTCATCAGCATATTCAGCACCAATTCGGTATCCTTGGCCTAACAGTTGACGAACTCGTTGTTGAAGCTCTGAACTTAATCCTGTATTTGAAGACATTGATCTGAAAGATTTATGGGAACTATCAGGGCTACTATGACCATTAGAGTCAGCATTTTCAGCAATTTCCTTGCGGATGGGCATCATGCAGGAATCATCCTCTGCACACTGATAACCCGCCCGCAATGCCTCATTGATTGCCACCACATGGTTAGCAAACGTTCTATCTTGCTCTTCTACATCCGGTAGTCGGTCAGCTTGCTGCTGATTAGTAATCACCGCTCCGGAAGGAACATATTTACCGGGAGGAATTTCGACATCCTGAACAAGGGCATGCATCATCACAATACAGCCCTCGCCAACTCTAGCATTAAACACCGTAGAGCGAAAGCCAATAAAGCAATCATCCCCAACATAAGCAGGACCATGAATCAGGCTCATGTGGGTAATCGATGCATTCTTGCCAATCCACACCGAGTACTCTTTCTGGTCATCCCCAACAACCCGACCTTCTTCAAGACCATGAATCACAACACCATCTTGAATATTGGTACCTTCACCGATGTAAAATGGTCCCCCTTCATCAGCTCGAATCGAGGTTCCCGAGGCAATCAATACATTTGGCCCAATCTCTACATCTCCAATAATGTTGGAAAAAGAATGGACATAAGCTGTGTCATCAATTTTTGGTTCAGCCAGATCCCGTGACCAAGGTGTTGGGGGAGCTGCCTGGGTGCTAAATGCCATAGATGTTTTCCTCCTAATTTTTATTTGAGATACACTGTCATGAAATAGATTTTTGTCAAGCCCCACACTTGAGGATTGGGGTTAGTTATTTCTGCTGCTCCCACTCGGGAAATGTAATCATGCAGAAATTGCTGGATTGTTAATAGTTAACCTCTACCGTTATGGCTTATCGTTACAAATAACTGCTTTGGAAAGCTATAGGGGTCGGGTCAGAATCGAGCAATGGATAACAAGCCATAAGCTACTACCCAAAGCTACTACCCAAAGCTACTACCCAAAGCTACTACCCAAAGCTACTATTGTCCGAACCTACTCACTAATACTGGTCTTTTTTGCTGTAGAGCATGCTATTGTCCACACTGACCGTGTCAATAATCCCCACCACCATAGCGTCGATGGGACGCTTGTCACTCTCACCAACTTGCCGAGCCGCGCTGCCACGGCTGACTAGCACCCACTCATTTATACCAGCACCGACTATGTCAGCAGCTACCTCATACTTGGGCAGTGGTTCTCCTGCATCATCTAGGTATTGCAGGAAAAGGAATTTAGTTCCTCTAAGACTAGGATCTTTATAAGTACTAACGACCGTGCCTCGGACCTTGGCAATTTGCATTGACCTAAATTATTACAGGACTTGGGGTGACAGGACTTGGGGGGAGATGGATTAGGGAGCAGTTATATGGCCAAGCCAAAACTAGTGGATCAAGCAATCTCTCCCCTCATGGTAAGCACATCCCCTACTTGACACCGGCATGTCTTGAATCTCAAATTGGCGGACGATTATGGACGGTTCATCGGACGGATGGCGTTAGTACTCTCCCGGAACTGTTCCACATCTTCGGTATAACGAATTGGTAGAACATACTCCAGGTTTTCGTGAGGTCGAGCAATAATATGGGTAGATAATACCTGACCTCCATTGACACGCTTAACGTTATCAATTCCAGCAGCTACCGAGGCTTGCACCTCAGACACATCTCCCCGCACAATCACGGTTACACGAGCGCTACCAATTTTTTCATAACCCACAAGGGTGACACGAGCCGCTTTCACCATAGCATCTGCGGCTTCTACAACCGCTGGAAAACCAAGGGTTTCCACCATTCCCACAGCAATTGACATGAATTTTACTCCTAGACGTTTATCAAGATTTTGATCAACCCACGCGCTGACCACACGTGGGATGGTTGTGACGGCATATAAGCGCTCTTTGCTAAACCTATAGTCACTGCATACCAACGAGTTCAGCACCCAAGCTTGTGCCAATTGCCTCTAGACTCTCTATGGTTTTTAGGAGCATCTTGGCTAGTAGCTACGGAACTGTTCCACAGCTTCGCTGTAACGAATTGGTAGGACATACTCTAAGTTTTCATGGGGACGAGCGATGATGTGGGTTGATACCACCTTACCTCCATTCACCCGGTTTGCTGATTCTATCCCAGCGGATACGGAAGCTTGCACCTCGGAGACATCTCCCCGCACAATCACGGTTACACGAGCGCTACCGATTTTTTCATAACCCACAAGGGTGACGCGAGCGGCTTTAACCATCGCATCAGCTGCTTCTACAACAGCTGGAAAGCCCTCAGTTTCAATCATTCCAACAGCAATTGGCATTTCGCTTTTCTCCTAGTGGATTAGTCAAATAAGAGTGATTAACGCTCCCTAACTAACCTTGCAGTGTAGTTAGGGCAGTGTAGTTAGGGTTTCTGTGGTATTGCAGATAACTGCAATGTTGCCGGGTAAATCGGCCTTTTCGATACACCGTCAGAACGTGAGCCGACCAACGTCATAGCAGGTAGCTAACTTAGCTAGCTAACTGACCTAGCTAATTCACCTAGCTAATTCAGGTAGCTAACTGTATTGGTCGTGCTTCTGTGCTTCCCTTGCTCCGGTCTTAATCCGCCTCATGGTTAGTTTGGGGGGGATTAAAGGGTGGAGGGGGGTGTGGGTTTGCCTAACCAAAAGTGATTGTTTCCCTGGCCAATAGGCCACGCTACGCTAACACCCCGGCTGAAACAAAGATAGTAGACGGGGAATGCCCTCAACATCTTTGTTTAAAGGACAACCAAAACTAAGCATAGAGAACCTTGGCGTATTTGACAATATAAAATATGATAATACTTCTTAATGAGAGACCTTAACAAAACTTAACATTCCGAGGGGGTCAGCTAGATTAGTTAACGAAAATTCACCGTTTTGGAGAATGGTTGCTTTTGTTTTATAATTTTTTTATAACTTTTAGATAAGTAATCCTCACTAAGCGCCAGAATTTGAGTGCGGTCACCGAGTTCCTGGGTTACGGCACTGGGAACTGGGTCGCTCTAACCTGACTAAGGATAGATGGGTGGATAGATGGGTTGTCAAGCCTGATTTGAGCTTTAATCCCTTAGCTTGATCGGTTGTCAAGCCAGACTTGACCTTGAATAAGTTAGCTTGATGGGTTCTATAAAGGTTACTTGTCATGATTCCAAAAGCAGTGTTTTATGGTAATAATCAAAAAAATATTCGGAAAAAATAAGCCTGGATTATGTCCAAGATAACCCTTAACTGATAAAGTTGTAAAAATAGTAATGATTTAAGACAAATCACCACATTATTAGCTGTAAACCGAGGAAAATCGTCACTTTAAAAAGACGTTTGGGCTAATTAGTACCGATTTTTATTTAATTGATTGCAGAAATGATGAGGTCAAGGCGTGATGACTGAGTTGCTTACTCAGACGATTTGGGTAGTTCCCATTTACAGTTGGATTGGGGCATTTTTAACTATCCCCTGGGCAACAGGAATAGTGCGTCGTACGGGACCGAGACCAGCGGCTTACTTTAACCTGTTGATGACACTTTTCGCCTGCATTCATGGCTGGCTGATCTTCCAAGCTTCATTACAGGAAGCGGTGCAAGAGATAGAGTTTCACTGGCTAATGGTTGCTGATATTGACATATCATTTGTTCTGGAAGTCTCACCAGTGAGTACTGCAGCAATGGAGTTTATCACCAGCCTAAGTCTATTGGCGCAACTCTATGCTCTCGGATATATGGAGAAAGATTGGGGATTAGCTCGCTTCTTTGCCCTGATGGGATTTTTTGAAGGGGCATTGATCGGAATTGTCTTGAGTAATTCCTTATTCCTGACCTATGCTCTGTTGGAGATGCTCACGGTGTGTACTTTGCTCATTGTGGGTTTTTGGTACGCTCAGCCTTTAGCACTCAAAGCTGCCCGAGATGCTTTTCTAACCAAGCGTGTAGGAGATATCTTGCTGCTAGTTGGGGTGGTGAGCTTAGCCACCTTTGCGGGAAGCTTAACCTTTTCAGACTTGTATACCTGGGCTTATTCAGCTAATCTACCGCCACTAGTGGGTAACTTACTGGGATTGGCTTTGATTGCTGGTCCAATTGGTAAATGTGCCCAATTCCCCTTGAATTTATGGTTGGATGAGGCGATGGAGGGACCCAATCCCGCTTCAGTACTGCGGAATTCCTTGGTGGTGACTTGTGGTACTTATGTGCTGATTAAACTGGTGCCGATCGTGACCATGGTCTCACCGTTGACCTTATCGGTGTTAGTAGTTATTGGTACTATCACAGCACTAGGCACCTCAATGGTAGCGATCGCACAAATCGATATTAAGCGATCGCTTTCCCATTCCACCAGCGCTTACATTGGTTTAGTATTTATCGCGGTTGGAATGCAGCGCGCTGATATTGGTGTGATTTTACTGGTTGCCCATGCCTTTGCTAAAGCCTTGATGTTTATGAGCATCGGGGGGGTAATCTTCAACACTAATAACCAAAATTTAGCTGAATTGGGGGGCTTAGGGTCAAAAATGCCCGCTACTAGCACTGCCTTTGCCGTGGGTATCGTTGGTCTGATTGGACTTTTCCCCCTGGGTGGCTTTTGGGCAATGAGTGAAGGGATTAACGCCTTTTGGTTTGATGCCCCTCTTCTGGTCATACCCTTTCTCTTCGTTAACGCAGTTACTGCCTTAGGTTTAGTCCGGGTGTTTCGGCTAGTTTTCCTAGGGAAACCCCAAGCGAAGACCCGTCGAGCACCAGAAGTACCGTGGGCTATGGCCTTACCAATGGTAGCGTTAACCATACTGACATTGCTGGTACCAGTGCTAATACGTCCGATGGAATTGCTATCGGAATGGGAGGATCTCAATCTCCTAGCCGAGGTAACCTTGATAATCTCTGGTGTCGTAGGTTGCACTGCAGGGGCTTTAATTTACCTACCCAGAACCTGGTCGCGGTCAATTCGGATGCCGTTGAAATTGTTCCAAGACCTATTCGCCTATGACTTTTACCTGGACGAACTGTATCGTTACACCATCGTGTTTGCTGTTCTCCTATTTTCCAAGATTACAGCTTGGGTTGATAGATATATCGTTGATGGGTTAGTCAATCTGGTTGGTTTAGGAACAGTATTTAGTGGTCAAAGCTTAAAATACAGCGTTTCCGGTAAATCACAGTTTTATGTACTGACTATCCTATTAGGAATCAGCTTATTAGCAATCTTCATCACCTGGCCCTTGAATCAGTGGTCTTTGAGTAAGTGGTCTTTGGAGCAGTGGTCTTTGTTGATAGGTGATTAGTTGTTCGCGTAGCGTGGCCAATAGGCCAAGGTGAGCAGGTTGAATGTTAGCAGGTTGAAGGTTAGCCCGTTGAAGGTTAGCAGGTTGAAAGTTAGCAGGTTGTTCGCGTAGCGTGGCCAATAGGCCAAGGTGAGCAGGTTGTTCGCGTAGCGTGGCCAATAGGCCAAGGTGAGCAGGTTGTTCGCGTAGCGTGGCCAATAGGCCAAGGTGAGCCCGTTGAAAGTTAGCCCTTTGACTGTTGAACCTTGGCCAAAAGGCCACGCGATCGCTGAAAGCGGGCCTATCGGCAGAGCCGACGCTACGCGAACGTCCATCGCGTTCAACCAATCAACCTTGGCCAAAAGGCCACGCGATCGCTGAAAGCGGGCCTATCGGCAGAGCCGACGCTACGCGAACGTCCATCGCGTTCAACTAAACAACCTGCAACCAAACAACCTTCAACCAAACAACCTTCAACCAAACAACCTTCAACCTTCAACCAAACAACCTTCAACCAAACAACCTTCAACAAACCAACCTTCAACCAAACAACCTTCAACCAAACAACCTTCAACAAACCAACCTTCAACCTTCAACAAACCAACCTTCAACCTTCAACAAACCAACCCCATAACAACAAGTAAACAAATGATTAGGAGACTGGTCGATTTATGTTGAGTGCCTTGATTTTGGTACCAATACTGAGTGCCGCTATAGTGGGGTTTTGGCCCGGGAATGTCACCGCTAAAGCAGCTCGTCAAGTTGCCTTGGTGGTTACTGGTGGTATTTTCCTCTGGTCAGTAATATTGATGACCATGTTTAACCCCGGTGACGTGAATCTACAATTTCAGGAAAATCTTCCTTGGATTCAGGTGATTGGTTTGACCTATAGTTTAGGGGTAGATGGTCTATCGTTGCCCTTACTAATCCTAAATGGTCTGCTAACCGCAATTGCCCTGTACTGCACAGATTCCAACGTCATTCGCCCTAGGTTGTATTACGCTCTGATGCTGTTGCTAAATGGCGCTGTTGCCGGTGCCTTCCTAGCTCAGGATTTACTGCTGTTTTTTATCTTCTATGAGCTGGAACTGATTCCCCTATATTTGTTGATTGCAATTTGGGGGGGTAAGCGCAGAGGCTATGCTGCAACCAAGTTTCTCCTCTACACAGCCCTTTCCGGAGCCTTGGTTCTAGCGTCATTCCTGGGCTTAGTGTTTTTGAGTGGTTCCTCTAGCTTTAGCTACGCCGAGACCAGGGAGCTGGCATCATTACTACCCGTTGCTCAGCAATTAATTCTCTTAGGAGCGGTTCTAATTGGCTTCGGGATTAAAATTCCCTTTGTGCCATTCCATACCTGGTTGCCAGATGCCCACGTGGAAGCATCAACCCCAGTTTCAATTCTATTAGCTGGTGTGCTCCTGAAATTAGGTACCTATGGTTTGTTGCGGTTTGGCTTAGGTTTGTTTCCGGAACCTTGGACAATTCTGGCACCTTGGTTGGGAATTTGGGCAGCAGTGAGTTCCCTTTACGGAGCATTCAATGCCATTGTCCAGAAAGATATGAAAAAAATGGTGGCATATAGTTCTGTCGCTCACATGGCATACATTCTGTTAGCTGCTGCTGCTGCCACTAAGCTAGCGTTGGTAGCCTCAGTTTTGCATATGATCAGTCACGGTTTAATATCAGCGCTACTGTTTTTATTAGTCGGTATCATTTATAAGAAAACTGGCTCACGGGATATCACTATCCTCAATGGTCTATTAAATCCGGAACGGGGTATGCCAGTAGTTGGTAGTTTGATAGTGCTTGGTGTAATGGCTAGTGCTGGTATCCCTGGCATGGTGGGATTTATCTCTGAGTTTCTGGTCTACTGGGGTAGTCTCCAGGTGTTACCAATCCCAACTATCCTATGCATGCTCAGCACCGGTTTAACGGTTGTTTACTTTTTACAACTAGTTGGTGGAGCCTTCTTTGGTCGTCTGGCTAACCATTTAACTGATTTACCAACCGTTAAGTTCACAGAACAATTACCAGGGCTGGTTTTAGCACTATTGATTGTGGTTCTGGGACTACAACCAGGATGGTTACTTAATTTAAGTGAACCGATCACAGCAACTTTGGTAACGACACCACCGAATGTAGCTGTGAATGTATCAAGCAATAGTTGAAGGTTAACAGGTTGTTCGCGTAGCTTGGCCGAAATGTAGAATTTAGAATTTAGAATTTAGAATTTAGAATTTAGAATTTAGAATTTAGAATTTAGAATTCTACATTCTGCATTCTTCATTCTACATTTTGACAGATAACCTTCAACAACCTTCACCCTTCACCCTTCACCCTTCACCCTTCACCCTAATTATTATGGTAGTTAGCCAGAAAACCAAACGAAAGCATCCCTTAGAGGAGTATATAAAGCGACTACAAACTGGTAGTGCCCTGCTATCGGATTCCCCAGAAAACCTGATGGAAGTAGTCGGTATACTTCACAGCTACGGCATTGTTTTAGATGCTTACTCCCGCAATCTTATCTACACTGCAGATCATCAATTTTTAGTATTTTTTCCCTTCTTTAAATACTTCAATGGCGACATTTCATTCTCAAAGCTTTTACGTCATTGGTGGCACGACCGAATTAACTTTGAGTACGCTGAATACTGTATGCGCTCGATGTTATGGCACGGTGGTGGGGGCTTAGATACTCATCTCGATACCGATGAATTTGAGCAGCGATGTGCCGAAGCAATTCAGGCAAAGTTTAAGAGCAATCCCTTGATGCTGGGAATGAACAAGCTATTTCCTGAATTCCTGCCCGAACAAGTGCGAATGCTTGCCTATACCAGTGGATTAGGGCAATTCTGGCGGGTGATGAGTGATATATTCATGTCCCTATCTCAGGGCTATGACGAAGGGGAAATTAAGTCGATTCCCCAAGTAGTAGACCATATTAAAGCAGGGTTAGTCGCAGCAGCAAACAAACCCATTACCTATGCCCCTCAGATTGGCGCTCAAAGGTATGAGATTATTCCCGAATCGGTTGGTTTGACTTTCTTGTCTGATACAGGAGTACCCTATGTAGAGGCAATTTTCTTCCGGGGAACACCCTTTCTGGGGACAGTATCTCTGAATGCCCAAGCCTACCAGATTTCCCCAGATCAAACCCGATTTACCTATGGCGCATTGTATGCTGACCCATTGCCTATTGGTGGTGCTGGAATTCCACCGACATTGCTGATGCAGGATATGAGGCATTATCTACCCAAGTATCTCAGCGATTTTTTTATGCGATCGCATCGGGGTGAAATTGACTTGCGGGTCAAAATTTGCCAAACTTTCCAGAAATCTATGTTTTGTGTCACTACAGCTGCGATTTTGGGGCTAGCACCTCATCCGATGGATACCACGGATCCTGCTGAACTTGAGGAAAATCGAGCCTATTTGGAATACTGGATGGATCGATTGATCCCCTCCCGCTTAAGAGCAGCCAATGGTCAAATGACCAACGCCTAAAACTGCCCATTACCCTGAACTACGTGTTTAAGGGTAGTGAGAGTCTCCAGGCTAATCATGCCGCGAGAATGTCCTTTTTGATTAGACATACCTAGAAACACGGAGTCTCCTGGTTGCGGATTCCGTGAAAATCTTGGTGAAGAATTAATGTAAACCGATGCACTATCTACACCTAAGGCAAACTGACGGCTTTCCTGATAAGAATCTGTCACCAGGCAGTCAGCATGACCACTACTATATTGATTAATCCAAGCAATGCCTGATTCTATAGAATCTACCACTTTCAACGCAATAGTTTTGGTCAAGTAGGCTTGACCCCACTCGGATTCTGCTGCCAAGGTCAATTGTTCAGGAAACTTAGCCACTAGATTGGCATCACCTCTGAGTTCAAAACCGTTTTCCTTGAGGTTGTTCAACAGGGTAACTAAGGCAGAGGTTTTTTGATTCTGATTAATCAGAATTTTTTCAATAGCATTGACGGGATCCGGCTGACTGGCGTGGCTATCTAAAACCATATGCCTAAGCAGATCGACGTTACCATTAGCAGACCAGTAAAGGTAGCAGTTACCAATGGCCGATTGCAAAACTGGTGCAGTTGATTGCTGGATCACCTGCTTGAGCAGGGTTGGTCGTCCGTGGGGAATTACCAAATTCAGATATGGATTTTGAGTGACCAAATCCCGAATCGAAGCTCCCTGTCCAGAGGGGAATAGTTCCAGACATCCCGTTGGCAAACCGACCTCATCCAAAGCATTTTGCAACGCTTGAGCAATCACCTGGTTAGATTGACTGGCTTCGCTACTGCCTTTGAGAATCAGGGAGTTACCAGTTTTGAGACAAAAGCCTGCGGCAATTGCACCTAGTTCAGGGAATGCCTCATAAATTAGAGCAATCACTCCCAACGGCATTAGCTGACAGTAGGTCTGAGATTGGTCAGTTTGATAGGAAGCGTTCATTACCCGCCGGATTGGATCAGATAACTTTCCAATCCTTTCCAGGATCCCGATAGCCATCTGTAGCCTTTCTGGTGTTAGCTTCAGCCAGTCCAAAATTAGGTCTGGCACTGCCATGTCCCTACTGGTTTCCAGATCTAGGGTGTTAGCTTCCAAAATATCATCAAAGGAATTTCGCATTCCTTGAGCCATGGCCTCGATGCCACGAGAGCGCTCTTCTCCCTTGGTGTTTGCCAATGCCCGAGAAGCATGGTGGACACTGGCCATTAAATCATGTAACTTCGAGGCCTTGCTCCCAGAGTCTGTGTTCATTGTTTATTAACGCCGGTAAGCTAGCCAAACCATCATAGCCGGAAGTACTGCTAGCAGTACTGCCAGTAATGCCCAGACTATGATACCTGGCCCTTTTTGGGAGTGAAGTGCCAAAGGCAACCAGACAATCAGCAGAACTAATACAATACCCAACGCTACAGGTAAGTAGCTTTCCCCAAGACTACCATGGATTGTATTCCAACGATGTCCTGTCCAACGCCAAGCTTTTTTATAGGGGTAGTGGGTGGATAGTTGCTCAATCACATAACCACTTTCGTCTACCACAAAAATTTGCTGACAGCGATGGCAGCCAAGGGCTTCTGTCAGTGTAATTGGCACTAAATGACCCCGACGCCGACAAGGGCAGGGATACTCAGAGTTTAAGTCAATCTTTTGACCTTTTTGAGATTGCACAAGCGTTATTAAAAACCAAAAGACATCTGGATGGGATAGGACGATTATTCCCAGGTAATTCCTGGTATTTATTTGCAAAAGTTGTAAACGTATCCATCTTTTTTATGGACTTTAGTCAAATTTTTAACGTGTAAGCTCACGGCCTTTTTCCCTGGAACTGTGTAATTGAAAGAATTGCTTTTACTCCTAGGGTTGACTCTTCCAAACTCACCGGTTAACACATTCTTGGCTATATCTCCACTGCACCAGCCCTTAATCGGCTTTAATGGGTTGTGCCTAATGGGATAGCCATACTTATTGAGCGCTGCCTTCTGTCTACCTCCCTGCCCTTTGCAGGTAACTAATAGTGGTTGATTTGTCCTTAACCATAAAGGCTCAATATCCCCAACACAGGCAGCGTCAATCCAATGCTCTTTAGGAAAACCTAACTTAGTCCGGTTGTACTTGGTTTGTGCTCCGGTTCCAGTAACCACAGACTTGATTGCTCGAAGCACTTTTACTAATTTTTGGCGAGTTGCATTGACTGCCGCTGCATCTTTCAATGGTTGTTTGGCTTTGGTCTTGATTTTCTGAAGTAAGCTTGGTTTCTTGTTCAAAAACTCTTCTATTGGTTTATTACCTTTCCGTTGATTACATTTCTCGCAGGCTAGACAAAGATTGCTCACCCGATTACTTCCTCCCTTAGACTTTGGGTGAATGTGTTCGATTTGCAATGGTACGGATTGTTTACCGCAGTAAGTGCATTCCCTTCCCCATTTTTCTAGTAAGTACTCTCTCACCTCATATCCGCGTCGCTCACCTTGCTGGTACTCAACGCCGCTGATTTCAGGATTCTGCATCTTTTGAGCATCAAATTTAACTCTTTCGATCCAAATCTCGTTAACCGGACAAAATTTGATTAATCGTTTTACCCAAGTCTCAATAGTCAAAATCCTATGCTCTAAACTAGGTGGAAGCCAGCCCTCTGAACGTTTGCGGTTAAGGAATCTTGGCTTTCTGTAACGGGTATTGCGATTACGTCTTCGGTGTCTTACAGCTCTTCTAGATTCTAGTTTTTTCTTGATTAGTCCTCCCCTGTGCTCTAATTCCATTCCCCAAATAACCTGATTGTTTTGGACTAGAGCAAACCCAGTGACCTGGCTACCAGGATCAATTTTTAGTTGACAGTTGGTAACAACAGGATTCTCGTTCGCGCAGCGTCGGCTTTGCAGAATCGCAGTTTTCAAAATAATAGTAAAAGGGTACATCCTAAAAACCGCCGCTTTGCCTTTGTCTAATAACCTTCGTGCCTTCTTTGGTGGAATGGGGTTTAATGGTTGTTTGTTTGTGTCAATGACAAATACATAATTCTGCATTTTTAGTGCATCTCAATTCGGTAATGTTTTCCTCGACAAGGTTGTAATAGCTTGTTAGGTTAACCACACATTTGCCTTCACCTTAATGGTTAACGATAGAGCCAGGGACTGGAGTTCATCCTTGGGTATCTTGACCAAAACAACGTAGGAAACAAATCCTTAGTCTGCAACCTAGTCGGCAATCCCAGAAATTACCGGGAATTGCCTAGGCTTAAACTAGGTGGTTAGGTTTATCAAAAAACCTTTAATTGGTTGGTAGTGCTGCTTGATTTAATTAAATATAGGGACACTACAAAGCCAAGCATGTCCCCATCTATTATATAAGCTTATTCATTGCCACGGTTGGCATCAAGTGGGATGCTTAAGCTTAACACAGCCTCCCTCAGGTTCCCTTACTCTAGGTCTGACAGGTTTATTTACTATTCGCAAGCGGGTAACGCGATTCGAACGCGCGACATTCACCTTGGCAAGGTGACGCTCTACCACTGAGCTATACCCGCACCTCAACTTATCTCCTTCTAGTATGTCAGATCCGCCAAAATTTGTCAACCCCTTCTACTGAGTTTTTAGATTCAAGAAAATTAGGAAAATGTTCCAAGATTAACTCATATGTTAGGAATCAGGGTCAGATTCTGAAGCAATTGTCCAATTTGTCGAGAATGGTAGAGTTTGTTGGCCTAAAGTTCCCTGCTCAGACTCTTCATAGCCTAATATTGACTCTTGACCCCGAAAACTCCGGATCAGGTTAGCCATTTCTATGGCATTCATGGCATAATCCCAACCTTTATTGCTCTTGATTCCCGCCCTTTCTAGAGCTTGCTGCATGGTATCTACGGTTAGAATACCAAAAATAACAGGTACCCCGGTTTTAAAACCGGCAGCAGCAATGCCCTTAGCTACTTCAGCAGCGACGTAATCAAAATGGGGAGTTTGACCCCGAATCACTGATCCCAAGCAAATCACTGCATCATAACGACCGCTAAGAGCAGCTTGCCGAGCCATCAATGAAATTTCAAAGCTACCCGGTACCCAAATATAGTCAACTTGAGTACCTTGGGGATTGGGATCAATGCCATGGCGTTTTAAGCAATCTTTACACCCCTCTAAGAGTTTACCTGTCACTAGGTCATTAAAGCGACCAATGATAATCGCAAACCTCAGGGAGGTAGATGACGTAAAATTTCCCTCGAAAACTGCCATGACTATCGTTCTAAAGGCTGATTACAGTAATAATTTAGGTCTAGCTGAGGGCAATTATAACCTAAACCACCAAAAAGTTGAGGGCACCGACTAGAAGCACTAGAAGCACCCAGACCCCTGAACCAAGCCAAAGCAAGCGTTTTGATTGCTCCCAGTTCTGAGGTGTGGCATAAGCTACTGGTACACCGACTACCAAGACAAATGACAATAGGACTAGGGCAGTGAGTAATAGTTGGAATATAATAGTCATTTTCTGTGCTGATACCTTGACGCTAAACTTTCCTAAAACTTGTTTAAAACAGGCTAATGCCTAGCTAAGCACTATAGATTCTACCAGATGGTTTTACCTTTTCTGCCAAAATTTGTTGCAATCAATGCGGTTTGAACTTTCCGATCCAGGTGATGAGTACGAGGAGTGTGGGGAATGCGAGGAGTGTGGGGATAGGGAATAAAGGGTTAAAAAAGTGTAAACTATTGATAGATTAATAGCATCAATAAAGTCAAAAGGGAGAGATGGGGAGATGGCCAGATGAAATTGATGTTTAGCCTTAATTTCCAGAATTGGTAGACTAATCACTATGGATCTGATTTTGTGTCATACCACTGCTGACTTTGATGCCCTAGGAGCAGCTGTAGGACTGACTCGCCTCAAGCCAGGAGCCAAAGCTGTACTAACTGGGGGGACTCATCCGGCTGTAAGAGATTTTTTGGCACTGCATCGGGATGAGTATGCCCTGATCGAGCGCCGCTCTGTACAATTGGCTCAGATTAATTCCGTAATTATTGTAGATACTCAAAAACGCGATCGCTTAGGGAAAGCAGCTGAGTGGTTAGACTTACCACAGTTAAAGGCTATTGAAATTTACGACCATCATCCCGTACCCCAAACTGATATCCAGGCTACCTATACACAGATTGAACCTGTCGGAGCAACCACCACCTTAATTGTGGAGCAATTACAGCAATCCCAAATCCAGTTAACTACTGCTGAAGCCACGGTGATGGCATTGGGAATCCATGTGGATACAGGTTCCTTGACCTTTGACCAGACAACACCAAGAGATGGGGCTGCTTTGACCTGGTTAATGGAGCAGGGAGCTAATCTGCGGCAGATAGCTCAGTATGTTGAGCCAGGGCTATCTCCTCAATTGGAAAAATTATTTAGGCAATCTCTAGACCTTTTGCAGCGACAAACCCACTTGGGTTACACCATTTCTTGGGTATTCCTAAAGACTCCTGGGCATGTGCCTGGCTTATCCAGTTTGGCATCACGCTTACTAGAAGTAACTGAAAGCGATGCCCTGCTTTTGGGGGCTGAGTATAAACGAAAGTCCAAAGGGGAAACCTTACAACCGGCAGATTTACCAGTTGTAAGGTTTCAGGTTGAAGGTTATTCACCGTTGCCGGTTGGCGGTTTAACGGTTGAAGGTTCTGGAAATTATTATAACAAGCAAAATTTCAAAATACAACCTCCAAGCCAAAATAACCTTGAAACTCAATCCCAGACTAACTTTCAACCAAATAACCTTCAACCAAATAACCTTCAACCAAATAACCTTCAAGCAAATAACCTTCAACCAAATAACCTTCAACCAAATAACCTTCAACCTTCAACCGACACTAACCTACCCTACTCGAAGGCCAAGGGTGAACAACTGTCAACCTCAGTTACAAAGCTGACTATAATTGGGCGGACGCGAATTGAGGGGACGGATTTGAACCAGTTGTTGCAACCCCTAGGAGGGGGTGGACATTCCCAAGCCGCTGCGGTTACCTTACGAGACTGTGATGCCCAGACAATCCTAGAGCAGCTGGTCAACCAACTAAAAGACCAAATTCCCCAACCTCTGACCGCTCGGGATTTAATGTCCTCCCCCGTGCGCACCATTCGCCCCAATACCAAGATTAAGGAAGCCCAGAGAATTTTGTTGCGCTATGGTCATTCGGGGCTTTCAGTAGTAGATAAACTAGACCAGCTGGTGGGAATTATCTCTCGAAGAGACCTGGATTTAGCCTTGCACCACGGTTTTGGCCATGCCCCAGTCAAGGGCTACATGACGAAGGATGTTAAGACCATTACTCCGGAAACCTCGATGGCAGACATTCAGTCCTTGATGGTGACTTACGATATTGGGCGTTTACCCGTTCTAGAGGATGGGCAACTAATGGGGATTGTGACCCGCACTGATGTATTGCGGCAACTGTTTCAGGAAGAGTTGAAGGTTAAGCAGTTGAAGGTTGATGGGTCAAACCTGAAACCGGCTAACCTGAAACCGGCTAACTTAAAACCTCTGTTGGCTTCGCCCCTATGGGAACTTCTGACCATAGCTGCCGAGAAAGCTCAGGAGCGGGGTTGGCATCTGTACCTAGTTGGGGGAGCTGTCAGAGACTTGTTACTAGCGGATGGGAAAAAGCAACTACTCCTAAATGATATAGACTTGGTTGTCGATGGCTTTAACCGCTCAGCGGATGCGATCGCAGGAGTCACCCTGGCCAAGGAACTCCGGAAAATTTACCGTAAGGTGCGCTTGGAAGTACACGGGTCTTTTCAAACCGCTGCCTTGCTATGGCATAATGACCAGACATTTGGCTCCCTTTGTGTAGATATTGCCACTGCTCGTACAGAGTTCTATCCTTATCCCGCTGCTAATCCTCAAGTCGAAGCTAGTTCCATTCGTCAAGACCTTTACCGCCGAGACTTTACCATCAACGCCATGGCGGCAAGGCTGACAAAGGTTAATCCCCAATCTCAATTGCCCCTGTTGGACTTTTTTGGGGGTATGTTAGATTTGCGATCGCAAAAAATTCGAGTCCTACACGCCAATAGCTTTATTGAAGACCCGACCCGAATCTATCGAGCGGTAAGGTTTGCGGTGCGATTGGGATTTGAAATTGAACCCCAAACCAAGGAATATATCCACTATGCCATTGAGAGCGGGGTATATCAGCGCACCCTAGCCGAAAACGCCAAAGTGCCAGCACTCCAAACCCGACTCAAAGCAGAACTTAACTATATGTTGCAAGGCCCCTACTGGGAACCAGCATTGCAATTATTGTTCTCATTGGGAGCGTTGCGGTGTCTTCATCCTACCCTGACCCTAGATAAACCATTATGGTGGCGAGTGCGTTTGGTTGGGCGCTGGCTACAGAGATTTGACCCAAAGCAAACCTTAAGGCACTGGCAGATGCGTTTGGAAGTATTGATTGCTGATCTAGCACCAGAAGAACGGGTGAAGGTGGCCAAGAATCTACAGTTGCCCGTAGACAGTGTTGAGCGTCTTCAAAAACTTGAGGGATTGCAAGGGGATTTCCTAGAA
The DNA here is from genome assembly GCF_010672095.1 of Moorena sp. SIO3I6. Classification (NCBI taxonomy): domain Bacteria; kingdom Bacillati; phylum Cyanobacteriota; class Cyanophyceae; order Coleofasciculales; family Coleofasciculaceae; genus Moorena; species Moorena sp. SIO3I6. The sequence goes on along the minus strand of NZ_JAAHHU010000004.1, from coordinate 126,445 downwards.
TCTCTACCAACATGCCAGCTCAAGAGTCAAATCGTCCACATGTTGCGCGAGTATAAATTACCTACCTTAGTATTGATTGGGGTGCATAGTCCTAGAGCGATCCGACGTAAAATTTGGCAGTATCTCACCACTTGGAGGAATGTTAAACCGCCACTGGATGGCAATGATCTCAGAAAGTTAGGCTATAAGCCAGGAGCACACTATCGGGAAATTCTCGATGCACTCTTAGACGCCACCCTAGACAGGGTGATTCAGGATCAGGCTGAAGCTAAAGCATTTCTGGCCATACACTATCCACCTCTTGACCGAAAACCCTGAGGGCGCAAGCCCCTGGATTCTATCCATGGGGTTAGCCCGAACGGGAATTTATTCCCTAACTGTCCGGGAACTTTTGCCCTGAAATATTGACTATAATAAGCAAAGCAAACGAACCAAGGAGGTGATTTTGAGTGTTAGTTATGGAGTTCAAGGCTGTTCTTAAAGAGCCTCAAGAGTTGGCAATAAACGAAGCTATTAGAACGGCTCGCTTTGTCCGTAACAAGGTACTTCGGTATTGGATGGACAACAAAGGGGTTGGTAGAAAAGAACTCTATCGCTACAACACTCAATTAAGAAACGAGTTCAAGTTTGTCAAAGACCTTAATAGTCATGCTTGTCAGGCATCTGTTGAGAACGTTGAACGCGCTATCAAACGTTTCTTTGATAACTGCAAAAAGAAAGTCCCTGGAAAAAAGGGTTATCCTCGCTTTAAAAAACATTCTAGGTCGGTCGAATATAAGCAATCTGGATGGAAATTATCCCCAGATAAGAAGTCCATCAAATTCATCGACAAGAAAGGGATTGGGCAAGTCAAGCTCAAAGGTACCTGGGACTTGTGGCGTTTCGACCAGAAGCTGATCAAGCGAGTTCGGATTGTTCAAAGAGCCGATGGGTACTATATCCAGTTTTGCGTCAAGGTAGACAACTCTGTTCGCGTTCGCGCAGCGTCGGCTTTGCCGAAAGCGTGGCCTACGGCCTTGCGATTAGAAGCTACTGGCTTTACTGTTGGCCTAGACGTTGGGCTAAAAGAATTTTACACAGACTCTGATGGACATTCCGAGCCTAATCCTAGATTTTACAGAAGCGGTGAAAAACGTTTAAGGTTTTATCAACGTCGGGTTTCTCGAAAAAAGAAAGGCTCTGCTAACCGAAAGAAAGCCATTAATAGGCTAGGCAGGACACACCTCAAAATAAGTAGGCAACGTGAAGAACATGCCAAAAGACTGGCACGTTGCGTAATCCGATCTAACGATCTGGTCGCCTACGAAGATTTGAGGGTCAAGAACTTAGTAAAAAATCACTGTCTCGCCAAGTCTATTAATGATGCAGGTTGGTACCAGTTTCGAGAGTGGTTAGAGTATTTCGGCCAAAAATTTGGTCGGATAACTGTCGCAGTTAATCCAGCCTACACAAGTCAAAATTGTTCTAATTGTGGCGAGGTGGTCAAGAAGTCATTATCAACTCGAACCCATGCCTGCAAATGTGGGTGTCGGCTGGATCGTGATGTTCCTTCGGAACCGCTTCGCGAACACAATGCTGCTAAAAACATCCTAACCAGAGCCTTGAGTACCGTGGGGCACACGGGAACTTATCAAAACGCTTGGGGAGATCTGTCCTCTACTCTTTCTGGCTCCGGCCTGGTTGAGCAAGACGGGTCTATGAGCCAAGAATCCCCCGGCTTCTAGCCGTGGGGAGTGTCAAAAACAATATCTTGACAAAAAATAAGGTAAAAGGTATTAAGGAAAACCGACAAAATAGAACTGATAATGCTAGAATTCATCCGGTCAGATCTAGCCGAATTAACGGCCTACACACCTCATCCTGGGGGCGAGGAAGGGAAAACACCAGAATCAACTGTTCCCCTGGATCACCTGGATACCAATGAATGCCCCTTTGACTTACCAGAAGAGTTAAAGGAAAAATTAGCTTGGAGCTATCAACAGCTGATTCAAGCTAATCGATATCCCGATGGCGGACATGGGGAACTCAAAAATGCGATCGCAGAATACGTTAACGAATCGGCTGCCCTAGACGACCTAATAAAACCAACCCAGATTTCCGTAGGCAACGGTTCCGATGAACTAATTCGTTCTATTTTAATAGCCACCTGCTTAGGAGGAGAAGGCTCGATCCTAATCGCTAATCCCACCTTCTCCATGTATTCTATACTGGCACAGACCTTAGGAATACCAGTAGTGAGTGTCGGGCGTCGGCAAGAAAACTTTGAAATCAAGATCGACGATGCCCAAGCAGCCATTGAACAGACCTTAACAGAAACCACGACCCAACGACCACCAATACGAGTAGTATTTGTGGTTCATCCTAACTCTCCCACCGCCAACCCCTTGACTCTCCAGGAATTAGAGTGGCTACGTGGTCTACCAGAAAATATTTTAGTGGTTATTGATGAAGCGTACTTTGAATTCAGCCAAGCCTCAGTAGTCCAAGAATTAGCCGACCATCCCAACTGGATAGTATTGAGGACATTTTCCAAAGCATTTCGTTTAGCCACTCACCGTGTTGGTTATAGCATCGCTCATCCAGAACTAATTGCTGCTCTCGAAAAAATTCGCTTACCCTACAACTTACCCAGCTTTTCCCAAGCTGCTGCCATACTCGCTCTCAATCACAGACAAACTCTGCTGGCATCAATTCCCGAGATTATCGCCGAGCGAGATAAGTTACTAAAAGCCCTATCAGAACATCCAGCCTTACAGGTTTGGCCAAGTGCTGCCAACTTCATCTACCTGCGTCTAGCACAATCCGGTAACGAGTCTACTAGCAAAGACCTGACTCAGGTAACTCAGGCTATGAAAGATCAAGGCACCCTAATACGTCATACTGGAGGAGGATTGCGGATCACCGTAGGCTCTCCTGAGGAGAATACTCGCACATTGCAACGACTACAAGCGGTCTTCTCCTAATTTACTTATACCAAGTTGCGGTCAAACGTACAACTTTCTCTTCCGCCTATCTCCCTATCTCCCTATCTCCCTATCTCCCTATCTCCCTATCTCCCTATCTCCCTATCTCCCTATCTCCCTATCTCCCTATCTCCCTATCTCCCTATCTCCCTATCTCCCTATCTCCCTATCTNACCCATGAGTGGTGGTAACTTTCTCCCCAGTGGTGACATCCAAATTGAAACCACTCTCCAACCGGATTTACTGCCACAGCTATTAGAAAACGCTTCCACCGCAGAAGAAGCTGCTAACTACCTGCTTGACCTTTGTCAACAACCCGAAAACCCCTTAACAAACAAACTACTCAACACCGAAAGCTGGCTATGCTTATCCGTAAAACAGCAACAACCCAACGGTGAAGTCGGTTATAACACCTTCTGGAACTACCTTAATCCTTCCACCATTAACCACCCAGAAGCTACCAGCGAAGAACTTTCCGCAGGAATTGTTAACTTTTTCCAAGAATGGACCCAAGCCAATTTAGCTGAAGCTACCCAAAACGCTACCTCTGAATTTCTTGAGGGAATTACCAGCATTTTAAACGAATTAGTTGATGAAAAATTCTCCGACACAGAAGAAGATACCACCACAAACCAATCAATCTTTACCGCAATAGTTAACTTTTTTGAATCAGACGAATGGCAATTTGTCAATATACCAGAAACATCAGCCTTGCGTCTTTTATTCCGAGGGGAAAATGGACAATGGACTTGCTACGCCAAAGTCATAGAAGAACAAAGACAATTTGTATTTTATTCAGTTTGCCCCGTTAAGGCTCCAGAAAACAAGCGCCTACCCATTACAGAATTTATCACTCGCGCCAACTATGGCATGATTATGGGTAACTTTGAATTCGATTTAGACGATGGAGAAATCCGCTACAAAACCAGCATTGATGTACAAGAGGACAATCTTAGTTTTGCTTTAATTAAACCAATAGTTTATGCTAACGTGATGACAATGGATGAATATTTACCGGGAATTATGGCAGTTCTTGAATCAGAGGTGGAAGTGAAAGAAGCGATTTCATGGATTGAGGGTTAAGACATATAGCAATTCTACGACTTGTGAGGTACAAATTTATGGGTTTTAGGGAGCAGGGAGCAGGGAGCAGGGAGCAGGGAAATTTTTAAAGCTGCTCCAGCAGCTAATTCATTCGCCACAGCTTGAGGGACAATAACGGAGCCATAAAGTTGTGGGAGTAAATCTAGTAAATTTGTTTGATAGAGATATTAGATTGGTTAGGTATAGTAATCCTAAATCAATTGAGAGAATGTTTGTTACCTGTTCCCTACTCCCTGCTCCCTGCTCCCTGCTCCCTGTTCCCTGTTCCCTGTTCCCTTTGCTATATCAGCAATCACATTAGGCATTCGCTAAATCCTCTGTTAATTCTGCTTCTGTTAATCTGAAAGTGTTGATACCATAGTCACTCAACTTAGATAAAAAAACTACTCGCTCAATACCAGCTAGTTGAGCAGCAGCACCAGAGTAAAGTTTACCTAATTTATAAAGTTTCATCGCAGCACTTAAACATAATTCTTCTCCTAGTGTGGTGTTAGGTTTAAAGCCTGTGCGGTTTCTTCTGGAACAGATAGGGTAAGTTGATACATAATCAAAGGGAAAGCTACTTTGCTATAAATATAGCAATTATCATAGCTATAAGGTACACAATTTCGGGATTTTAGGGAACAGGGAACAGGGAACAGGGAACAGGGAACAGGGAAGAGATAAGAGATAAGAGAGAAGAGGGAAGAGGGAATAGGGAATAGGGAATAGGGATGCGCTGCATCAAGACTGTACCTTATAACTGCCAGAAACGCTATATAGCATTTATCAAATACGTGAGGTACAGTACGTACCGGAAGCGCTACCCCTTTGGTCTAATCGCCGATAGAAACAATTTCCTCAACATGGACAAAGCCAGGCTTTAAAGATAATTGAAAATCTAAAGTACTATTAACGTTAACAAGGATAACTTCGAGGTGCGCAATGGATCTACACAAATCTAAAACTATACTCTTGAGTAGCATACTCTTAGCATACTTGAGTCTCAATGCTTGTAACGAACAAGGGACACCGCCACCGGATACATCCACTTCCTCTCCATCTCCTATAACAGAAGTAGAAACATCCCCAACTCCTACCCAAACTCAAAATACCCCTAAGCAAAGAAAAGTTAAGGTTTTTTTACCCAAGCAACCTCAAAGTAATGAGGATTTTAGGTATGTGGAACCTGTAGTCAGAAGCACCAATAGTCGTGCAGTGGCTACTTTTGCCATTGAACAGTTGATTATTGGTCCGACCACAGCAGAAACTAAAATTGGTTTCACCGAAGCACTAAAACTTAAAGGTAGCTCCAACTGTGGTAAAGATTTTACTCTCTCTATTGCAGCAGAAACCGCCACCCTCAAGTTTTGCCGTGCCATTCCTTCCCCTGGAGTAGGCTATGATGCTAGAGCTACCAGTGCTATTCAATCTACCCTCAAACAGTTCTCAACTATCAAATCGGTAGTTATCCTCAACAAAGACGGCAATTGTTTTGGGGACTTAAGTGGTGAAAACCTCTGTTTGAAGACTGGGAGCAAGAAACAACCGCTTTCTACTAAATCTAAAATAGCAATTAATGGCATTGGCCCCATCACCGTGGGCATGACGGTGAAAGAAGCATCCCAGGCTGGGCAAGTTAAATTAGTGCAAGAAGTTAGTGGTGGAGAAGAGCATGGTTGCTTAATCTACAAGCCAGAAGGAATAGAAAATCTCTGGTTTATGGTGACAGAAGGAAAAATTACCAGGGTAGACACACGTTCTCCACAGATTAGCACAATTAGCGGGATAAAAGTGGGGGATAAGTTAGATAAAATTATGTCTTTGTATCGTAACAAAATAGAACTTGAACCCCATCAATATGTACCGGGTGGTAAATATGCAACCTTCGTACCAACAGATACTTCAGATAAAAATTATCGAGTGATTTTTGAAACCAATCCAGAGGGTAAGGTAACTAGTTTACGCGCTGGTAAACTACCGGAAGTGGCATATGTAGAAGGATGTGTTTAACTCAAGTTGGAAAGAAGTACTGCGCTCTAATGAAGGTGAGCTTCCCTTGGGAGAGCCAACCCAGAATCTAGAAAATCGGCTCTTCGGTACCGGTTATATCATGTCCGGTTGAATACTTACACAGATAGATTCTGATCAAACCAAAAAATCCTCGGATCTCTTTCCTTCTGTTCCCTGTTCCCAGATCCGCTGTTCGCTGTTACCTTCTCCTTATTTTCGATTCCCTATTACCTGGTAAACACGTCAGTAATTTTTATTTAATTCGAGATAATAACTTGACAAAAATATCCGTGGCGAAGTAATATCATTTTGGTTTCATCAGAAACAAACATTAGAGATAAGTTAGGTGATGAAAATCTTAAAAGTTATCAAAAACGGCATGAACTTCAAATTCGCCCAAGCGTTGAAAGTGCTGTGCGCTTTGTTGGTAGCGGCACAACTGTTTTTAACTAGCGCCCCCCCTGCGATCGCACAACCCATTGGCCCTTGTGTACTAGATCCGGCTGATATTGGTGTGCCCTGTACTCGTGATATCAATCCCTGTGGCAATCCTAGCATTTGCCTCTGCCCGGATGGATATTCCTATGATCAATCTGTCGGCAAGTGCATGATCAAAGACATTTCTATGGCAGGCGGTCCTGGAAAACCTGTTGATAGCAAGTGTGCAATCCCACCGCAGGGTATTTGCACCCGAGACATCAATGCGTGTGGCTATCCGAGCATTTGCCAATGTCCTGGAGGAACCGAATACAGTGCGTTGACTGGTTCTTGTGAAGTACAGGTCGGATACTAGAACCTCACTCTGTTAGTAATTCTATCCAATCCCAGGTGATCACAAGTTAGATTCAGATCATAATTAACAGTTGAGGGTTCACTTTCAGCAGTGAACCCTCAACTGAACAGACTTAGCCAGTTTTGTCAACATTAATTAAGTCAGTAATTGTTAATTAAAATAAAAATCCTATTACCCTTGATTTTTAATTAACATTACCTCTATAATTTTTACGCCAGTTTCCTCTGATATCTCTAAAGCCTGAGAAAGCTCGTTCAAAAAGTCTTCTTCCTCATCGGTAATTTCTCCATCTGCTAAGATAATATCAGTGGCGATCGCAAAGGCTGTTCCTTGTAGCTCATAGGGGAGTGATTTCAGGGCTGCACTAAGAAGAGGATAAGAACCTTGTCGCTGCAGGAGCATCAAAATTCGTTCAAACATTCTTGCCATTACATCAGCTGAGTAGCTCCTAAACAGCTGCATTCGAGATAAGGCAGTAATAATGGCTTGTACTTCAGAATTAGTCGCGTATCCGTCAGCAGCAACAGCGATTAATGCGATCGCAGCAAATGCTTCAGCTGGTCCGAGTGTTGTCTGGCTGTGTTGACGACTAATTGAAATTTTATCAAACAGACCCATTTTTGTTGTCTCTTGGAAAAGTACCTTAGTTAATACCAAGATGACATTGGTGACCGCAAATGGAATTAGTGGAAATACTGAACTTGTGACTAGACTTTGCGAAAGTTTCCTATTCCACCTCAAGCAGGGCTATAGTTAATCTGGTTAATCTGACCAATAAACTAGAGTCAATCTCCATCAAGGATAATCACCCCTGTGGCACCAGTAACCCCCGACGTAAACCAGCGAGTTCAGGAACTGCGGCGACTGTTGCAAAACGCTAGTTATGCCTACTATGTCCTCGACAATCCCATCATGGCAGATGCCATCTACGATCAACTCTACCGGGAACTGCAAGAGCTGGAAACAGAGTATCCTGAGTTAGTAACTTCTGATAGTCCAACCCAGCGGGTAGGAGAAAAACCAGCTACTGGTTTTGTTTCCGTGCGCCACAATATCCCACTGTATAGTCTGGATAATGCCTTTAACCTTGAGGAATTTAATCAATGGCAAGAACGATGGCAGCGTCATATTTCTGGTGATATTTCCCAAGACTCAGGACTCAATACTGAATACGTTTGTGAACTGAAAATTGACGGTTCAGCATTAGCACTGACCTATGAAAATGGGATTTTAGTGCGGGGAGTGACCAGGGGTGATGGGTCCACAGGAGAAGATATTACTCAGAATGTCCGCACTATTCGCTCCATTCCTTTGCGGCTGAATCTAGATCAACTTAATCTAGACGAAAATCTAGACCAACTGCCAGCTTTAGTAGAAGTGCGTGGTGAGGCATTCTTACCTCTGGATGTATTTGAGAGGATTAATCAGGAACGAGCACAAGCAGGTGAGCCATTATTTGCTAATCCTCGTAATGCCGCTGCTGGTACGTTGCGCCAATTAGAACCTCGAATTGTTGCTAAACGGCAATTGGCTTTCTTTGCTTATACCTTACATATTCCGAATCAGGATAGTAGTGAGGAGTACACCATCCCAATGCCCAATTCCCAATGGGATGCTCTAGATTTGCTGCAAAAGCTTGGTTTTCCGGTGAATCCCCATCGCCAATGTTGTGCTTCCCTACAAGATGTTCAGGATTATTACAATCATTGGGATGCGAAACGGAAAGATTTACCTTACCTGACCGATGGGGTAGTGGTGAAAATTAATGCTTTCCCGATACAACAACAATTGGGGTTTACCCAGAAGTTTCCTCGTTGGGCGATTGCTCTGAAATATCCGGCTGAAGAAGCTCCCAGTCGTGTGGAAGCAATTACAGTTAATGTGGGACGCACCGGAGCAGTGACACCCTTGGCTATTTTAGAACCAGTGCAATTGGCAGGGACAACAGTACAACGGGCTGCCCTACACAATGGTGATTATGTTGCCCAATTAGATTTGCGAGTTGGGGATACGGTGATTGTACGGAAAGCGGGGGAAATTATCCCGGAGGTGGTACGTGTCTTACCAGAGTTACGTCCTGATCATGCTAAACCCTTCGAGATGCCTACCCATTGCCCTGTTTGTAATCAACCCTTGGTGCGTCCTAAGGGTGAAGCAGTGACTCGCTGTATTAATTCATCTTGTCCTGCTATTGTTAAGGGCACTCTCACCCACTGGGCAAGTCGTAATGCTCTTGATATTAATGGTTTGGGGGAAAAGATTGTAGAACAATTGGTAGACCAAGGCTTGGTCACATCGGTTGCTGACCTTTATGATTTAACCCTAGAGCAGCTGGTGTCATTGGAGCGTATGGGCCATAAGTTAGCCCAGAAGTTGCTAAATGCGATCGCAAAATCCAAAACCCAACCTTGGTCACGAGTCCTGTATGGGTTAGGGATTCGTCATGTCGGTAGTGTCAATGCTCAAACCCTTGCCCAGACTTTCCCTACCATTGAGCAGTTGGATCAAGCAACCGTCACCGATATTGAGGGAATCTATGGCATTGGACCAGAAATTGCTCAGTCTGTCTGGGGTTGGTTTCAGATTTCCAGCAACCAAACCTTGATTACTCGATTGCGAGAAGCAGGTTTACAGTTAGTAGCCTCATCTAAAACAATAGCGCTAGATAATAAACAACCCTTAACCGGAAAAATCTTTGTGATTACTGGCACCTTGCCTACCCTCAAGCGTAGTGACGCGAAAGACTTGATTCAAAACGCTGGTGGTAAGGTTACTAGTGCCGTTAGTGCCAAAACTGATTATTTGGTGGTTGGGAAAGATCCTGGTTCTAAGTTAGAAAAGGCTAAAGCATTAGGAATTACCCAATTACGTGAATCCCAGCTATTAAGATTTACCCAGAAGTTTCCTGCGATTGTGAAGGGAACTATCACCCACTGGGCAAGTCGTAATGCTCTTGATATTAATGGTTTGGGGGAAAAGATTGTCGAACAATTGGTAGACCAAGGCTTAGTCACATCCGTTGCTGACCTTTATGATTTAACCCTAGAGAAGTTGGTGTCATTGAAGCGTATGGGGTATAAGTCAGCCCAAAAGCTGCTAAATGCGATCGCAAAATCCAAAACCCAACCTTGGTCACGAGTCCTGTATGGGTTAGGGATTGGTCATGTGGGTAGTGACAAGGCTAAAACCCTTGCCCAGACTTTCCCTAACATTGAGAAGTTGGCTCAAGCAACCATCTCCGATATTGAGGGAATCTACGGCATTGGACCAAAAATTGCTCAGTCTGTCTGGGATTGGTTTCAGATTTCTAGCAACCAGACCTTGATTGATCGATTGCGAGAGGCAGGTTTACAGTCGATTGACAAGAGACCTCTGACCCGCTGGGCAAGTCGTGATGCTCTTGATATTAATGGTTTGGGGGAAAAGATTGTCGAACAATTGGTAGACCAAGGCTTAGTCACATCCGTTGCTGACCTTTATGATTTAACCCTAGAGCAGCTGGTGTCATTGAAGCGTATGGGGTATAAGTCAGCCCAAAAGCTGCTAAATGCGATCGCAAAATCCAAAACTCAACCTTGGTCACGAGTCCTTTATGGGTTAAGGATTCGTCATGTGGGTAGTGTCAAGGCTAAAAACCTTGCCCAGACTTTCCCTACCATTGAGCAGTTGGCTCAAGCAACAATCCCCGATATTGAGGGAATCTACGGCATTGGATCAGAAATTGCTCAGTCTGTCTGGGATTGGTTTCAGATTTCCAGCAACCAGACCTTGATTGATCGATTGCGAGAAGCGGGTTTACAGTTATAAGGATCACCTTAAACTATAGCGCTATATAAAATCCAACCATTAACCGGAAAAACCTTTGTGATTACTGGCACCTTGCCTACCCTTAAGCGTAGTGACGCGAAAGACTTGATTCAAAACGCTGGTGGTAAAGTTACTAGTGCCGTTAGTGCCAAAACTGATTATTTGGTGGTTGGGGAAGATGCTGGTTGTGACATACTCCTACACTGATCTTTTCAGATTCAGTGTAGGCTTCTTACCAACTCCACCTATTGGTTCGGATACTCGGTAAGCTTTACTTCGGACGGGATGCCCCACCGCCAACTTCAATATATTTTTTGCCGCATTCACGTCCCGGTCTTCCGTGTATCCACAGTGAGGACAAGAATGAATGCGGTCTTTTAATTTTTTTTGAACTTTTTTGCCGCAATTAGAACAGTTCTGACTGGTGTTTCGGGGGTTCACTGCTTTCGTGGCCAGTCCAGCGATCTCGGCTTTGACTGATAAGATTGACAGAAATTGACCCCAACCAGCATCTAAAACTGACTTGGCCATTTTGCTCTTAGCCAGACCCTTAATGTTTAATTTTTCATGAGCCACTAGATCGTGATTGTCTAGTAAGTCTTTCGCGGTCTTAAAATGGAAGTCTTTCCTGGTATCAGCTACCTTTTTGTGAGCCTTTCCCAATTTAAGAACAGCCTTTTTTCTGTTGTTGCTTCCCTTCTTGGAGCGGCTAACGGCTTTCTGAATTTTTTTTAGCCGTTTTTGAGCTTTTCGGTAGTACTGAGGGATGGGTACCTCGGTACCGTCAGATTTGATAAGGAAAGACTTAAGACCCATGTCAATCCCGACAGGATTAGTGACACTGTTGATCGGGATAATCTCCGGTGCAGAGTCATCTTGAATCAACAGGGTAACGTAATAACCATCGGCTTTTCGGGTTATCGTGGCGGTCTTAATTGTGAATCCATCAGGGATTGGTCTGTGATATATCATCTTGACCTTACCAAATTTTGGTAGGGTCAGAATATTGCCGCTAACTGGATTTTTAGACAAGGATGGAAAAGTAAAAGAGCGGTATCTGCTCTTACTCTTGAATCTTGGTTTTCCGCTCCTGTTGCCATTGCAGTCTCCTTTCAGAAACCGCTTAAAAGCCAGATCTACCCTCTTTACACAGTCTTGTAAGACCTGAGAGTGGATTTCTGCATACCAGGGTCTACTTTTCTTTAGTCCAGGTAGTGTCTTTTTCTGAGAAAAATAGTCTGGTTTTTTTCTTAGTTCTGGTAGATAGCAGGTTAGTGGACAGGAGTTAATAGAACAGCGATTCCGCTCATACCAATTAAATCTGTCAGCTAACAAGTAATTGTACTGACAACGCAACATATCAAGCCATTTTTCGATCTTGGCTATTTGATTTTTGTTTAGTCGCAACTTGTACTGGTAAGCTGATATCACTTTACTGTTCTCCTGTCTATCGACCTAAAACCATGCTAGCATGTGGGTGACCAATTGCAAACCCAGAATAGCCCAAAAATTGAAATACAAAAAACTAGTAGTCAGATTGACTGATTTTGAAAAAAGGCAGTTAAGACAAGAGGCCGAGCGGAGGGGTATGACTCCATCTGAGGAACGTAAGAAGCTTCATAGCTCGCCTACCAATACCAAAAGACCCAGTGCAAAATTCATCCCACACTCATGCTACGCATTGAGATGTGGGATGAATTTTGCCGGACGGCTAAGTTAGAAAAGGCTAAAGAATTAGGAATTAGCCAATTAAGTGAATCCCAGTTGTTGGAATTGCTGTAAGTCACCGTATCCCATACCAAATCTATGTTATCGATTCCCGATTCCCTTACTGTGGTTGGTTAAACCGGTCAGGTGATGGCAAGTAAGTCAACCAAAAAACCCCGCGTCTCATGACCGGGGAGTGTTGACAGTGGATTGAAGGTTTAGCGGTAACGACGCTTGCGTCTGCGAGCGATCGCTTTGCGCTTTTTCTTTTCAATGGGAGTCTCAAAGTGCCGTAGACGCTTCATATCAGCAAAAATTCCTGCTTTAGATACTTGTCGCTTAAATCTACGCAGGGCTGACTCAATGCCTTCATTTTCACCGACAACCACTTGGGTCATACTAAATTAATCCTCCTAAATTTGAACAAAAAATTCTACCTATAGTATCATACAATTATACTATCTAGCAAGATTGGTGATAACAAGACGTCATAAGATATTACCAAAAATTTTGGGTAATCGCGCCCTGTCCTTATAGGACGGCTTTTATTTAAACTTTATCTTGACAGTTTGTGATAGGTGTGCTAAAATAAAAATATAAAAGACTAGATAGATACTATCTAACCATAAGTAGACAACGTAAAAAATATGTATCAGATACATATTGCGTAATTTGGTCTAACGACTTAAACGTCTGCCGAAAAATTTAGATAAAAAAAAGTACCTATCTATCTAATATAAAAAAAAGGTACGGTGGGGCACACCGGAACCTGGATCTGAAATGATCTAAACGCTCGGGGAGATTTGTCCTCTACTCTTCCTGGTTCCGGCTGGCCCACGCAAGACGAGTCGTTGATCCAAGAATCCCCGTTCTTATAGGACGGGGAGTGTCAAACCGTCAAATACTGGAAAAAAAGACTATTTCATTAACAATTGCGGTTGATCTCGATGAAGGTAAGGATTCAGCAATCAGCAATCAGCAATCAGCAATCAGCAATCAGCTATCAGCTGACGGCTGACGGCTGACGGCTGATTGCTTACGGATGAAGTTTAGCGATCGCATTTTCAATCAACTCAACTCCTTGCTCAACCGTCTCTATTCTACTGAGTTTCTTACGCAATTCCCCTGCTCCAGGAAACCCTTTCGCGTACCAACTCATGTGTTTCCGGGACTGATAAATACCCCGCTCCCCCTTATAGTGCCATAGACCTTGTAAATGCTCCTTAGCACATTCCAGCAGTTGTACCGGTGTGGTTGGGGGTAACAGTTGTCCGGTTTTCAGGAAATAGTCTATTTCTCCGACTAGAAAGGGATAGCCCAGGGTTCCCCGAGAACACATTACCCCATCAGCACCGGTTTCTTCCAAGCAGCGCACTGCTGCATCGACGGACAAAATATCCCCATTAGCAATCACTGGGATTGACAGCACATCTTTTACCCGCTTAATCCATTCCCAGCGAGCCGAGCCATTATACCCTTGGTCACGAGTACGGCCATGGAGGGTCAACATCTGAGCCCCGGCATGTTCCATACGTTGGGCAAATTCTACCGCATTGATCTCCTGATTAGTCCAGCCAATACGGGTTTTGACCGTTACAGGCACCTCCACTGCCTTGACTACTGATCGTACAATTGCTTCCGCCGTTTCTGGATCTCGCAGTAAGGCAGACCCGCCACCATTTTTAGTAATTTTATTAACAGGGCAACCCATATTGATATCCACAGTATCTGCCCCTTCTGCCACTGCCCTTTGTGCTGCTTGAGCCAGAAAGTCCGGGCGACAGTCGAATAATTGGATACTGATCGGTTTTTCTAATGGGTCTACCTCCATAATCTTGGGCAATTCTCGGAGATACTTTAACTGGCTAGCATGAACCATTTCGGTATACATCATCGACTCAGTGGCGTAGCGACGCACTAGGCGACGAAATACCAAGTCGGTTACTCCAGACAGGGGTGACTGTAAAACCCGGCTGTTGACCTCAACCGAGCCAATTTTAAGGGGTGACGCTAACCGTTGCTGTAATTGTGGAGATAGAACTGCCATGGGTAATGGTGCTGTTTCCGTCGTGATCGCCCTTATTAATAGATAATTGATGCTTTAAAGATACTATAGTGCTGATTATACTTAGCTGATCATACTTATCAGGTAAAGTCAAGTTTCTTACCCCTATTCCCTACTCCCTACTCCCTACTCCCTACCCGGTTTCAGTTTCCTCCACTACTCTCAAGACGGCAAACACAACTGATTTTTTACGGTTCACACCAATCCCAACAGCAGTTAATTTTCGTAAATTAGACACAGGCAAGGCAAGAAAAACGGATAAGGAAAAAAGCAGACATGGGTTTTGACCATAGCAGTCCTAATTGAAACGTGACGGAAATCAGAACTCTGGGTGGATTCTTCCCCAACTTCGGTGATCTTCCCTATGTTCCGACTATCACACCTAATCGAAAATGGCGCTGATTAACCATAACTTTTTTCTTTCCTGCTGCCCCTTGACCGAGAAAATCAGTAGATAATCGGTTATCGAAGAGGGGAGTTTGTTCGCGTAGCGTGGCCTTTGGCCAGGGTAAAATTCATCCCCGTCCTCTTAGGTCGGGGATGAATTTTACCCTCAATGGCGTTAATAAACGAAAAAACTGGGTATCAATCCTACCCGGCTACCCCCGGAACGTTCGCGCAGCGTGGCCAAAGGCCAGGGAAAGTTACGCCCATGGAGTTAACAGCCACTTAGTTGGTTGTGCCTGGGAATCCCCATCCTCTTAGGTTGGGGAGGTTCAATCAATAGAGAACCGTCCCATCTTAGGTTCGGGAAACCACCCTTCATTAGACTGGCAAATAAAGTTCAGTATAAATAATGGTAATCCAACCGATGGTATAAAAACTGGCAACGGTTATTCCTTGAACCAATCTGACGGATCCTTCTCTAATCCTCTCCTACCCTACCAGTATTTGTAGTTATACGCACCCGGAACACTCTTATGGCAAAAGTTGTTGGAATTGACTTAGGTACAACAAACTCCTGCGTAGCAGTAATGGAAGGTGGTAAACCCACGGTTATTGCTAATGCAGAAGGTTTTCGGACAACCCCTTCAGTCGTAGCTTATGCCAAAAATGGCGATCGCTTAGTCGGTCAAATTGCTAAGCGTCAGGCGGTGATGAACCCCGAAAACACTTTTTATTCAGTCAAACGCTTCATTGGACGTAGATACAGTGAAGTCACCAACGAGGCTACCGAAGTATCTTACAAAACTCTCAAGGTTGGTGATAATGTCAAGCTAGATAGCCCAGCTCAAGGAAAGCAATTTGCGCCAGAAGAGATATCAGCTCAGGTGCTACGCAAGCTGGTTGATGATGCTAGCAAGTATCTTGGGGAAACCGTTACCCAAGCGGTAATTACTGTGCCAGCTTACTTCAATGACTCCCAGCGTCAAGCTACTAAGGCAGCGGGTAAGATTGCTGGTGTTGAAGTGCTGCGGATTATCAACGAACCGACTGCAGCGTCTCTGGCTTATGGTTTAGACAAGAAGAGCAACGAAACTATCCTAGTGTTTGACTTGGGTGGTGGTACCTTTGACGTCTCCATTCTAGAAGTAGGTGACGGGGTGTTTGAAGTGTTAGCTACCTCCGGTGACACTCACCTCGGTGGTGATGACTTCGATAAGAAAATTGTTGATCACCTAGCCAAAGAGTTCCAAAAGACAGAAGGGATTGACCTACGTAAGGACAAGCAAGCTCTACAACGTCTGACTGAAGCCGCAGAGAAAGCCAAGATTGAGTTGTCTAGCGTTATGCAAGCTGACATTAACTTGCCTTTCATCACCGCTACCCAAGAAGGGCCTAAGCACCTGGATATGACCTTGACTAGGGGTCAGTTTGAAGATATTTGCTCTGACTTAATCGACCGTTGCCGCATTCCGGTAGAAAATGCTATCAAGGATGCCAAACTCGACAAGAGTGCCATTGATGAGGTGGTCTTGGTTGGTGGTTCTACTCGGATCCCTGCAGTGCAACAGGTGGTCAAGAAGGTACTTGGCAAGGATCCTAACCAGACCGTTAACCCCGATGAAGTGGTAGCGGTAGGTGCTGCTATCCAAGGTGGTGTATTGGCTGGTGAAGTCAAGGATATCCTACTGTTGGATGTCACCCCCTTGTCCTTGGGTGTGGAAACTCTCGGTGGCGTGATGACCAAACTGATTACCCGTAACACCACTGTCCCCACCAAGAAGTCAGAAACCTTCTCTACTGCTGTGGATGGTCAGACCAACGTAGAAATCCATGTTCTTCAGGGTGAGCGGGAAATGTCCTCTGACAACAAGAGCTTGGGAACTTTCCGATTGGATGGAATTCCCCCTGCACCCCGTGGCGTGCCTCAGATTGAGGTAACCTTTGATATTGATGCCAACGGTATCCTTAATGTTACCGCTAAGGACAAGGGCACTGGTAAGGAACAGTCGATCAACATTACTGGTGCGTCCACCCTATCCGATCAGGAAGTAGACCGGATGGTGAAGGATGCTGAAGCTAATGCAGAGGCTGACCAAGAGCGTCGTGAGAAGATTGACCGTAAGAACCAAGCTGATTCTCTGACCTACCAGGCCGAGAAACAGATTAAAGAACTCGATGATAAATTGCCAGCAGCTGATAAGGAGAAGATCGAAGGGTTGATCAAAGACCTGCGAGAGGCAATTACCCAAGAGGATGATGAGAAAATCAAGACTCTGACCACTGAGTTACAACAAGCTCTCTACAGTGTTAGTGCTAACCTCTATCAACAAGCTGAGGGGGCTGCTCAGCCTACTGATGCTGGCGCACCAGGTCCTGATGCTGGTGCTTCTAGTAGCTCTGGTGGTGATGATGTCATTGACGCTGAGTTTTCTGAAAGCAAGTAGGGGTTTGGTAATAGTTAATGGCTAATAGCTAATGGCAGAAAATCCTAAAGGTTAGTCTATCTCTGTCTAAAGTGTAATTAAGGTTGATGAGTGATAAAATGCTCATCAACCTTTTGTTTATTGGATTTTAGGGAGTAGGGAGTAGGGAGTAGGGAGTAGGGAATAGGGAATAGGGAATAGGGAATAGGAAATAGGGAATAGGGAAAAAAATTCTCACAATTACGACACGGATTGCTATATGATAAATTAGTAGCTAAAGTCTAGGCAAAAGGCAAAGGGCTAGAGGGAATAGTCGTCAGTTATTAGAGTTTATTAAAAATAGGGTTATCAGTACTTTTGGCAAAATTAGTAAATCTTTAAAGTAGTTTATATGTGACATTTTTAAAGCATAAAAAATCCAACTTAAATAAACTTTTGCCTCTTGCCTCTTGCCTCTTGCCTCTTGCCTCTTATGAATTCCCGATTCCCGATTCCCTACTCCCTACTCCCTACTCCCTACTCCCTACTCCCTGCTCCCTAAAAACCTTACCCAACTGAAAACCCTATTGTGGATAAACAAACGATTGATTCAATTCAATACCTCCGCTACCAAGCTGCATCTTTGCTAGTTTATCAATCAGTATTGAGTGAAGGAGTAGGTTTAGCGTTTTTGAAACTATTAGAAGCTATGGTGAACAGTGATGTGGATGACATCAGTTGTTTAAAAGCTTATGGTGACTGGTTTCAAGGGTTAGCTAACAAAAACCAAAGTTGGCAAGATTATCTGTTTAGGAAAATCCTGAGGGCTGATAATTCCTTTACCAGGCAAGTGCAAAGTTCTGAATTAGAAACATTACCACCAGCATTGGTAGAGGCAGCTCGTCATGACTTACAAGCTTTACAAAATATCTATAATTGCAGCAGTAAACAACTTTGTAAGTGGGTCAAAAGAGCATCTGTTTTACCGGTTGAACTGGTGCCTTGGAATTGTGAGTCAAGTCAATCAAGGTCTGGGTCTGACCAGATTGATAAACGTACTCAATGGCACGCTGATCTACAAGCTAAACTAAACAATTTAGACAATTGGGCTGATGGCTTGGAAGCGATCGCAGCATACTATCGAGAGTTTGGGACTGGACTTTTTGCTGACTATCAGGGGTTTCGTTGGCAATCGGGTCAGTTGCTTGGTATTGCCAATCCAGATCCGATTAGACTCAGTGAGCTGGTGGGCTATGAATTGGCGCGGACGCAATTGCTCAAGAATACAGAGTTTCTGCTGAAAGGCTACCGAGCCCTGAATGTATTACTTTACGGTAGTCGCGGTTCAGGTAAGTCTTCTTTGGTCAAGGCGTTGTTAAATGAATACGGTGAGCAGGGATTGCGAATTATTGAAGTCCCGAAATCAGAGATGATTGATTTACCGGTAATTACCGAGCAATTGCGAGACCAGCCTCAAAAATTTATTATCTTTATCGATGATTTATCCTTTGAAGAGGATAATGATTCCTACAAAGCTTTAAAGGTAATCTTGGAAGGGAATTTAACGGCACGACCTGCTAATGTTGTGGTTTACGCCACCTCTAATCGACGACACTTGATTCGAGAATTCTTTGAAGACCGTCCCCGTCCTAGCAATGAAGAAGTCCATGGTTGGGATACGGTTCACGAGAAACTCTCGTTTAGCGATCGCTTTGGCTTAACCCTAACCTTTGAGAAAGCTGACCAGAAAACCTACCTCAAGATTGTCCAACATCTAGCTACCCTAGCCCAAATCCCCCTTGAGCCTAGTGAAATCAGACGTCGTGCCTTACAGTGGGCAATCCGAGCCAATGGTTTCTCTGGTAGAACAGCACGACAGTTTATTGATTTTTTACGAGCAGAGGAATTAGGGAGTCGGGAGATGTAGGAGATGTAGGGTGGGCAGTACACAGACCGATTAACTCAGCTTGCTAATCCTGTAGCTAGCTACTGCCCACCTAGTCACAATCAATTCATTCAACTATCTTGATTTGGTATTATATCACACTTATCACATTTATTATAATTATCGCCTTATTTCTTGAATCAACTTCCCCGACTCCCGATTCCCGATTCCCGTTCCCCTCCTGGGAGGGGTTAGGGGTGGGTTCCGATTCCCGATTCCCTACTCCCTACTCCCTACTCCCTCTATTATCATCAATTTTCCATAGGAAAAGCCCCTGGTCGCACGGTGATTAATTTAGTCTTACCGTTACGAAGCACTTCCACCTCTAACTGGGCACCAACCTCTGAGGCTTCCACACCCTGCTGAACCTCAGTGGCATTTTTAACTGCTTTCGACGCAACGGTTTTAATGATATCTCCTGATTTGAAACCAGCTCTCTGGGCGGGGGAGCCTGGCACCACCCGGACGATTAAAACCCCATCATCTTGGTTGACTTTCATGTCAAAGTTTTCGTCGAGATTAATTTTTTCTCTCAACTCTGGGGTCAAGGTCACCATCTGAATGCCTAGGTAAGGATGCTCAACTTTACCTTTAGAAAATAGTTGATTGGCAATCCGTTCCGCAGTTTCCACGGGGATAGCAAACCCTAAGCCTTGGGCATTGGCTCGAATAGCGGTGTTAATCCCAACGACTTCACCAGTGGCATTCAACAACGGCCCACCAGAATTACCAGGGTTAATGGCGGCATCCGTTTGGATAAAGCTGACCCGTTTTTCAGGAACCCCGACTTGGGAACTGGAGCGCCCTAAGGCACTGATGATACCGACGGTTACAGTATTATCTAAACCGAGGGGATTACCAATAGCGATCGCCCATTCTCCTGGAGTCAAATTCTCAGCTTTACCCAAGTTGACTGTGGGCAAGTCCGTTGCTTCAATTTTGACTACGGCTACATCGGTGACTGGGTCAGTGCCCACGACTTGACCGTCAAAGCTGCGACCGTCTTTTAGGGTGACTTTAACTTCCTCTGTGCCTTCTACAACGTGGGCATTGGTAATCAAGCGTCCATCGGAGCTGAGGATAAACCCAGAGCCGGTGCCTTGCTCGATGCGCGGTTGTGGCATGGGCAGGTCATCCCCAAAAAAGCGCCTAAAGAAGGGATTTTGGAAGGGTTGTGGGATATCCCGTGATACCTGACGGGCGGCATCGATTCTCACTACTGCCGGACCTACTTTTTCTACCGCTTTAGCAATGAAATTCAGGTTTTTCTGGGGTGTAACTGTTGATCGTTGTGGCGTGAATGGTTGTAATACTGCTGGAACGATTTGTGGGCGTCTGATTACCTCTTGCTCTGCCATGAGATAGCGACTACCCAAAACCCCTGCACCTCCGCCCAAGCCCAGCAATGTCAGATAAACGGTCAGCTGCTTTAGGGATAAACTCATGGTTCTAGAATTTTTAATAATTGCTTTTGGGGTCTATATACTTACACTTTACTGAAAAATGAGAAGTGTTGACGGAATAATATTTTTGAGTTAGGGAAAATAGGGGGTGGGGAGTGTGGGAGGTGTGGGGAGTGTGGGAGGTGTGGGTAGAGGCATGAATATAGGGTAATATTATATTGTAGCGCTTTTGATAGGAATTTGGTAAACAGAGCTATTGTTTGGTTGTTGGGTTGAGAATGCGATCGCGTAGCGTGACCATTCGCGAAGCGTGGCCTAAAGGCCAAGGTCAATCGCTTTTAGCGGCTCCAAAGGAGCATCGCGTAGCGTGACCATTCGCGAAGCGTGGCCTAAAGGCCAAGGTCAATCGCTTCCTGTGAATTATAATTTCTTTTGATAACTGATCAGTTTTAGGAATAAATCACACAAAATAGCCAATTTTTTCCTAAAATAATTCAAAAATTAGGGATTATTACGGATATCACGCAACCTTTCCAGATTATCACGAAAGGTTACCGTTTTAGGATGATTTGACCCTAACTTCCGCTCTGCAATCTCCAATGCCTCGATATATAGAGGTTCTGCCTGATTGTACTGCTCCTGACTATAGTAGAAATTTGCCAGGTTATTGAGACTATCAGCTATATGGGGATGTTGTTCACCTAAGCAGCCCTTTCTCATCTCCAATGCTTGCATATAGAAGGTTTCAGCCTGATCGTATTGCTCCTGACTATAGTAGAGGTCAGCCAGCCTGTTGAGACTATCAGCTATATGGGGATGTTGTTCACCTAAGCAGCCCTTTCTCATCTCCAATGCTTGCATATAGAAGGTTTCAGCCTGATCGTATTGCTCCTGACTATAGTAGAAATTTGCCAGGTTATTGAGACTGACGACTAAATCTGGATGGTTCTTACCGAGCAACTGCTTTTTCATATCCAATGCCTCGATATATAGAGGTTTTGCCTGATCGTACTGCCCCTGAATATTGTAGAGATTTGCTAGGTTATTGAGAATGTGGGCTACATAGATATGCTTGCGACCCAGCAACTTCTTGTTCATGTCCAATGCCTGCTGATAGAGAGGTTCGGCCTGATCGTATTGCTCCTGACTATAGTAGAGGTTAGCCAGCCTATTGAGACTCTCAGCTATATGGGGATGTTGTTGACCTAAGCAGCCCTTTCTCATCTCCAATGCTTGCATATAGAAGGTTTCAGCCTGATCGTATTGCTCCTGACTATAGTAGAGGTCAGCCAGCCTGTTGAGACTCTCAGCTATATGGGGATGTTGTTCACCCAACCAGTGCTGTCTAATCTTCAATGCCTGCTGATAGAAGGTTTCAGCCTGATCGTATTGCTCCTGACTATAGTAGAGGTCAGCCAGCCTGTTGAGACTCTCGGCTATATGGGGATGTTGTTCACCCAACCAGTGCTGTCTAATCTTCAATGCCTGCTGATAGAAGGTTTCAGCCTGATCGTACTGCCCCTGAAGATTGTAGAGGTTACCCAGGCCATTGAGAATGTGAGCTACATGAGGATATTTTTTACCTAGGCAGGGTTTTATAATATCCAATGCTTGCAGCAATAGGGGTTCGGCCTGATCGTACTGCCCCTGAATATTGTAGAGATTTGCTAGGTTATTGAGAATGTGAGCTACATGAGGATGTTTTTCACTCAGGCGGTGCCTTGCGATCTCCAATGCCTTATGATAGAAATCTTCTGCCTGATGGTAGTCCCCCTGGGCAGAGTAGAGTGCTCCTAAGTTGTTGAGAATATATATTTTATAAGGATGGTCTTCACTCAACAACTTTTTTGTCATCTCCAATGCCTGATCTAAGAGGGATTTTGCCTGATCGTAGCGCTCCTGAATCCCATAGACTCTTCCCAAATTATTTAGACTTAGGACTAGATCAGGATGGTCTTCACTGAGCAGTGTCTTTCTTATCTCCAATGCCTTGAGGAAAAAGGATTCTGAGCGATCGAACAGCCCCTGATCTTCGAGGAATACTGCCAGGTCGTTGAAAGTTTCGGCCACATCAGGATGCTCTTCACCCAGTAACTCTTTTCTGAGCTCCAATGCTTTGACATAGAGGGACTGAGCCTGATCGTATCGCCCCTGATTAAAGTAGATTTCTGCTAGATGGTTGAGACTGGTGCCCACATCGGGATGTTTCTCACCCAGGCGGCTTATGGTTATGTCTAAACATAGCTCCCACCACCGTTCAGCCTGGTTATAGCTACCTTGACCTTCATAGAATCTTCCTAAGCCAGTAAAGAGTGATAGTAAATCTTCATCCCTGATCCAATTAGTGAAGACTGTGGCAGCTTCGGCTAAATGGGGGATGGCGGGTGTCACTGCTGCAATCTGATCACGAGTTGGTGTCTTGGGAATTTCTTTTGCCTTAGCCGCCATTGCCTGACAAAAGCTTTGCTTGTAGGAATCAGCCTCTGGTAATTGAGCGAGCTTGGTCTGGAAGAATTCTCGCATCAGTTGATGGAGTTGATAGGTTTTATGTTCAGTCAGTTGCAACAGATGACGATTGACCAGAAAGCGATCGCGTAATTCTTCTAATTCTTCTTGTTCTTCTTCCCAGTCATCTTAATCTTCAGTTTCGATAACACAAGACTCTACCAGGAACCAATCAAAAGGAGCTTGAGCAAACAGACTCAGAAAACATCCCAACTGCTGGGCTTCTGGTGGCAACTCTTTCCAGGATAATTCAAATGCTGCTGCTACTCCCAACTGAGTTGTCATCTCCCCTTGTTCTGTTGGACAAAGTAATACCTTTGCTGCTAATTTCTTTTTCTCTAAACGTTTCTGAACTTTAGCGATAGTTAAATTCTGATCTAGATCTAAATATCGTCCTACTAATTCCAAACCCAAGGGCAAATAACCCAACCATTCACATAAGGCTTCTGCTTCTGTTAGTTCTTTGTCAATGCGCTCTTTACCAACAAGGGTACACAATAATTCCAATGCTGCTTCTGGGGATAATACATCCAAGTCAATTCGTCGGTAAGAAGCCCCTGGCCGCTGACGACTGGTGACCAGTACTTTGAAACGGGATTGGGCTGGAGGTAAATAGGGTTCAATTTTATTTTTGTAGTCCTTGCCGAAATAAGGCACATCATCCAGCACGATCAATGCTGTTCCCTCTGGCCAATGCCCCCAGCAGTATTCTACCTGTTCGTTGAACTCTAGTTCATCTGGAATCGTTAATCCTAATTTAGTACGGGCAAAATTGACAATTTGAGTCCCGAGATCCAACCCTCGCACTGGAAACCAGCACAACCCACCAGGGTAGTTGTGCTGATATTTCAGAGCATATTGTAGAGCTAACTCGGTTTTGCCCACACCGCCCATTCCGGCAATGGCACAAATTGCTAGTTTATCGGTCTGTTGAAGTTCCCGATGGAGCTGTTCAAGTTGATCTTGTCTACCGACAAAGTGGGGAGTGCCACGATTAGTAATGTTAGTGGGGGGATTTAACTTTGTCCGTTCCCGGTCGGACGACTTCAGCTAATGCTCATGAATACGAATCTCGCCAACATAAACTGTTCCGTTGCTGTCATCCTTTAGGCGCACAGGAGTTTTGAGGCATTCTTTGATAAATTTCTTGACACCAAGATAGACCTGACTGTCTTGAGACTCTGGTTTGCATAGGTCAATATGGTTCTTTGCTATGGCAACCGGCTTAACTTTTTCAATGCCTGGGTTAGCACTATCTGGGTCTACCACTAAAATTCCTTTGAAAGGCTGGGTTTCATAATAGACCTTTGTAGCAATTCCTAAACTCCGAACATGTTCTCGATACCACTCATTTAATTCCCGTAACTGAGGGTGATGAGCTTTTAGTTCCTCCACAGTTACGGTGGTTCGTGTCAAAACGCCAATATTATCAATTAAATTAGCTAGATTAGCACCAGTGTGGGGAGTAGCCAGAAATACAATCCCTGTAGTCTGTTCAAGAATAGCTTGCTTTTGAAAGGTCAACGCACTGTTAAGCATTTTCTTGACTAAAAGCCCGCCCATACTGTGAGTAATAAATACTAATGGACGCTTGCCAAGATCGTGGATATTTAACCAATCTAATAAATTACTGGCTTGATCGAAAAGGGGCATACTGCTGTTGCTTTTCCAGTTTGTCCCTTCAGCGTTATACCCAAAAGACCAGATATTAAGACCTAGCTTATCGTTTCCTAACCAAACTGGCCAGAAGTCATAATCATCCCGTTTTTCCTTAGGATGCCACGTGCTTATCGCATTCCCTCCCAGCCCGTGAACAAACACCACATCTGCCTTGGCAAATGAGTCCTGGTGGCTTGAGATTTTTATCAAGCCGGTTAATTTACTCAAGGATTAGCCTCCAGTTAATTATATAGCATTAACTAGTAGATGCTTTAAACCCAATCTCGATTTAGTTTAACACAGGGAAATATAGGGAGTAGGGAGTAGGGAGTAGGGAGTAGGGAGTAGGGAACAGGGAACAGGGAACAAAAATTATCACAATTCATTACTTTACCGATTTACTGTTTCCGTAGTTCTCGATAAAATTACTTCTCAAAAAAATGCGATTCTCTGAAAGAGACGCTACGCGATCGCATTTCAAAATTTACCCTCTGTTCCCGATTCCCGATTCCCGATTCCCGATTCCCGATTCCCGATTCCCGATTCCCGATTCCCGATTCCCGATTCCCGATTCCCGATTCCCGATTCCCGATTCTAAATTCTTCATTCTTAATTCTTCATTCTTCATTCTTAATTCTTCATTCTTCATTCTTAATTCTTCATTCTTAATTTCATTTTCTTTCAATACCCCCTCAAAAAAAAAAATCTAAAACCCCTTGACACATTTTAATATAATCGTTATGATTATAGTGTTAACTTCAAACAAAGGTTTTAACGATGACTGAAGAGTTTATCCCAAACGAAAACAACAATCCTGAAGAGATTACTCCCGCTAATACTCCTCAGGAACCTTCTCAAAAAAAATACCCAGTTAAGCACATTTTAAAAGGATCACGTAAGGCAATAATCAAGACCATGCATACCCTATATGCGCTGCGTTACGCGGAAATCTCCGAGTGGAGCCCCCTTCAGCCCACTGGCATCTCAGGGGAATTCATCACGATGATGACCAAATACCTGATTATCGATTAAACTAATTTAGGGGGGGGTAACCCCCCTGGCCGAAACATTAGGTCTCATCACATGGGATTGTGTTTAGGTTTGGTTGAAAAATTGTAGTCATCATCAAAACCTCTAGCCGTGGAAAAGATTTCTGCGGCTATTTTTTTTGGAGTTGAAGGTTAGGATGTTGAAGGTTGAAGGTTTAAGGTTAGGATGTTGAAGGTTTAAGGTTAGGATGTTGAAGGTTGAAGGTTAGGATGTTGAAGGTTTAAGGTTAGGATGTTGAAGGTTGAAGGTTAGGATGTTGAAGGTTGAAGGTTAGGATGTTGAAGGTTTAAGATTAGGATGTTGTTCGCGTAGCGTGGCCTTTTGGCCAAGGTTATTAAGGTTGAATTTTGTTCGCCCTTGGTCTTTCAGTAGGGTATAGTAATCAGTTGAGGAATTGTGAGAATTGTTGATGCCATTTCCCTACTCCCTACTCCCTACTCCCTGTTCCCTGTTCCCTGTTCCCTATTCCCTTTCCTTGATAAGCTTTAGCGGAAGCTCTCAGCCAAATGAATGCTCCGGTCGCGAAGGGAATTAGTAGGAAAAGGGTACCAAATGTCAGGGGATGTTCTCTTACATATTCGCTGTAAACCATCAGTCCTATTGCTGACCCACAATAAATTAACCCACACAGGGGAATAGCAATAACTAGTAAAGCAAATTTAGTATCTTTATCCATGGTATAGCGGTTTTTAAGCTAGTAAAGTACAATTTTTTGGGTTTTAGGGAGCAGGGAGCAGGGAGCAGGGAGCAGGGAGCAGGGAGCAGGGAAGGAGAAACAGAAGTCATTGTTCTAGCTTTTTAATAAGAGCAATAATCATTCGACTTTCTTCTTTAAGTAAAGAAACAATTACTTCTATATCTGTTTGCTTAGATAAGCCTACTCTAGAAGATAAAATAATATGTGTTTCTAATTCGTTAATTGAGCCTTGGGCAATATTAAGAAATCTGACGTACTCAGCGGTTGACCTTCTCCCATATCCTTCTGCTATATTAGCCGGAATAGATACCGCAGCTCTCCTAATTTGTTGAACCATGCCGTATAATTCATCTTTAGGAAAAAATTTAGTTAATAAATAACACTTTTCGGCTATATCCATGCCTTTTTGCCAAATTATTAAGTCTTTAAAATTATTAATGTTTGACATTTATAAACTTATTTATTTATAGAGTATAGTGTTTACGGCGGTTTGCATAACTATCAGGTGCACAGGATTGTTTTCCGTCTTATGACTTCCCTCTTCACTGCTCCCTACTCCCTGCTCCCTGCTCCCTAAAAACCCAGAACTTTATACCTAACTGAATGGCAAACCGCTGTATGCTAGTTATAGCACTTTCCCTAAAAAAATGAGGTACATTAAATTTTATTACCCCTGCTCCCTGCTCCCTGCTCCCTGCTCCCTAAAAAATCTACCTCACCTAACTGAAACCCCTATGTTCAGCTTTCCCCAACACATCGATAAAGCTTATAACTGTATTGACCAGCCCACTTTCGAGAGCGCTTTTCTCGAAAACATTGCTGAGAGTCTAGGTCAATTTTGGTACGGAAATTGACTAACCATAAATCTAGTGGTCGTGGCAATTCCATTAATTTTTGTTGCAATTGTTTGACAGAATCCTCGTAACTGGAACTATTCCGGTCACGATCTACTAAGAAAAATTGGGGAAAATCCTTGGAATTACCATTAGAACCATTAGCAACAGCCATACCTTTCAATCCCCAAGCTAATCCCATCATGCGCCCGGTCTGTCCATGGTGTTTGTAGGTCGTTGCGATCGCAACCGGTGCTTCACTTGCTTCCTTAACAATAGACACTAATAGATCCGGGCGTTCGTTTTGAAGATAACCAAGATTCGAGACTGTCACTAATCCACCCAACAGCCCAATCAACCAGACCGCTACCACTATCCTTTTGCCAAAGTAAGACTTATAGCCTTTTTCAGATGAATTGACCTCACTGCCTTTAGCTGCAAGCCCCCTAAATCCCCATCTGTCAAAAAGCGAAGCATCCGCTAATTCCCCCCAGAATTGGGGGGTTAGGGGGGCGGGGGACTTTGACTCAATTTCCCCCCCAAGCGAGCAATCCCTCGCTTGGGGGGTTAGGGGGGCGGAATTTGCTGTATACCCTTTGTCATCCCGATCAGGTACATCGGATTTTGTTCCATTTCCCTGCTCCCTGCTCCCTGCTCCCTGCTCCCTGCTCCCTACTCCCTCCTCTTTCCCCCCCTTATTAAGGTCTTTCCCCCCCTTAATAAGGGGGGTTAGGGGGGATCCCAGCTCTGTCTGCCTCTGACTAAGACTTCCGTACTCTTTCCCCCCCTTAATAAGGGGGGTTAGGGGGGATCCCAGCTCTGTCTGCCTCTGACTAAGACTTCCGTACTCTTTCCCCCCCTTAATAAGGGGGGTTAGGGGGGATCCCTTGAAAACTGCAACAAGTCTAATCTGATTCCAACAACCACCTAAGCTTGCTGCCACCAAGAGGATCACTGCTGGAAAGTAGACGAAGTGAAAACGAGGGGCTGTGCTTAAATCTATACCGAAACCCCAGGTCAAGACTAAACATAACCCAATTGCTGCTAAGACATACTCCCTTAGGATGGTGATAGCGAAACGGTTATGGTGATCGAGTTGCTGTAATTTCAGTCCATAGCGGAGACGGGATACTATCCAAATCACTAGGATTAAAGTAACTATACCGGAAACAATAATAATTCCTAGGGATAGGTCATAGAAAGAAGAAGGTAGCAGTAACACCATACTGAACAGCCATAGTAAGAATCGTCCTATGGGTTCAATCCATCGTGCGATCGCATTTTGGCTATAAATCCATTGGGTAGGGGGACTATCATGAATAGCTTGTAAGGCCGGTATCCACACTAAACATCCCGCTAAGGAACCCATAGCCACTCCATAAATCCGCCACCAGTAAGGTTTGATCAAAGCTAGTCGGTCTTGCTGAGTTTCTCGCCAAGCTTGTCCGAATAATGCGATCGCTTCCGCACCTAAAGTCAGGATAAAGAAATAATGGGTAGCAATCCCGAGACTATTCACTCCCACCCACGCTAACCCTAGCCAACTGGGCAACCGTTCACCACGGTCGATTAACTCTACCGCTTTCACCAAGCAACCCAGAGATGCTATCACCAGCAAAATAGCCAGAGTATAATGACGAGCCTGTTGAGCTAGGAAAATCCCGAAAGGGGACACAGCCATCATTGCTGCTGCTATGTGACCTACCAATAGTGAGCGAAAGGCCAGCCGACCTAGGCAAAAGATAGCTGGAATCGAGATTACTCCCAATAAAGCAGAAAGCGATCGCACTGCCCAAATGGAAACCATACCATCCTCTAATCGGAATAGTTTCAACCACAGATGGGTCAGAGCAAAATAAACTGGCGGATGGGTACTTTCCGTTAATAAATAATGAATAACATCACTAATGCCAGCCTCAGGAGACGGTTTCAGTGGGCTTAATAGCGTTTCTACTCCCATAAACTGATTCAGAGGTAACGAGTAAAAACTGTTGCCCAAGCTAAATACTGTTGTCGCACATTCATCAGTCCAAGGAGGTAAAACCCCTAGACCAGCAAAGCGCAGCAAAGCCCCAATCGTAATCCACAGCAGCAATAATAAAACAGTTTGGGATTTTTTTAAGTACATAAAGGAAAGGGAGTAGGGAGTAGGGAGTAGGGAGTAGGTAACAGGTAATCGGGAATCGGGAATCGGGAATCGGGAATCGGGAATCGGGAGTAGGGAATCGGGAGTAGGGAATCGGGAATAATTGAGCTTAGTGATTTCAATTTTTAGCAATTTTTATTCCTTATTTGTTTTCGTTGATTACTGGATTAATTATGTCAATAATAATGCCTTTTATTAAAAAAACAGTTATCAATCAAAAATTTGGATAGCATTTTAATAATTATTAAACCTAGAAACTTATTAAGTTAATAAGCATTGAAATTTTAGATCTATCCACTTGTTCAAAAGCCTTCAATTGCTCTCCCCATCTCCCCATCTCCCCATCTCCCCATCTCCCCATCTCTCCATCTCCCGATTCCCGATTCCCGACTCCCGATTCCCGATTCCCGATTCCCTACTCCCTACTCCCTACTCCCTACTCCCTACTCCCTACTCCCTATTCCCTATTCCCTTAACGACTAAATAACCGTAAAATTATCCACATTACCAGAGTAGCGATCGCACCAGTGAGAATACTCCAGGCAAAAGCTGGTGTTACTATAAAGATACTATTATTATCAGGGGGTTGTTGTTTAACTAGGACAGTAGCGGTAATGCTACTGGTTGCTACTCCCACACCAGCCAGAGCAATGCTTTGGTGTAAGCTGCGATTACTCTGAGTTTGGTAAGTTTGGGTCATGCCATCTACTGTCCGAATTAGATTTTCTAGTAAGGTTAAACCAGACTTTAATCTGCCATGCTCCATCTCCAATTGTTGCAGATATTGGCTAGCTGCTAAATCCCTAAACTCTCCCAGAATGTGCCAATCACTCCGTTGATAAACCTGTTTTAATTTAATCAATCGTTGTTGGTAATCTTCGATATTGGTTTTAATGGTTTGGGTTTGGGAATCCAGCCTCCCTAAATTAGTAGCATAACGAGACAATAGGTTGAGATTATTGCTTAGTATTTCCCTTAATTTGACTGTATTTTGGGGTAACATACTGATCTGATCAATAGTACTTTTAACTGAGACTAGATCAGCTTTAAGTTCTGCTAGTGGTCTGTTAATTTCACCATAAGCCCAAAGAATTTTGTTACGATAATACAATAGGTAAATTAAGTCTATATAAATGCCAGTAATGGTGTCGATGATAGAATCAATAGACCGCTTTTTGGGAAACAACCAGATTAACAAATGATGGTTGTGCTTGATCGCTTCTGGCTCTGACCAATCGGCGGGAGGACGCCAAAATTCAAATAAAGTCCCCCCTAGCACTTTGCCTTGGGCTTGGAAGTCTCTTGACCAGTCGGATTGAGACACCAGTTGCTTGTAGCATTCTAGGGCAATTTGTGTAGGGTCTTGATCACGGTCACACAGTTGACCCCACATGATCCAAGTTTGACCAATTGCTCCAGGTTGGTGATTGATGTGGGCAAGAATTTCCCCTTGGATTTTCTTAATATTTGTAATGGGTTGGGGGGAATGGTTGGATTGTCTGATACCATCAGCATAGACTCCGGAACAGTTCACCTGAAGGGCGTAAGTGTTACCAATTTGGATAGGGTAGTAGTAGCCTTCCAAAGGACGCTCGAAATGCTTGACCACATCAGCACCCAATAGTTCCACCAAACTAGATTCTGAGCGCTCTGCCTGTTTCAGCTTAGCCAGTAACGTTGGCTCTAGGATCAGGTCTGATTCATCACCCTCGGCATGACCATAGATTCTTTGCCAGAATCGTTCACGGTTGTGATCAATAATTTCCGGGTCTTGCCCTAGACCTTCCCGTAGATCGTAGAGGAATAGGTCAAGATTAGGGTATACTATTTTGCTTAGGTCAGACATTGGCTTACCCTTTCATCAGGATAGTAACAAGGATAGTAACACTGTCACCTATTCCCAACCCTCTCATGAAGTGTAGCTAAGCGCCACCCTACGGGGAAACAGCTAGCCTCTATGCTAGAAAAGAAAAGAATCATCTGGTATCAGGTAAGGTATTCCCGATTAAATTTGCCTATCGCTGGTAGCCAAAAGCCTTGCCCTAGACTAGTGTTTGACCTTTGACCTTTGATTTTTCTCTTGCTTAACACGTTGCTCAAGCATAAATAGGAAAATGCATGAATCAGCTCAACAACGCCTTCACCCTATTCTTGAGTTTGTTGGTTGAAGCAACACCTTTTTTGCTACTGGGGGTTATTCTCTCCAGCTTATTGCTGTTTTTTGTGGATGAGCGCAAGCTAATTGCTAGTATGCCTCGCCACCCCTTTCTAGGAGCAGTTTTTGGTAGTTGTGTCGGCTTTTTGTTCCCAGTGTGTGAGTGTGGTAATGTGCCAGTGGCTAGGCGGTTGCTGAGCCAGGGAGCACCAGCACCAGTAGCAATTGGGTTTTTGCTCGCAGCCCCAACCATCAATCCTGTAGTAATTTGGTCAACTTGGGTAGCCTTTCGAGACCAGCCGGAAATCTGGGTATTGCGAATTTTATTTTCCTTAAGTATTTCCATCTTTATCGGCTGTGTCTTCAGTACTCAGAAAGACTTAGGCCCCCTACTGCAACGAGCAGTGTTTCGCTCTAGACCAAGGAAATTTGCTGAGGATAAGCCAGCATTACTACAATCAGGCTCATATTTACTCGGTCAATCTGGTACACCTTTGCCCTTAGACGCTAATGTCTTAAACACACCCGTTAGCCAGAACATAAATACTAAACCCTTATCTGATCGACTACAGCTCTTTGTCGAAAATGCTATACAAGAGTTTCGGGAGCTAGGCTCAATCCTAGTTTTAGGTAGTGCGATCGCAGCCATCATTCAAGTCGTTATCCCCCGTGATATTATCATTAGCCTCGGTCAAGGACCAGTGATGTCTATTTTGGCCATGATGCTATTGGCCGCTGTAGTATCCATCTGTTCCACTGTCGATGCATTTTTTGCCCTCGCCTTTGCCTCAACCTTCACCAGTGGCTCGTTGTTAGCATTTCTAATCTTCGGACCAATGATTGACATCAAAGCCATCGGTTTACTGTTATCTGTATTTAAAACCAAGTCAATCATTTACCTATTTCTAATAGCAGGGCAATTAACATTTTTATTGACTTTGTTTCTTAATTTGTATGTGAGTTAGGGAGTAGGGAGTAGGGAGTAGGGATTAGGGAGTAGGGAATCGGGAGTCGGGAATCGGGAATCGGGAATCGGGAATTGGGAAAAAATCCTGTGTACCTGATTATGGAATTAAATTATGAAGGATGAATTATTAAGGATGAAGGGTCACGAGTAATTTTAACAGACGTGTTGAATCCAGTAATAAAGGTTTCCCAAAATGTCTCACCTATCCCCACAATCCCCGCGCCCCCGCCTCAATCTCTTAACCCCGACTCCCGACTCCCGACTCCCGATTCCCGACTCCCGACTCCCGACTCCCTAGATTAAATTTTAAATCTTCCTACAATCAATTGACTTGTTAATTATGAATCCATCTAACCATTCAGGACGTTTGTCCAGAAAAAGTTCTTACAGGAGAAACTGGTCAATTCCTCTTTCAGAAGTAATTTCCTTAGCGTTATGGGGAGTTTTATTGTTGAAATCCTGGCTAACTGGTGAGTTAAGTTTGTTAATTCATCCCAATTACTTTAGCTTGGTAGTTATCACTGGTATAATTTTATTGTTAATATCAGGGTTGAGGTTATCCCAACTCCTGAAGTTAGAGCGTAAACACCGATTAGGTAAGGCAGTAACTAGACCAGCTGTTCAACATACAACTTTATTTCCCCCTAGTTGGAGTAGTGGCTTCCTAATCGCTACGGCAATGGTTGGTTTAATCGTGACACCCAAGGCATTTACTAGCCAAACCGCCCTACACCGGGGTATAGCCGACTCCCCCACCATAACGCGATCGCAACCGCAATCCTTTCGCAGTGCTAGCAATCCTGAAAAGCGCACCCTAATTGAATGGATCAAGCTTTTGAATGTTTATCCTGAACCAGATGCTTATACCGGTCAAAAAGTCAAAGTAGATGGTTTTGTAGTAATTGCTCCTAATCTCCCTCCAGACCATCTCTTAATTTCCCGGTTTGTGATTACCTGTTGTGCTGCTGACGCTTATCCTTTGGGTTTGCCAGTAAAACTTAATGAAAACCGTAATGATTATCCCTCCGATACCTGGATCGAGGTTGAAGGTCAAATGATTACTGAAACCTTGGATGATAGACGCCAGCTGGTGATTGAAGCCAGTGGGATTAAGAAAATTCCTGAACCGAAAAATCCTTATTATTATTAGGGAGTAGGGAGTAGGGAGTAGGGAGTAGGGAGTAGGGAGTAGGGAGTAGGGAGTAGGGAGTAGGGAGTAGGGAGTAGGGAGTCGGAGTTGTGAACATTGAATTTAAAATTTACCTCAATTCTCCCCATCTCCCCACACTCCCCATCTCCCCACACTACCTGTGCCCACACTCTCCAGACAGCCGCCAAGACCCATCCGGTGTCACGGTAGTGGGATAAGCAGTCAGAAAGATATTGCCATCAGCATCAATCATCAAGCCTTGAGCTTCTATAATCCGTTTTGGCTTAGGGGTAGTGGGGGGCTTAACGGGGGGCTTCACCAATGCCGTACGGGAGCGATACCGTCCACGGGCAGTGGGACGGCGTATATCTTCCCAAAGGGTATTGCTGCTGATTTCACCTGGGCGAGGGGGTATGCCGCCACGTCCAGTATTGATAAACCTACTGCCAGAGCTATTACCTGGTTGACAGCGCTGGTAAAATTGAGCTTTGCCCGGTTCCGTGGGTAAGCTGTTTGGCTCGCGCTCCAGGAAGTCATTGGTGATGTTGAGAGTTACATTACCGTTTATACTACCAGTGGCATCTAGATCATTGGTGCTATTGCCATCAGTGGCTGGGCGCTCTTCAATATCACCCAAAATGGTGAAGGCATCGATTGTGATATCACCCCCTTGACCCGTTGGAGCTTTGGTAAGGATATCGCTACCATCAGGAGGAGTTGGGGGAAAGGCAATCAGTAATTCGGTCTCAATATCGATGTTGCCGCCCTTGACTTGTGGGAAATTCTGATTCTTAAAAGCCTCAGCAGAAATCTTGCCGGTACCTCGCAGTATGAGCTGATTAGTTGAGATATCTATGTTTCCACCATTTCCCATCGCTTTTGATGAGACACTACTGAACACACCATTGGGACATATATCATCACACAGAGGATCATCTTCAGTCCCTACCCCATCGAAAATCACCTGATCCCGTGCCTTAATTGTGACGTTACCGCCATTTCCTGTGCCTCGTGTCTCAGAAATAATACGAGAACCATTGGTGAGGAAAAGTGACCCAGTTTCTATGTGAACATCGCCGCCATTGCCCTTACCCTCTGGGTTAACCCTACTGAGGATAGAATTAGGACTTTTGTCGAAGGTGACTGTCTCTGTAGCGATAATCTCTACGTTACCCGCATTCCCTTGCCCTTGGGTGTTGGATTGCAGTGAACCAACAGTTAAAGAAACTGACCTTGCCTTAATCTTAATATCACCAGCCTTACCCTCACCTTCATCCTCGATACTAGTGACGGCAGTACCACCAAATTCGGTCTGCCCGGGGCCAAAGGAAACTGTATCACGGGCAAAAATTTCAATATCCCCCGAGTTACCAACGGATTTGTCATTGGATTCGTCATTGGTCTGTCGATCTCCAACTCTGACTTGGAGTTGAGCCCCACCAGTTATAAACAAGGAACCTGTGGTAATCGAAATACCACCACTGTTACCTTCAGCCCCTTCTCTGATAATATTGACTGGACCCGTTGCTCGATCAGATATGTCCCGATCCTCTGGCTGTAGTGCGAATCCGTCGAAGGTGACTGTATCATCAGCAACAATGGTAATTTTCCCAGCATCTGCTTTACCAAAGGTACTCGTTTCGATCTGAGCACCACCTTTGGCAACGAGTGAACCAGTATCGATAGTAATATCCCCAGCTTTTTCGGTGCCAAAGGTATTGCTAAGAATGAAACTTTTGTCAAGAGATAGTTCATCATTTGTAATCACAGTAATATCCCCTGCCGTCCCAGAAGCAGAAGAGGCATCAATGCGTTCGGTTATTTCAATCCCGCCGCGATAATCAATAAAGACCGAGCCACCATTCCCTGAAAATGTCTGGCTCTTCAAGGTATTGAAGTTATTTTTATCCGTACCGTCACCAGTCAGAAGCGAACTAATTTTAAGGGTTTCACTAACTAAGGATTGGTTAGCTTGATACTGATTCGTTAACAATACCAGTCCATTGGGAGCATTAATCGAGACCTCACCAATTTCGATATTTGCACTAGTAGCAGCACTGCCAAAGTTAGGCGCAAGGTTACCACTATCGGTATTTCCTGGAAAACCGCCGAGTAATGTCCAATCTATGCCAGCACGGATATCTAAAGTAGGTCGCTTACTGCCATCAATCACTACAGAGGTTCTCGCTTCGTCCGACAAGGTGACATTAGCCAGACTAGCCAAAAACGGATTGGAGTTACTAGGGCTAATCGCATTATCCCCGGTATCGGTAGAGTTAATTTCGATGTCACCAACGGTAACACTACCTCCTGCCAAAATATGCAGTGATGCTCCGGTATAGTTTCCTAAACTGACATCCCCATTGGCCAGAATAATGGGATCATTGGGACTGATGAAATTTCCTGGGTTACCATCCAACTGCTCAATGATGATATTTCCGCCAACGGTATAGTTAGTATCTCCGGTGATGGGATTAGCAGAGCGCAACCGTAAATCCAACCCAGCCAATAAACCACTATCGGAATGGTTCTTTGCTGCAATAGTAATTAACTGATTTCCCTGAATCAGTAGCGAACCACCAGAGTACGCTTTAAACGGTTGCGCTACACTATCGGTGATGTTGACTGTATCTTCTGCCAACAGAGTCAAATTCCTACCAGCATCCAGTTGACCCTGTAAATCGAGATTGCCTGCTGCTAGGGTCAAGTCTTTTCCAGCAGCTAAATTCCCAGCATTTGTAATTGTTGTCCTGGGGTCATATTTACCATACTGCAATCCTGGAGTAATATTAATCGTTAACAGTGGCGGGGCTTGTGGGGATGTGGCACTAAACTCCAGCCCATCACCAAATACCAAGCTATTAGCAGTAGACGCAAAAAACGAACCAGCTACATCTAATTTTGCCTGGGAGCCAAACACAATGCCATTGGGATTGAGCAAAAACAGATTTGCTGGTCCATCTACTCCCAAAGTCCCTAGAATATTGGATAGATTCCCCCCAGTTACCCTGGTTAGAATATTTTCGATTCCAGAAGGATTAGCAAAATAAACCCGTTGCAGTTCCCCGACATTAAATTCCTGGAAACTGTGAAATAGGTTAGCACCTCGTGTTGCGCCACCTTCGATCTTATCGGCTATTTCTCCTCGGACAGTGGTATTAGGTATCACCACAGAGGATTCATTACCCAATGTCCCATCCGGAACTATTTCAGCCAAGGCATAGTCGGCCAAAACACCGTTTCCCGAAATGGCTAAGGTTACCCCACTTAGGGCGAGGGATATTGCCCTGACCCTTGCTGCAGTGGGGGTGAGCACCAGCTTTCCTGCTGCCATATTCAGCTTCAAGTCATTGCTTGAGATAACTTCTCGGTAATTATACAGCGGTTTGCAATTGCTGTTAGGTACTTTCGTTCTGGGTTTTTAGGGAGCAGGGACTGAGGCCGTAGGCCACTAGAGGGATTAGCCAAGAGCCAAGAGCCAAGAGCCAAGAGTTAAACAATCCTATGTACCTCATTAGTCCTAGAAACGCTATAGTATTCAAAGCTATCAAAAACCAGAATACTTTTTAATTTTTAATTTTTAATTTTTAATTTTTAATTTTTAATTTTTAATTATACCCAGGAGTATTAGTCAATCACCCAAAACCCATTTTTTCGCCAATATTGTTCTAACAGTGCTTGCTCCAAATCCTGAGATTCAATCAATTCTTTAGTTACCAAAATTTCTCCTAATTTTATACCAGTTAAAGACTGGATTTCAAGGGCCGTATTGAGTTGAATAGGAGAAATAAGTCGTTTACGGACTAGAATTTTACCAAGTTGCATGACTGGGTGCTTTTGTTTCAAGTAATAATCCAACATTGGTCATTAGTCAATTTATAATTAACTTTGTAAAAATAAAAAAAGACCAATAACATTTGACAAATAATTGTTAAATGACTTAATCAATAGATGCCCTTGGCGAGGGTCGCCAATCCTGCATAGTCTTTGAACAACCCATTAGTTAATCAGGCGCTTTCTGAAAATTTATGAAAAAGCCGAGAGTAAGAATTTAGAACTTCTGTAGTCACCCTATCTATTCACCTTATCTGTAGGGTGCGTTA
The DNA here is from genome assembly GCF_010672095.1 of Moorena sp. SIO3I6. Lineage (NCBI taxonomy): Bacteria > Bacillati > Cyanobacteriota > Cyanophyceae > Coleofasciculales > Coleofasciculaceae > Moorena > Moorena sp. SIO3I6. Next base: position 88,612 of record NZ_JAAHHU010000004.1, on the reverse strand, counting down.
TTAACTTACCCTACTTCTTGTAGCGCTTAGTGCCCAGTTTTGTGTCAGTCCTGAACTAGATACCGATTTCGATTCATTGATAGCACTGTTTTGCCCTACGGATGCATCTGCTAAAAGCTGTTTGACCCGGTAGGTGGAACGGGCATATTAGTGGAACGGGCATATTAGTGTAACGGGCATCTTGGTGGAACGGGCATCTTGGTGGAACGGGCATCTTGGTGGAACGGGCATCTTGCCCGTTACAATTTCCCACCCTACACAACTATTACCAGTTACCATTCACTACACAGGCTTAAGTGAATCACCGTGAGTGAAGGTCGTGAATTTTGGCTATTATCTTTTGATAATCAGTATTTTTACCCTGTTTATGATAAATTTCCGCTGATTTTTGAAAATTTGCTAGGGCTTCTTGATGCTTTCCTAATTCTCGAAGGCACATCCCACGGTTGTCATAGGCAGCAGCATGGTTGGGGTCAATGTCAATCGCTTCATTCAATTCCAGAATGGCTGCTTGAAATTTGCCCACCACTACATGGCTAATTCCTCTAAAGTAGTAAAAATTAGCACTTTGAGCATTGGTTTCTTTTGGCTGCTGACGTGGCTTAAAAATTCCCATTGGCTTACCTATTGCTACTTCAATTAGTAGGCAGCTACAAACTACTCTGTAGCTACCGATTGAGAGGGTGCATCTCAATGCATGTTGTTTAACGTGGTGGTGCGTTACGGGATGGACTGTTCCAATACTGGCTAATGCGAAAATCAGGGCTAGTCCATCCCTAACGCACCCTACAGAACATTTTCAAATATGAGATGCACCCGATTGAGATGTTCTTGACCAATCCCCAAAATCGCGGGTTTTGGGCATCTAAACATCAGGTTTCAGTCTTGCCTAGTGTGTCTTTGAATACTGGTTCACTGAAAAATATTGGGCTTTGCTATCAAACCCGCCATGGATTTAAGTCCACAGCTCATAGCTAAGGTCGGTTTCAACCGACTCCAACCCTTTATCCCTAGTCCGTTTTAACAGACTTGAGTGATTAGCTAGGGGTAAAACCCCTAGCGGGATAGCAGCGACACCATAGTTTATAGGAGTTTTGTCAGTCAATCAGCCCTGAATAACACGTTAATTGTAATAGAGGTAATAACCTCTATTACAATTAACGACCAGTACGACATCCTATCAGGGTAGAGTAACCAATCCCCACGGCACTTATGCCAGGGGCTTTTAGTAGCCCTGTACAATATCTGTTAGAGAACAGGATAAGTACGAACCTCCGGGCAGGGTTACGCTCTGCCCCAATAATTTAATCATCATAGAACCGTTAAAGTCAGCATCCCCATTCCATCCACAGGCACCACATTTGTAGCGCTTTCGAGACCTGTAAGATTTACCCTTAATTGGATGGATGTGTAGGCATTGATGGCATGTCTGGGAAGTATAACGAGGATTAACAAAGATAACTTTTACTCCAGCCTCTAAAGCCTTATATTGTATAAATTCGCGAAGTTGATAGAATGCCCAATTGTTGGATCTTCTTTTTTCAGTTTTAGATCTTGGCTGGAGGTTTGTTCTTTCCCTGATACCTGTCAAATCCTCCAAGGCAATCACTGCCCCTTGAGATTTTGCCGATTCTACGATGGCCTTACTTACATTGTGGTTGACCCAAGTCTGAAAACGTCTTTCTTTACCTGATAGCCGTTTCTGAAGTTGGCGACATTTGCGCCTACTACTTCTTGTGCCCTTCGAGGCTTTGTGCTGAATTTGTTTCCTGACCCTAGCAAATTTGTCTCTAATCTCGTTTACCTGCTTACCAGAAAAACTGTGGTTTTCGCTGGTAACAGCAATATCTGTGCGACCTAAGTCTACCCCAATTACTTTTTTCGTTTTTTGGGGTTTAGGAGCCTTATTTTTTATTTGAATATGGATGTAATATTGACCATCACGATGCTTGCATAACTGAGCCGATGTAGGTTTTCTCCCTTTGAGTTTGCCAATTTGATAATTCCCAATCTCCAAAAGGAATCTCTCTCTACCACCCACTAAAGTTAAGCTAACAGTTTGCTCTTTTTCCCTGTAGCTAAAAATCCTTGAATCATAATCAGCACTAGTGGGACTGAATTTTGATACAGGCTTGTTTTTGTGTTTAACAGTTTTTCTGTTTGCAGCCACACGTCCACAAACTCTTACTGCTAAATTGGCGCTTAAGTCATAGGTTTCTCTAATGTATTGATAAACCTGAGCTTGTATGGCGTTTTTACTGGTTATGGACGGCTTAACAGCATTATTGGTATAGGCACAAGCATCCGCAAACCCTTCGAGTGTCGCCTCAATTTTATCGGCTTGTTCAGGGGTCGGTTGAATCTTGCAAACTATTGTTAATACTGTGTTTACCATCTCCATCACTTCAAAGGTGACTATATATTTTATTCTACACCAAGATTCTGGATATTCCCGAAGATCTCGCCGCCAACCTCAAGGGTATTGAACCCTTGACCTGCATGTCACGCTGCGCGAACGGTTGGCTCTGGGGGATTATCCCTTCCTATACCTAAAGGCAAGAGCTTCTCATCCCCCGAACCCCCTTTTCTCGGTGAACAGAGAAAAAAGTAATAAGAATAACAAAGAAAAGAAAACGACCGCACAATCCAAGGGAGTTATAAGCTAGGCAGATAGCAAGTTCAATGCTGTAAGGGCCCATGCCACCCAATATAACAGTTCTCAATTGGGTTCGGGAATCGGGAATTGGGAATCGGGAATTGGGAATCGGGAATCGGTAAAAAATCCAGTGTACCTGATTATTCAGCTTTGGGTAGAAATGGGGATTTTAAGTAATTACAGTCCAAAAGCTAATCGTTCCAGCATGAAGAGTACCCACAAGGGTACTGTCAAAACTTTAAAAAGCTACAAAACTAGAAGAAGAAGAAGTTGATTAGAGCTTGTTAATTGGAGATTTATCAACGACAGCAATGTCAGGATTGAGCCTAAGTCTAACGGGCTAGTTTAAAAGCTACCCTTGCCAGCTATCAGCTGTTGATAGCTGAATACTTACTAATCCTTACGAGGATCCCTTCAATCACTAAGTCAATCACTAAGTTAATTACTAACTAATCTGAGGAAAATAGAAATGAAAGAGTTCAACACATTAAGCCTAATGCTAATTATCTATCTGGTTATCTTTATTAGCATTAGCCCTAGAGAAGCCAACAATTTCGTTCAATTTATCCATGAAGCCTGGTAATTGGTAATAGGAATAATTTTTACCTAGGTAACAGGGGCAAGAGTGTGGCGATAGGGGGAAGATGGGGACTTAAGAGTGTTCGTGGGTAAGTCCTGTGGGATAGCCACCCTTGAAAATTTTATGCATAATTTTTGGGGGTTAGCCAGATAAGTTTATAGATACTTAAAAATCGGCTATTAGCCCTCAGCATTTAGCAGGTATTGCCTTAGCTAAATGCTTACGAATTTTGAAACATATCTGCCCCTTAATAAGGGGTTATTCCTGTTGAATAAAAAACCATAATTTGGCAGTTAATAAAATTGCCAACTGCTATATGTTCTCCCGCAATCTCGCATTTATCATCGGCATCAATAACTACACAAACGGCATTTCCTCCCTGAACACCGCCGTAAACGATGCCAAAAAACTAGTAGAAATTCTCCGCACCAAGCATGATTACCAAGTCTGGGTATGCTTAGACGAAGTGGCAACTCTGTCTAACTTCCACAAATTTTTATTTCATATTTTACCAGAACAAGTCACTAAAAATGACCGCTTATTATTTTACTTCGCTGGTCATGGAGTCGCTCTCAATGGGGATGATGGCCCGGCGGGTTACTTAATTCCTCAAGATGCCAAACTGGGGGATACTAATAGTTATCTGCCCATGACCAAGTTACACGATGCTTTAAGTCAATTACCCTGTCGTCATTTCTTGGGTATCCTAGACTGCTGTTTTGCTGGTGCTTTTAAATGGTCAAGCACCAGGGATTTACTAACATCGCCAGAAGTAATTCACCAAGAGCGTTATGACCGTTTTATTACTGACCCAGCCTGGCAAATTATTACTTCCTCAGCCTCGGACCAAAAAGCCCTCGATAACTTTTATTTAGATAGCGAACGCGGTCAAGTCGGCAATCATTCCCCTTTTGCGGCGGCATTATTAGAAGCCCTCGAAGGTGCAGCAGATATAATTCCTCCCGCCAAAAATGGTAAACCGGCTGGAGATGGGGTAATTACAGCAACAGAATTATATTTACATTTACGGGATCGAGTCGAAATACCCACAGAAAAATGCCGGATACGACAAACCCCTGGTATTTGGTGTTTAAATAAGCACGATAAGGGAGAATATATCTTTCTTTCTCCGGGACATGAACTTAATTTACCACCAGCACCACCATTGGATGAGTCACAAAATCCCTACCGAGGTTTAAAGTCCTTTGACGAGAAACACAGTTCACTGTTTTTCGGTAGAACTGAATTAGTAGAAAAGTTACAGGATTTTGTCAAAGCTAATCCCCTGACAGTGGTGTTGGGTGCTTCCGGTTCCGGTAAATCTAGCTTGGTCAAGGCAGGATTAATTCCCAAACTACGGCAAGATAATACCGAGACATGGTGTATTTTGCCACCCATCCGTCCTGGTGAGACTCCCTTACAAGGGTTAAATAAGGCTTTAAGGGATGCCCAATTACCAGAGGTAGCAGCCCAAAACCCCCAGCATAACCTGGCAATGAGCATTGATGTTTGGGCAAAAAATAACCCCAACTCTAAGTTATTACTATTTATTGACCAAAGCGAAGAAATTATTACACTCTGTCAAAACTTAGATGAGCGTAAAGAGTTTTTCCAACAGATACTCACAGCCATAAATGCCCATGGGGATAAATTACGGGTAGTATTAACCCTACGGTCTGACTTTGAACCCCAAGTCAGGGATGCTGGCTTAAAGTTTGTCCCCACAGACTATAACCTGGGAAATACTGTGCTTAAAAATCGTTGGCACAGCAGACGATTTATTGTACCAGGGATGACACGAGGGGAACTCAAGGAAGCGATTGAGAAACCGGCTCAAGCACGGGTAATGTATTTTCAACCCCACGAACTTGTAGAAGAATTGATTAATGAAGTGGCGGATATGCCCGGAGCATTGCCCCTGCTGTCTTTTGCCTTGAGCGAACTTTATTTAAAATATTTAAAACGACAACGGCAGGCACAATATAGAGGAATCACTATTGATCGGGCCTTGACTCAAGCCGATTATATGGAATTGGGGGGAGTAATGCGATCGCTAACTCAAAGGGCTGATCAGGAATATCAGGCGCTAGTTAAAGAAAACCCCGCTTATGAGCAAGTTATCCGTCATGTAATGTTGCGGATGGTTGCCCTGACTGGGGGTGAGTTAGCCCGTAGGCGCGTACTTTTATCAGAACTAGAATATCCGCCTCAGAAAAATGGTTTAGTGAAGGAAGTAATTGAGCGTTTTACCAATGCACGGTTATTGGTGAAAGGAGAAGATACTGATGGTAATCCTTATGTAGAACCAGCCCATGATGCTTTGGTGCGGGGATGGGAAAAGCTACGGCATTGGGTTCAACAAGAGAAAAATCNTTAAAGGCTATTGAACAATTCAACAGTTATAGAAACCGATTTTCTCAATCAATGGTCTTAACAGACGAAGAAGGGGTCATTAATATGACTCCATCCTCAATAAAATTTCGCTTCGGTGGTCCAGAAGGAGATGAGCTAGCAGGAGTGGAGTGTAAAGTTGAAATTGATCAAGACGACCATTGGGAACGCTTCATGCGCTTCATGAATCGGTACGCTCAAGCTAATGGCATGGCTTACGGTGAAAGCAAACCATCTACTGAAGGATAATTACCCATCCTACACATTTCCCCCGGTCTTTGGGTTCCGTCCCAGGTTAACCTAAGCCATAAGTGTGCTATCAGACACGATATCAAGTATCAAGGATGAAGTATGAAAGTCGCAATTACTGGAGCAACAGGATTTGTCGGTAGCCGCTTAGTCGAGCGTCTACAAGAAGAAGGACATCAACCCTTAATTTTAACCCGTGATTCAGCTAAAGCTAGGAAGCAATTTCCTAATATAGAAACTATTGCCTACACTCCCACCGAATCAGGGGATTGGCAAAATGCGATCGCAGGCTGTGATGGTGTAGTCAATTTAGCCGGAGCCCCCATTGCTGAAGAGCGCTGGACAGCAGCCCGTAAGCAAGAAATCCTCAATAGCCGCCAATTAGGTACCCAAAAAATAGTGGAAGCGATCGCTCTTGCTGACCCTAAACCCACGGTATTAGTAAACGCTTCTGCCATTGGTTACTACGGCACTAGTGAAACAGTAACCTTTGATGAAACAAGTCCTGCTGGAGACGACTTTCTGGCAGAGGTTTGTCAAGCCTGGGAAGGGGAAGCCCAGAAAGTCAAAGAAGCTGATGTACGACTAGTGATACTGCGCCTCGGTATAGTTTTGGGCAATGGCGGTGCCTTAGCCAAAATGATACCCCCCTTTCAAATGTTTGCTGGAGGGCCAATCGGTACCGGTCGCCAATGGTTTTCTTGGATTCACCGAGACGATGTAGTGAACTTAATCATAGCTGCCCTAACCAGACCAGACATGGAAGGGATTTTTAATGCCACAGCCCCCAATCCTGTCTTGATGTCCGAACTATGTAACGCCATTGGAGAGGTTCTCAATCGTCCCTCCTGGTTACCAGTTCCCAGTGTTGCCCTAGAAGCCCTGCTGGGAGAAGGAGCCACAGTAGTCTTGGAAGGTCAACAGGTGCTACCCAAACGAACCACTAGTTATGGATGGGAATATCAGTATTCCACAGTAAAGCAAGCTCTAGTAGAGATATTGAAAACTGAAAACTGAAAATTGAAAATTGATCACAATTAACAATTAACAATTTCTCAATGACTAATGACTAATGACTAATGAGTATGACTACTTCTGTGTTGCAGTCATAGCATTAGTGGGAGTCGGAGGAAGTTCCTCTTCCTCTATCTGAGCCGGAACCCGTTCTACTCTAGCACCAAGTTGTCGGAGTTTACCCTCCAAATCGTCATAACCCCGGTCTAAATGACGGAGTCCCTGAATCGTAGTTATTCCTTCTGCCCCTAACCCAGCGACCACAAGTGCAGCAGATGCCCGTAAATCCGTACCCACTACTGGTGCTCCCGACAACATTGGCACACCTCGGATAATCGCATTATTCCCTTTAACCCGGATATCCGCCCCCATACGATTCAATTCGGCAACATGACGCAGCCGATTTTCAAAAACCGTTTCGCTAACCACACAGTTTCCTTCACTCAGAGCCAGCAACGCCGTAAACTGGGCTTGCATATCCGTAGGAAATCCAGGATAAGGCAAAGTTTCAATATCCGTTGCCCTTAGTTTATTGGGAATAATTCGTAAGCGATTGGGTTCTTCCACCATCACCTCACTACCAATTGCCCGTAGCTTAGCAATCACAGCAGTTAAATGTTCCGGTATTACTGGGTAAAGGCTCAGTTCAGAGTGGGTAATTGCCCCAGCTACCAAGAAAGTGCCAGCCTCAATCCGGTCAGGAATAATCGGGTAATCCACCGAATGTAAACTAGAAACCCCAGAGATACTAATAGTTTTAGTACCAGCACCACTAATTTGAGCTCCCATTGCTCGGCAGAAATTCGCCAAATCCACCACTTCTGGCTCTTGAGCAGCATTTTCAAGGGTGGTTTCCCCTTCTGCCAGAGTCGCTGCCATCAGCAGAGTTTCCGTTGCCCCGACACTGGGGTAATCCAGGTAGATTTTTGCCCCCTTTAGCTTGTTGTTACCTGTTCCTTTCACATAAGCATTGACAATCCCATGCTCAATATGAACTTGAGCGCCCATCGCTTGTAGACCCCTGACATGGAGGTCTACAGGTCTAGCACCAATCGCACAGCCACCAGGCAGTGGTATCCGTGCCACTCCCAATCGCGCTAGCATCGGACCAAGGATAAAAAAGCTAGCTCGCAGCTGGCTAACCAACTCATAGGGAGCTTTTGATTGTCCGATATGGCTGACATCTAAATCTAAGATGTCACCATTGCGTTTGAGCTTCACTCCCACAGCAGCAAGAATCTGGCTCATCCGCTCGATATCTACTAGGGAAGGCACATTACGCAGTCGGCAATCTTGAGAACACAGTAAAGCCCCTGCCATAATTGCCAAGGCAGAATTTTTAGCTCCACTAATTTTTACCTGTCCGTGGAGAGACGCTCTACCCCAAATCTTGAGAACCGATTCGTTTTCCTGGGACAGAGATTGGGGATTTATCGGGCTTTGAGAGTGATTAATGGGTCTATCCTCCAAAATCATTGCAATTTCTGGCGAAATGTTAAATTTGGTTTTGATTTTACCTGAAAGTTTTTAAATGTCTAGTTTTCCACGTATCTTGATCGAATGTCAGGTTTTCCACTATACTCAGTAGTTGGCAATGTAAACCGGGAAATTTGCAGGCGTTGCGGCTATCGACAAGTTTCTTGTCCAAAATCCCAGTAAATGCTGTATACTAAAAAACCGGTGAGCTAATAGAGCAAACCCTATAGCAACCCTAAGTTTAATCCTCAACCGTGACAGTTCTGAATCAGAACTGACCACTATCGGAATCACCAGCGATTGCTATAGCGCCAACAAACGCGGAACTGGCGGAATTGGTAGACGCGCTAGATTCAGGTTCTAGTGTTCGCAAGGACTTCCGGGTTCAAGTCCCGGGTTCCGCATAATTAGCCAGACTTGTATGCTGACAAGCACTAAGAATCCCCTAGTCAAGGAAATTCGGAAGCTGCACAGAGTAAAAGGACGTCGGCAGCAAGACCTATTTCTGTTGGAGGGAACCAACCTGTTGGCAGAAGCCTGTGCCGTAGATTATCCCCTAGTCACCCTCTGCTATACACCAGAATGGCTTGAAGCTCATCCACAACTATCCCAAGATGCTTCCGTTCGGTCTCAAAGAGTGGAAGTGGTAAGTCAGTCTGTACTAAAAGCGATCGCTACTACAGTTGAGCCAGATGGAGTAGTAGCCACAGCAACCCGTCTTCCCCTTTCCCCTAAACCCCTCAATTCCCTCTCCCTAGGGCTAGCCCTAGAAACCATACAAGACCCAGGAAATCTTGGAACAATCATTAGAACTGCCGTAGCTGCTGGTGCAGAAGGATTGTGGCTAAGTTCCGATAGTGTAGAGCTAGATAATCCTAAAGTATTGCGAGCCTCAGTTGGTCAGTGGTTCCGTCTTCCCATGGCAGTTACCCCGGATTTGCCCACCCTCGTAGCTCAAGCTCAAGCTCAAGGGATACAAGTAGTGGCCACAGTACCAGATGCTAAGGTCAGTTACTGGGACATAGATTGGCGCTGTCCTAGCTTAATACTCCTGGGCAATGAAGCAGCTGGACTTAAGGAAGAGTTAGTAAACACCACAGATCAGCAAGTTAAGATTCCCCTGATGCCAGGGGTAGAATCCTTAAATGTAGCGATTGCTGCTGCCTTGATGTTGTACGAAGCTAAACGGCAACGTTTTTGAAAGTATTTAGTCTCAAGTTTTAGGTGGGCTGGTTGACTGACAAAACTGTAAGCATAAGCTTACACAAAACTCAACCAGCGTAGTCAAACCACCTTACTTTAAAGGCATCTATAGCAGTCGAAGCCTAGTTTAGGACAGTCACTTTTCCTCAAACCTAGATACAAAGCTAGTTTAACTTCTGACTTCTGACTTCAAACTTCTGACTTCTGCTATAATTTTATGATTTCTATAAAAAATAGTGTTCTTGGAATTCCAAAAACACTATATAAATAATTGCCTTATCAAAAAAACAATAAAGTAGGGTTTATTAAGAACTATCCCCGGTTACCCAACAAGATGGGAATACGGATGATAACTATCCCCAGTTTATTCACACCCGGTGTCGATATAGACTCCCAAAGAAGTGAGATAGCCACTGGCGCTGCCGAAGAATGATTGAATGGTGGGTTGGGCAGCTTTTAAAGTGAATGGCTTTCGGTTTGATGTTGATTGCATAGTACCAAACGGACCATAGGTCTTGCCCTTAAGAGTCTTAAATGTTAATTGGGCAATTAAGGGTTTGTTGCCAGCATATGAATAGTCTGCAACGTAACCATCTACTTCTACTAATGGATCATCTGCACTAAAATTGATGGTGGTCTCTCCGCCGCCAGTACCTCCATTCTGAAATGATTTTCCATTGGCATAACTTACCTTGAAGCCATCAATAATCCACCCATGATGAACCGTGATTTCAGTAATTGGACCTAATGTGCTGGCCTCAGGGAAATTATAAAATTCAGTGGTTGTCCGTCCTACAGGGCCTTCAATAACTTGGGCTTGGGCAGGAGAAACCCCTAGAGTTGTGCTCAGCAAGACTACTGCAGCCAATAGTCCAATAAACTGAAAAAATCGCTTAAACATTACTTAAAACCTCAATCTTTTAAAGGATTTGTAACCCACCCGAATCTAGCAGGTATGCTAGCCAAAATATTGAATTATTTAAAAAAAATTTAGATTTATAAAAAAAATATTATTTTTGACATATTATGGCTCAATATATGCTCAAGATTTCAATGGTAAGAGGCAAGAGGCAAGAGGCAAGAGGCAAGAGGCAAGAGGCAAGAGGGGAAACAGATTCGGGGTTTTATGGTTCAATAAAAAAAGACCATACAGCTTGAAATATCAAATACAAATGCTATATATGAGCAAGCTAAAAGCCATGAAGGGGCGATAGCTTGAGTACAAATGCTCTGCATAAGTGACATACACCCCATCTAACTTAAGTAAGTTTAAAAAAATCTCTAGTTATGACTTGTAACTAATAACAATTAAGGTATTGGAGCTAACTAAAATTTTTTCTATAGCGGTTTCTAGCCTAATGAGGTACACAGGAGTTTTTCCGTGTTCCGTGTTCCCACGTCCGAAGTTCCCTGTTCCCTGTTCCCGATTCCCGATTCCCTGTTCCCGATTCCCTGTTCCCTGTTCCCTGTTCCCTTTGCGATCCTAGATACTTCATACTTCACCCTCCCAATCTTAATAGTTGAGCACTTGCAATCCTGGATTGCTCAAGTTGAAAATAATAAGGACGAAGCATAGCCAATCTAACTCAGGAGATAGATGTGAGTCAAGACTTTGATTACGATTTATTGATTATCGGTGCTGGTGTGGGGGGTCATGGTGCTGCCTTACACGCAGTTAGCTGTGGTCTGAAAACCGCTATTATTGAAGCCGCTGACATGGGCGGAACTTGTGTCAACCGGGGCTGCATCCCTTCTAAAGCTCTATTAGCCGCATCAGGTAGAGTGCGAGAGCTACAGGACGCTCATCATCTCAATGCCCTTGGGATTAAAGTAGCAGGGGTTGAGTTTGACCGAAATGCGATCGCAAATCATGCCAGCAATCTAGTCAGTAAGATTCGTGGTGACCTGACCAACAGCCTAAAACGCTTGGGTGTGGATATTATTAAAGGCTGGGGTAAAGTAGCTGGACATCAAAAAGTAACCGTTGCTACAGACAATGGCGAAAAAACTATCACTGGCAAAGATATTATGATATCCGCTGGTTCAATTCCCTTTGTACCCCCAGGAATTGAGATTGATGGCAAAACCGTATTTACCAGTGATGATGCCATCAAACTAGAATGGCTGCCAGATTGGGTAGCAATCGTGGGCAGTGGTTACATTGGTCTAGAGTTTGCTGATGTCTACACAGCACTAGGGTCTGAAATCACCATGATCGAAGCCCTAGACGACCTGATGCCAACCTTTGACCCTGATATTGCCAAACTAGCCACACGCATCCTGATCAAACCTCGGGACATTGAAACCCACACTGGGGTGCTAGCGATGAAAGTAACTCCCGGTTCCCCGGTAGTAATTGAACTAGCAGATACCAAAACCAAGGAAGTAGTCGATGTGCTCGAAGTCGATGCTTGCCTGGTCGCTACAGGTCGGATTCCCGCCACCAAAGACCTAGGACTAGATGCCGTAGGAGTGGAAACAGACCGGCGCGGTTATATTCCCGTAGATGACACCATGGCAGTACTTTCAGCAGGGGAACCCGTGCCCCATCTTTGGGCAATTGGTGATGCCACTGGGAAAATGATGTTAGCCCATGCCGCATCCGCTCAAGGTATTGTCGCAGTAGAGAATATCTGTGGACGTCAGCGCACCATAGACTACCGCAGCATACCCGCAGCCGCCTTTACCCATCCAGAAATCAGCTACGTCGGCCTAAGCGAACCACAAGCCAAAAAATTGGCCTCCGAAGAAGGCTTTGAAGTATCCATTGTAAAATCATACTTTAAGGGGAATTCTAAAGCGATCGCAGAAGGAGAAGCAGATGGGGTAGCGAAAGTGATCTACCGTAAAGATACCGGGGAAGTCCTAGGAGTCCACATCCTAGGTATCCACGCCTCCGACTTAATTCACGAAGCCTCAAATGCGATCGCAAACAGACAATCGGTCAACTCCCTCGCCTACTTAGTCCATGCTCACCCCACTCTGTCAGAAGTACTCGACGAAGCTTACAAACGAGCTGTAACTCATTAGTCAAAATCCTTTGTTAATTGCTAATTAACAAAGGATTTTGGAACTGACGCACTGAGAAACTGACGCACTGAGGGACTGACGCACTCACGCACTATATAAAACTACTGATGCAAATTCGCCGACGCCCACCTAATCCAGCAGTTAAAATCCAAACCCTGCACTATCAAGTTGCACTACCAGACGATAAACCCCACCATATTCTCGAAGAAATTGTCTGGCACAAAGAGAAAGAAATTGACCAGATGCGGGAAAGTCTGCCTCTAGTGGAGTTGCGTAAGCGAGTACAAACAGCACCACCCCCCCGAGACTTTCTAGCAGCCCTAAAATCAGGAAAGACTAGCCCTGCCCTGATTGCAGAAATCAAAAAAGCATCTCCTAGCAAAGGGGTTATTCGAGAAAATTTTGACCCAGTAGCCATTGCTCAGTCATACAGCCAAGGTGGTGCTAGTGCGATCTCAGTGCTGACAGATCAAAAATTCTTTCAGGGTAGTTGGGAAAACCTGGCAAAAGTTCGTGCTGCTGTAGACTTGCCTTTGCTGTGTAAGGAGTTCATCATCTATCCCTACCAAATGTACATGGCTCGTAGTCACGGAGCAGATGCAGTTTTACTGATTGCAGCCATCCTTTCCGATCAAGACCTGCAATACTTTATCAAAATTGCTAAGACTCTGTCGATCACTCCCTTGATCGAAGTCCATACCCAATCTGAATTAGATCGAGTATTATCTCTCGATGGAGTTACCCTAGTAGGTATAAACAATCGTAACTTGGAAGATTTTTCCGTCGATTTACAAACAACCTGTCAATTACTAGCAGCAAGGGCTAACCAACTACTCGAACGTGGCATTCTGGTAGTCAGTGAATCAGGGCTTCATACCAACGCTCACCTTGATCAGGTAGCATCTGCCGGAGCCACAGCCGTCCTCATTGGTGAGTCATTGGTAAAACAGCCAGACCCAGCAGTTGCTATTGCCAGCTTGTTTAGCCATCAGTGACCCATAGCCCAAAAAAATAGTCAATTTTGATGGCAGACTCCGACTCACCGAGGTACAGCAAATTTCATGGATCCAATTCCCCTTCCATCTTATATTCACTACGAACTGCTGCTCCAACTGCTAGAGCGCCAAACCGCATTTGCTACCAGTCAAAACCCCCAATTGCGAGAGCAGGTTCATGAATTGATCAGTACTCTGCGTAAAGCCCTAGCTCAACAGAAGCAATTAGAACAAAGCTGTCAGCGAGCCAACTTGCCAATGGAGTATCGCTGGTCTCTCAACAGCGTCAAATTGGATGCCCATGACTCAAAAAATGGTTTACCGGATTCAGCAGGAAGACTTCCTAATTAAATTGTCAACTTCATAAATAAAAAACTAAGAAATTTAGTCACAGTATCCAGTTTGAGCCAATATATTTTGAGATTGTTACCTACTCCTGAGGAGCGTCACTCCCACTGTCGGCATCAATAACACATGCTCGCTATGGCTCCGAACTAAAGAGTGTCCTAACTTCAGGATGTCAATATACAAAGACTTTAAGGCAAGTTTAAATCTAGCGTGGCTGGGTCAGTCTTCGTGTAAGCATGGGTGGGGATAACCGCTCCCATGGTCCGGTGGTGAAACGCCAAAGTAACCGCTAAATTAACCTTGAATTTCCGGTTTTGTCCGGTAACATCCAAGACTTAATCGGTCAGTTCAGAGTAACTAACCAATCATCAGATCACAACAACCCTAGATACCAAGACTAACTACAGATGGAAGACAAGCTCAAACTAATGATTCCTGGCCCGACGCCAGTACCAGAACAAGTATTACTGGCCATGGCCAAACACCCGATCGGACACCGTAGTCCGGAATTTAGCGAAATCATGGCAGAGGTGAATGAAAACCTCAAATGGCTACACCAGACCAAAAATGATGTCTTGACTGTAACCGCTAGCGGTACCGGAGTTATGGAAGCTGGTATTATTAACTTCCTCAGTGCAGGCGATCGCGTTTTAGTTGGTTCTAATGGTAAATTTGGCGATCGTTGGGGAAAAATCAGTACTGCTTTTGGTCTGGAAGTGGACACCATTACCGCTGAGTGGGGTAAGCCCCTAGATACCGAGCAGTTTCGTGAAAAGCTAGAAGCTGATACCGAAAAGCAAATCAAAGCCGTAATCGTTACCCACTCTGAAACCTCTACTGGCGTTCTCAACGACTTAGAAACCATAAATCGTTACGTCAAAGACCACGGCGAAGCCCTAATTATTGTTGATGCCGTTACCAGCCTCGGAGCAGTCAATGTACCCATTGATGACTGGGGTCTCGATGTAGTAGGCTCTGGTTCCCAGAAGGGATACATGATTCCCCCAGGACTCGGATTTGTCAGTGTTAGTCCTAAAGCTTGGGAAGCCTACAAAACTGCTACCCTGCCCAAGTTTTACCTAGATTTAGGGACTTACAAGAAATCTACTGCTAAAAACAGCAATCCCTTTACCCCGCCAGTGAACCTAGTTATTGCCCTACAAGCTTCACTGGGCATGATGAAAAGAGAAGGGTTAGAATCAATATTTTCCCGTCACCAGCTTCTGATGCAAGCAACCCGCGCCGCCGTCAAAGCCCTATCATTACCTTTGTTTGGTTCTGATGAGTATGCTAGCCCAGCCGCAACGGCAGTGATTCCCACATCAGTAGAGTCCGAAAAAATTCGTTCTGTGATGAAAAAACGCTATAACATTGCTCTAGCTGGGGGACAAGACCACTATAAGGGAAAAATATTCCGCATTGGTCACTTAGGTTTTGTCTGTGAGCAAGATATTCTTGCTGTCATTGGTGCTCTCGAAGCCACCCTTCAGGAATTGGGACACCAATCCATGACACCAGGAGCAGGTATTGCTGCTGCTGCTAGTGTATTTGCTCAGAACTGATTAACAGTTGAAGGTTGAAGGTTGAAGGTTAAAAGTTGAAAAGTAAAAGTTGAAGGTTAAAAGTTGAAGGTTAAAAGTTGAAGGTTAAAAGTTGAAAATTGACGGTTGAAGGTTGACGGTTGACTGTGTTCTGCGGTAAATGGTCAACCGTCAACTCCTAATAGTCTTTTTAATTTTTAATGAAACTTCCGCCACCTAAGTTCAGTAAAGATGGCGGAATAATTCCTAATTGAGTTTAACACCACCATCAGATCCCAATTCTCAATTGGAACCCAATCACATACCCAATTCCCAAGTTTTCCTGATCAGTACGAAATCCTGAGGAATTAATTAAAGAAGTTTTGGCTCTGCCATAAGAGATCATCCTAATTGACACTCGCCGTCTTGAAAGAACGGCGATTCCCAGATCGACGAGCTGCCTTAAACCACTGTGTCCTAATCTTTGACGCCGCCAAAAAGTAAGCAATATCTAAACCAAAGACCCGTCAAGAACAAGAATTCAGTTTAGTTCACAGTAGACCCAGCGGGCAATTCTCGCGATCGCGTTTGGTTACTTGCTAGAAAGTGCGTGATTAAAGTCCGTTGCTTTCTCATTCACCTGGTTCCGGCGTGCCCCGCCGTACCGTTTTTATCTCAAATCGTGTTTTTGCTTGGTTCACACACCAACGGTTAATTGATGACTGGGTTTTTAAGGAGGACTTTCCCTACCCTCCGAGCATTATTATTTTAAGGTCAAGCAGGGGCGGGTCTCTCTCCCGGTTGCGCCAAGGCCAAAGGCCACGCTACGCGAACGGTTTTTCAACCTGTACTCATGGTTTCAGTATATCCTAGCGCTACATAATCGTCAACCTCAAATACTAGAATTATTTCTAGGGGACTAAATTCGCTAGTCACTTTCATCTCCGCTCGCTTTGTGACGGAGTTTTCAGTGTTTAAATTTCTAATAAAATACATGGGTGATGTGAGGGTATGCAAAAGCCAATGTTTGAAACAGCTGAACAATTTCCGGTCTTGGGGTTACCCGTTCACCTTTTAGACAACTACAGTCACTACTTAGACGATCGTCTCACTAAAGGTCTAGGTAGTCATGTAGTAACTCTAAATGCCGAAATGGCAATCCAGGGAGAGCGCAACCCTGAGCTAGCTGCCGTTATCAAGCAGGCAGAATTGGTGATTCCTGATGGGGCAGGTATTATATTTTACTTACGACTCCACGGTAAAAAAAAGCAGCGCTGTCCAGGAATTGAACTAGCTGAGTCTTTACTGGTCAAGGCTGGACAATACGGAGAATCTTGCCCAGTGTTCTTCTATGGGGCAGCCCCTCATGTAGTCCAAAAAACAGCTAGGGTTTGGCAGAAGAGAGTTCCAAAATTAGCGATCGCTGGAATTAGTCATGGCTACCTCAGTGCAGAAGCAGAGGAAGACTTAAAGCTCACCTTAAAAGAACAACAGCCTAAAATCATACTAGTCGGCTTAGGTGTACCACGTCAAGAATTTTGGATTGCCCAGAATCGCCACCTGTGTCCCCAATCCACTTGGATTGGTGTTGGTGGTAGCTTTGATATCTGGTCAGGGGCTAAAACCCGTGCGCCAGGCTGGTTCCGGAAGAATAATCTCGAATGGTTATATCGGTTGTATCAAGAACCCCACCGTTGGCGGCGAATGATGGTTCTGCCTCAGTTTGCTCTCAAAGCTTTAGGTCAAAGAATGATGGTTCTGCCTCAGTTTGCTCTCAAAGCCTTAGGTCAAAGGTTGGCATAAGCTAATCCCTAATCAATAGAGGTGCAACTATTAGCCTTATAGCTCTCTAAACCTTGTCAAACATTATCCATTATTTTATAATCAAATAAGTTAGTAACTTGTTTAACTTCGGAACACTACCGCCCAACGAAGAACTAAAAGCTTTGGCAGCTGGTCGTAAGTTAAGCGACGTAAAATAATGGACTGAGTGAAGTTACAGTGCGGTTTGAGAGTAGGCAGAAGAGCCTCCATTAATAAAAATANCGATTTCGGTCTTTCGCTGAGTTTGCCCAAGAGCAGCGTCGCCAGTACAACCTGCCAGTCGATTCATGAAATACTCTCTTGAAATTTCCAGTGTGGCAGAGGCGGAAGCCGACAGCGCCTTCCTACGTTTATCCCAAGTCACATCTCCTACCCAGGCTAGCCTTTGGTATTCTGGATTGCTACAAGCAATCGAATCTCTATCGCAATTTCCAAAACGTTGTCCTAATGCAAGAGAGAATAAGTATTTCAGTCAATAAATACGACAATTACTCTACGGTCGGGGACGTAATTCATATCGAATTCTTTTTACCATATTGGAAGAGCAAGAAGGAGCGACCGTTCGCATTCTACACATCCGGCACGCATCACAGCAAACCCTAGGTGAAGAACTAGGCTGATGCCAATTGGCTCGTAGCGATCGTCCCTCTTGTAGGGTGCCTTCCTTGAAGCAATCTGCTGCTTCACCCCACGATTATGAAGAACGCACCACCCAAAACCCTTGATTTTCATGCTTGTTACCCTAAGATTTTCTCTTATATTGTAAGTTACCATAACAAAATCGGACTCATAATGCGATCGCCCGTAGGTTTGGATGACCAAAAAAAAGTTAATTTCTGTTACATTTCTGGTGTATGTAACTCTGACTAGCTAAAAATGAAAGCAATTACGAGTAATCAAGCCAAACACCAATTAGATAAACTAATCGAGCGGGTCATTCTTGATGTAGAACCAACTATATTATGTAATGATCAAGGAAAACAAGCTGTTTTAATGTCTTTAGATGAATTTAACTCTTGGCAAGAAACACTATATTTATTATCCAATCCTACCAATGCCGAACATCTCTTAGAATCAATTGAACAAGCTAAATCTGTAAAAAAGTCAATTAAACAATTAATTTATGAATTAAAATCACTTTTACCGAAGCATATTGGTCTGACTATATTTGGCTACAAGAGAATGATAAAAGGCTGTTAAAAAGAGTTAATTTACTGGTTTACGAGGACCTCAATTCATCAGGTTGACTCAAAGGGGGGATAATGTTGAGGCACGAAACCCAACAATCACGGGCTTTTGCGTAACCTTTCTGACGCTGCACTGGACGGACTGGCGTACGCTTAGTTCGTAACCGTTAGATACCTGCCGCCAGTGAGCTTGAACCTTAGGGTCCCTCACCTCGATTAACTCATAAATTTCTGGAGGATGGGGCTGGCGCACCACGCAGCATCCCTTCTGTACTCAAATCCTCGTCCTCGGTCGCTCCAGTGGATGCCATAACCACCACCGCAAACTTCCCAATTTGAACGTTGATCTGGTGTGGCGTTAAGTAGCCTTGGGTACCAAACTAGAGGTACGGTAATTCTCCGCCCATCCATTAAATCAACACTAATGGTTTCTTCAGTAAAGTAGACATTCTTAACTCTCTCATCCGCTCGAATTGCCAAAATACCCATACCAAGCCTCTAATAGATTTTTCTGATTTTCCTGGACTATCCCTTGCAATTTCCGAAGTTCCTTAGCACTGAAACCAACATTGCTAGCTAGACTGACTGGTTCCAGCCAGAATTTAGCAGATGAAGCATCACGGTCAATATGGATGTACGGTGGTTCATTCGGTTCATGACTGTAAAAGTAGAAACGATAAGGACCGATCCGTAAAATTGTTGGCATAATGGAATAATTCTAACACTATGCTGGTTACCATGTCTTGAACTTTGGCTTGCAGCGCGATCAAGTCGTCTGGTACTGCGTACGCTCTTGTAGGGTGGGTTCGATAACACAAGATCTATCAAGACATTTATTGACAGAATATCACCGAACGCACCATCCCTTACTGGGCTTCATTCATTTTTAATTTTTAATTTTGAACTTTGAATTAATCACTGAATCTTGCTAATAATTCCTCACGGTATAGCTGAGATAACTGTAATATTAAAGCGGAAAATTATTGATTAGATAAGGACAGCATTGGTTCAATAATACCTCTCAGTTGGTCATCAAGAGAATTAAACCTCACTCTCAACAAGTTTTCGATAATCGCAGTGCGCTCCATCCTCAGACCCTGCTGCATACCTTGTTGTATACCCTGTTGTATGCCTGACTGAGTAGCAGCTTCTAATTTTTCTAATAAAAGTGGTGATAAGCGCATCAATTTTCTCTCTGTCTTGCTCTTATAATTCTGTACTTACTTCTAAGTTACTACGCTCAGAAGATAACAACAATAACGTATTTTACCGAAATTGATTTGTTTCTGGCAGTGCTTCTAATTCATCAATGGCCTGTTGTTGGACCCTGCCTCTGCCTAACATTCTCAAGCATAGAGTGTCTAATGTCTTTGGTAATTTATGTATTACGACTAATCCTGTGCGATCGTGTTATACTAAGAGCATCCGTTAGGATCAGAAGGTAAATTAACCGACAATGCAGACCTTACCTTAAAAATGGCATCCTACTCCCTTAACTTGCCGCTTCAACTTCAAGAAGAAGTAGAACAATGTGCTTTGCGTCAAGGCATTTCCCTCGACGACTTTATTTTATGGGCAGTGGCTGAAAAAGTTGCTGTTCTCAAGCATCAATTCCATGACCCAAGCTTTCCCCACATCACTTATCGTCAAGGAGCCAGTGGTCACCCCGTCTCAGTCATTCGTGGGACAGGGATTCGAGTCCAGACAATTGCGATCGCCACCCACCAATGGGGAATGTCTGCCAAGCAGCTGGCCGAGGAATATGGGTTAACTGAAACTCAAATTAACGACGCACTAGGGTTTTACAGCGCACATCAAACCGAAATTGACAGCGCGATTGTAGCTGAACAAGAGAGCGAAGTAGCCAATGTCTAAACTTCGGCAACACCAAAGATGCGGACACGTCCATCAAAGCCTTACAATCAGCCCTAACCGTTCGTGGTCATGATGTTACTCGGACTCCCAATGAATGGATAGCCAAAGATGCAAGTGATGAAACCCAACTTTTGAAGGCAACGGCTCAAGGGCGATGTATTTTTACATTCAACATCAAAGATTTCTCCGCTTTAGCCATACAATACCCAGAACATCATGGCATTATTCTGGCGGCTCAAAGCAGATGGAACTTATCCGACCTGATTAAGGCACTCGAGCGTTTTCTTTTAGAGACTCAATCAGAAGATTGCTTAGGGCAAGTTCGTTGGTTGAATCAATATCGCCCTATTAGCCGTGATGATTAATGGTGAGTACATGAAGGGGAATATATCTGGTTAATCACATATGCTCAAAGTAGATTGTAGGGTGGGCACTTGTGCGATAATCTTTGTTAAAATCCTAGATTTCCAAACACAAGTGCCCACCATTATAGGCAGGGCTATTTCATTCTAATTGTAATCGGAATATGGTATAAAGAGCGCGCAAATTCCCTTTAATGCATCTACTCCTGTGTCTCAAATCGCAATTATAGAAGCCAAAGCTTGACTAGAAGATCCTCGTCGTCGTGCCGGACAGCGCCACACTCTTCCACTGTGCCTAGCGCTATTTACTTTGGCCATGCTCCTTTGGAGCCGCCGGGGGGAGGGTGTGGGGGGGGGGGGGGGGGGGGGGGATGGGGAGAGGGGGAGATGGGGAGATGGGGAGATGGGAAGTGTGAACGCTAATAATTGGTAGAAAAAATAGCTGGAATTACCCTTAATTTGATGATATTAATTTTGATAATTGCCAAAAAAAGTGCCTATAGAGCATAGAAAGAAAGGGGTTGATAAAAAATGCGATGCTAAGCATTGAGCCCCTACGGAATTGACCGTTCGCGCAGCGTCGGGTTTTTCCCGAAAGGTCACGCTAAATGCGATCGCATCAGTTATTTGACTAGGTGATAGCGATCGCTATCCCATCCTGTAGGCGCGAGTATAGCGAACGCGCCCCGCGTGACCAAAGGTCGCGTAGCGTGGCCTACGGCCAATCGCTTTCTTTGTTAACTTAGAGTAGGTTAAGTCGGACTAGAGGAAGTAAAGAACCATGAATGATCATAATCAGATTCAGGACAACCAGTCAACTGACCAGTCAGACGAAAAATTATTCCGACAATGGTATCGCTTTATTGAGGATCATGGATTCACCTGGAAAGGAATTCTTTCTCGATATAAGGGTAACGGAATTCTTGATAAAGTCCTTGATTCCACAAGAAGATTTACTCCTCTGGCAGATGCATCTCAACTTGAGCATTATCTATGTTTTATTAACCAAGACGACCCCTCGGAAGTCCAAGAAAATACGTGGATTATTGAGAAATGCGGTCCAGGTATCTCTCACCCCATCGATCTGAGTTCAACCACGATGTTTTCATCTAAATCCTCTGGTGTAATGAGCAGACCTCTTAGGAAAGACCAGGCCAACTTCACCGAAATTTACCTGTTCCAAGGGAACCGTCGTATCAGCGTGGTAATTGGCTATTTCCCCGATCGCTCCAAGGAGTCAGAGAATCGATGTGTACTCTCCGGGATTTCCTTGTTTCGCGAAGTGAAACTTGACGTTGTCCCATTTCCCTGGTCTAATCAGAGACCAGAGGTAAGTAATCGGGATTATCCGAGCATTAAGGCCATAGATACCCTGGTATTACGATCAGGCACATTTGATGAAATTCCCCTGCCAGATTACCCTGCCCATTGGCCGAAAGACGGTCGATTAATATTTGATTTTCCCGACGGGATTTCCATAAACGTGCCAGAAACCCTTGAGCCTGGTCACGATAGCACTCTCATCGTCAGTTGGAGATACAGCCCTGATAGAATCAAGAGAGGGGTTGCTCACTTCACGGATGATACCCGCGCAGCTGATTTGATTACCCAGGAATGCCTGATTGTCTAACAATAGGGTGGGCAATGTCTAGCAAGCCTTAGTACTAGGATTGACATAAAGGTTTAGTATTGCTGGCCTCAGTGCTAACAAAGCTCCAGATTCGCCATCTAAGATGGTCAGTTGTTTCATAGAGGAAGTTATCTATGAGAGTTGATACCAAAACACCAGAAGCAGTACAAAAAACTGCCACTGCTCCTATAGCTGAAACACAGCAAGAGTTCAACTGGCAGCAGTGCTGGTATCCTGTCACCTTTGTCCAAGACCTGCCCACAGACCGTCCTTACAGCTTCTCCCTGTACGACGAGCCTTTAGTCTTGTTCAGAAACCAAGATGGTAAGCTAGCCTGTTTAACAAACCGCTGCCCTCACCGCGCCGCTAAACTCTCGGACGGACAAATCATTGATGGTAAAATTGAGTGCTTATATCACGGCTGGCAATTTGGTCAAGATGGTCAATGTTTGCACATTCCCCAGTTACCAGAAGATGCCAAGATTCCAGCCAAAGCCTGTGTGCCATCCTTTACGGTTGTGGAACGGCAAGGTATTGTCTGGGTATGGATGGGGAAATCTGAAGCTGCTGATATTGAGGGCATCCCAACTGTAGCGGATTTGGAAAATCCTACAGTTGCCAGCTCAGACTATATGATAGACCTACCCTACGACCAAACCTATTTTATAGAAAATGCCCTCGATCCCTCTCACCTCTTCATCAGCCACGAGGGCACCCTCAGTAGTCGAAAATACGCTCAACCCTTAGAAATGGAAGTCCTGGAAAGTTCTACTTTTGGGATTCGAGGCAGGTACCGAAAAACCAGGCAAAAGAATAGCCCATGGGTAAACCTTGATTTCGTTGCTCCCAATTTAGTGACCTACAAAAGCTCAAGTGGGGAAAAATCAGTTCGTATCGGTGGAGCAGCACTTTATTCCCTTCCTCTAGGTAAAGGCAAATGCCGTATTATTATCAGGAATTATAAGAATTATTCTTTCTGGAAACTGAAGCTACAGCCTCGTTGGATGGAACACTGGTACCGAGACAAATTCTTAGAAGAAGATTTACCACTTGTGGTGGGACAGCAGGCAGAAGTGGAGCGGTTGGGAACAAGCCTAAAGTCTCTGTATTTGCCACTCAAAACATCAGATCTGTTGTTGATTGAGTATCGCAAGTGGCTTGATAAGTTCGGAACATCTTTACCTTTTTATCAAGGCTATTCCACCAGGAAGCTATCCCAGAAAGAATCGGAGGATAATCAACAACCAGCTCCCCTAGACCGATTAAGGCGACATACTCAAATCTGTGGTTCCTGTAATCGAGCCTATCAGGTAACCAACCGGTTAAAAACGACTTTTGTGGGAGTAGCGATCGCATTGGCGGCTTTGGCAATAGTTACGGATGGTTCTGGGACTGAACTAGTTGCTATTTTAGGGTCTGGCTCAGCCGTTGTTATCGCAACAGTTGCCCATCAAGTTAAAACCCATTTCGAGCGTTCTTACACTCGTCATTAAGGCTAATTTTGGCTCAAGGCCATGTAAGCATTCAGGCGTCAGCTATCAGCCGTCAGCTTATTTTATTCAAAAGCTCTTCGGTGTAGCTTGCGCTATGGGCATAAACTGTTGCCGTAGCGTGGCCACAGGCTTTTGGCTGATAGCTGATAGCACCTCAAGTAGCCTGTGCCACGCTACGGGAAAAGCTTTTGAATAAAACAGGTAACCATTCATTTATTATGAGTTAAGTCTGCTGACGGCTGACCGCTGACGGCTGAATGCTTACCTAACAGCTACCAAAAAGATTACCAAAATATGACCGTACCCACCAATAATCCCAAGGAATTTAGACAATTTGAATATTGTGGATGGCAACAGTCAGTAGACCAATATCATTCCTCTTTTTCATCTCTAACTAGCCAAACTATCGAGTCTTTGCTTGATAGTGTAAATGCCGCAAGGGATATGGAATTACTTGATATTGCCACTGGTCCTGGCTATGTGGCTGCCCAGGCCCACAAGCGAGGATGTAAGGTAACGGGGGTAGATTTATCAGACGCTATGGTTGCCAAAGCACGGCAACTGAATCCCCAGATTGACCTACGGTCACGCTACGCGATCGAATTTTTTCAGGGTGAAGCGGAATCGTTACCCTTTCCCGAATCTCAATATCAAGCAGCCGTAATGAACTTTGGAATTTTGCATTTGGCTGAACCAGAAAAAGCATTGGGTGAAGCATTTCGGGTAATTGCTAGCCAGGCCAGGTTTGGGTTTACTGTGTGGAGTAAGCCCGAAAAATCGATAGCGTTGAAGATTATGAATAAGGCGATTGAGACCTATAAAAATACAGATATTACTCTTCCAGAAGGGCCGCCATTTTTTCTGTTTAGTGAACAGGATTATTGCTTCAAGTGTTTGCAAAATTTAGGATTTAAGAATCCTTCTGTGCAGGAAATTCCCCTACTCTGGGAACTTAGCAGTGCCGATGAACTTTTTGATGCTTTTTATAAAGGCACCGCCAGAACAGGTGGGATACTGCGCGCTCAAACTAGTAAATGCCTTGACAATATACGGGCAGCAATTCACCAGGAAACGGCAAGCTATAGGCAAAATAATCGACTGCTTCTGCCTATGTCAGCCATAGTTGTATCTGCTCAGAAACCTTGAACTCTGCCCCAAATGAAGTAATAGGAATTATTCAAAGTAGGACTATAGATCCAGATGGGGAGATAGGGCCCGGGCGTGGGGAGTCTGGGCCCCGGGCGCAGGGAGCGTGGGAGGTGATCCCAGGTCTGGGAGGTGTGGGGATAATACAGAATTTTATTGCTGATCAAACTCTGATTAATTGCCAATTAACTGGGAAATCATTTATTCTGACTCCTGACTCGAAGCTCCTGACTCCTGGATAAAGTTGGTTATGTCGAACTCAAGCTAAGTAGGATTTTTTAGTGCATCGGTGCGAACAAACACGCTAGTAGTCTGCTTACCGCGCCTTACTTTTATCTCTAGTACCTTATTTACTCCACTATTTTCAACAAGGCGCTGTAGTTGTGTAGCATTAGTAACAGGTGTTCCATCAATTTGAACAATTATATCCCCACGACGCATACCAGCATCAGCGGCTGGTGTATCCGGCATTACTTGAACTACCAAGACACCATTGATTTCTGGTAATAGGAAAACAGAATTGGGGTCATTGTTGTTCTCTTGTGCTAGTTCCGGGGTTAGGGTTGTCATCCGAACGCCGATATATGGATGGACAACTTTTTGTCCTTGGGCTAGTTTGTTGGAAATCTCTTTGACTTTGTTGATGGGAATCGCAAAACCAATTCCCATGGCATTAGCCCGAATAGCAGTGTTGATGCCAATTACTTCCCCTGTCGCATTCAACAACGGACCACCAGAGTTTCCAGGATTAATAGCTGCATCGGTTTGAATAAAGTCTAGTCGCTTGTCGGGAATACCTGCCTGAGCGCTGGAGCGTCCTATGGTGCTGACAATTCCCAAAGTCACTGTATTATCTAGCCCTAGGGGGTTACCAACAGCAATAGCCCAATCTCCAACCTGAACTTGGCTCGAATCCCCTAGAGAGGCAATCGGTAAGGAAGTACCGTCAATTTTGACAACAGCTAAGTCGGTGAATTCATCCACACCCTTGACTTTACCATTAAACTTGCGCCCATCCTTGAGGGTAACGGTTACTTTATCTGCATCTTCCACAACATGGGCATTGGTCAGTAGGATACCACTATTGTCAATAATAAAGCCAGAGCCTTGACCTTGTAAACGTCTTTCTTGGGGAATTTGGGTTGAAAAGTCATCACCGAAAAAGCGCCGGAAAAAGGGGTCATCAAAAAAGGGATCCACACGCCTGGACACTGTCCGTTCGGTGTCAATACGCACCACTGCTGCTCCCACCCGATTCACCGCTGCTGTTACAAAACTGCTATTAGTAGTTTGCTGTGGATTCAGCAGTTGTTGGGCGATCAGTGGGGGAGTTACTGAGTCTGTGCTGGGTACAGGAGCAGCCTTGGAGGGAGATACACGATAAACGCCAACTGTCAATAAGACTCCAAGTAAGATAGCCAAGAGATAGTTACTAATTGAGCGAAGCCAAATCGAAAATTTAGTTGATGACATAGTATTATCGTATTCTTCTGGTTAATTTTGGGGAATAGTATTGCTAAGCCAATCCCACCACCTTTAAGCATGGGATTTACTTGGCGGCTAGTGGTTACTAGTCAGTTGTTGCTGACCCTTAGCATTAACCCCTAACTCAAGTCTAGCTTCCCTGAGATTCCTCCCACCCACAGCCAGGAGTGGGTTTCGAGGCAGATTTTTAGGATTGTAGATTAGTTGCTACAAGCATCTAATCGCTCTTTTAAGAGTTATTCCTATGACGTTGGTACTACCTGGGCTAGTTCCAGAAGATTGAGAGAGCTTGACCTCAAGGGGTGATCAGCCCTTGAGACCCGAACAAGTTAGGCTAAGAATTATCGATAATGATATACCCAGGAAGTTGGTTAACCTTGAAATAATAAAACTAATAAAACCGCTATGATTGCGAAAGATAGGGAATATGCCCTGACTCAAGAGCTGAATCACAACCATAGTCAACATACTCATGGTCACGTCCATGATGAAGAATCTCTGAGGCGAATTATCAATCGCCTGTCTCGAATCGAGGGGCATATTCGAGGGATTAAGACTATGGTGCAAGAAAGTCGCCCCTGTCCTGATGTTTTGGTACAGATTGCTGCAGTTCGAGGGGCTTTGGATAAAGTGGCACGAATTATCCTGGATGAACATTTAAGCGAGTGTATCGGTCGAGCCGCTGAGCAGGGCAACATTGAGGTAGAAATTGAGGAGTTGAAAGCGGCTTTAGATCAATTTTTACGTTAGGGCTCAGAGGCTCTATGCTGCTCTACAAACTGACGTAGCCTCAGCAAACTTAAGGTTTGACCCCAATTCAAGGGTAACAAAGACACCCCTTCTAGGCGAGATTGTACCCAACCATCTCCCCAATACCATTCATGATAACCATCAATTCCCTGACTCAAGAGCAGTCTTAAACAGTTCGACTGAACAAGCTCAACGTTGTGTTGTACTGCTACTGGCCCGATGGAAGAAGTAAAGGTCAATCCTAAATCTAGCTGTTCGGGTAACTCGGAAGATAAATTCTCCGGCCACAACCACTGGTGCAGTTGCTCCGTATAGAGCAGACTGTCCCGGATAACAGTGTGTGGTGCTTCGACTTCAATCCTCAGATGACTTTTTTGAAAGATTCCTAGCATTTTGGTTAGATCGTCCTTACTCTTAGGAAATATTTGTGATTAGTGTGAATGAACAGATGGGATAAATCCCGTCTGTTGTTTTCATCCCTAGGCTAAAGGGATAGGGCAAGCAAGGGGCTCGATACTTTCTCGATAATTTGTAAAATAAACATTAATTATATTAAGAAGTGTAAGAGTTTTCTATGGCTGACCAGTTAATTCGCGCCACAGCAGCTTCAGGGGGTATTCGCGCAGTTGGTGTGATTACTACACGCCTGACCGAAGAAGCTAGACAACGTCACCAACTATCCTATGTGGCAACGGCTGCCCTAGGTCGTACCATGTCTGCAGGTCTTCTGCTCGCTTCTAGTATGAAGCGAGCCGAGTCGAGGGTCAATATTCGGATCAACGGCAATGGTCCACTGGGTGGAATTATGGTGGATGCAGGATTAGATGGTAAAGTTCGGGGTTATGTAGACAACCCAGAGGTTGAACTGCCACCGAATAAGCAGGGAAAATTAGATGTGGGTGGTGCTGTTGGTAGGGATGGTTTCCTATACGTGGTTCGGGATGTGGGTTATGGCTATCCCTATTCCAGTACAGTAGAGTTGGTTTCTGGTGAAATAGGTGATGACATCGCTAACTATCTGCTAAATTCGGAACAAACCCCGTCAGCGTTGGTGGTTGGTGTATTTGTAGGTGCTCAAGGGGTAACTGCAGCTGGGGGGATTTTAATCCAAGTTATGCCTAAGGCAGCAACGGATGAGGCATTAGTTCAAACCTTGGAATCTCGCATTACTAAACTATCAGGTTTTACACCGCTACTGCAAGCTAACCAGACCTTACCAGAGATTTTTGAACAGTTGCTGGGGGATATGGAGCTAGTGATTTTTCCAGAAACCCAGATGCTCCATTTTAACTGTGGTTGCTCCTTTGACCGGATGTTGGGGGCTCTGAAAATGCTCGGAAAAGAGGAACTTCAGGATATGATAGAAAAAGACGGTGGAGCTGAGGCAACTTGTCATTTTTGCTCAGAGGTCTATCATGCCAATCCCGATCAACTCTCTCAATTGATAAAAGAATTGTAAACTGGGTAGCTACTGGACTTCCTATTGTAACTGGAAGATTAGAATCCTGACTTGTAAAGGATTGCAAGAAATATGGATCAGCATATAAACTCAACCAGAATTATAAGAACACTACTATAAGATAGGGTGTAGACTCTATATGTGTAAGGTGGGTAAAATCTCAACAACTGAGGTTGCTGTAAACAACCTGCTGTCTTGCGGTGTAGGGAGTGTGGAAGTGAATTATGACCAGAAATAGAGAATTTCCAGACCGTTGGCCAACGTCAAATGGTTCAAGTTCAGGTAAGTTTAATGGATGGCAACCTAACCATAGCGAACCGGTTACTCAACCGATCGTAAACTATCCTGACCTAGGAAACCCATCGACACAGCCCCCCCAGCAATCTGAAAAATTTGGGGTTGGTCAACCAGTAGCTAACTCTGGATTAAACAAATCACAAACTCCCCCGAGACAAGCTCGCTCAGGAAAAACTACTGGAGTAAAAAACCTCTTGCCTCACAGTTGGCAGTTTTGGTCAGCTTTAGTTGTGTTGCTTTTCGGTAGTGCTGGATTTGCTTCAGCAATGATGTTGTTGAGGTTGCCAGCTGTACCAAACTGCCGTGCTGTGTTTTGGCCAACGGCTTCAGCATCGATGCGCCTATCTTGTGCTCAGGTGGCAGCAAATCAGGAAACTGTCCCCCAGTTGCTAAAAGCGATCGCATTAGTCGATGCCCTGCCCGAAGATCACCCGTTACGCCCACAAGTTAACCAATATATAGAAGAGTGGTCACAGGCAATCCTGGAGATTGGGGAAGCTAAGTTTCAAGCTGGTCAGTTCAATGAAGCTCTTAAGATTGCTAAACGTATTCCTTCAAAATCTGTAGCTGGGGCGATAGTACAAAAACGGGTAAAACGTTGGCAGAAAATCTGGTCAAGGGCAGAGGGAGTTTATGAGCAAGCAGAAAAACAGTTGAGGTTATCAAACTGGAACTTAGCATTTCGCGAAGCAGTACGATTGACCTATGTGGACAATGACTACTGGGCTACGGCTAAGTATAACCAGCTAACGGATAAGATTAAAATGGGACGGGAAGACTCGGCTAAGCTGGATAAGGCTTATGAGCTGAGTAGAAGTGGCAATATAGAGAAGATTCTGAAAGCTATTGAAAAAGCTAAGGAAATCACAGAGCAAAGTTATGCCTACAAAGAAGCTCAGGATTTAATAAAAGACTCTGGCAACAAGCTGGTGGAGATTGCTCAGAACAAGCTAGAGCAAGGTAAATGGTCCGAAGTTCTTGACATTGCCTATAAACTTCCGGAAACCATTAAAGTACCTGAACTCAAATCGGATTTAATTGACCTAGCTCATGCCCTATCTCGTGCTGAGTCCGGTACAACCTGGGATTTAGAAGAAGCGATCGCATCTGCCCAAAAGCTCGGATCAGAACGTCCCCTATATAAGAAAGGGCAGCAATTAATTAGCCGTTGGCAACGAGAAGTAGAAGATGTGGCGCGACTAGAGCGAGCCCGAACCTATGCTACCTCGGGTTTAGCCAGTGACTTAAGACTGGCAGTGGCTGAAGTGGAACAGATCCCTCGTGGTAATCCCCGCTATCAGGAAGCACGGGACGAAATTCGAGATTGGACTCGTCAAATTCAGCTGATCGAAGACAGACCATTCCTGGAGCGGGCAACACAACTGGCTAGTTATGGGAGCATCGATTCTTTGCAAGCTGCTGTTCAAGAAGCCCGTAAAATTTCCCGAGGTCGTAGTCTTTACCAGGAAGCTCAAACTAAAATTAATCAGTGGTCTAGAAGTATCCAGCAGCAAGAAGACCAACCTTATTTAGACCAAGCACGCACTCTGGCAATCCGGGGTGATCTATATGCTGCCGTGGCAACTGCCGAACAAATTAAGGCAGGTCGGGCTCTGTACAATGAAGCCCAAAGCAAAGTCAGAAGCTGGAAGTTAGAACTTGAGGGTCAGCAGCGTTTACGGGAAGCTTACCAAATTGCTGAGGCTGGAACTCCACAAGCCCTAAGAAAAGCGATTCGAGTAGCTAGGCAAGTGCCAACCTCAACCAAATCCCGTAGCGAAGCGAGAACAGTAGTCAATCGCTGGAGTTACAAAATCCTATCCATAGCCAGAAGTCGTTCTGCCTATAACCTCTCTGAAGCAATTGCGATCGCAAACATCGTTCCGTCTGGTACTCGCCCTTACCAGGAAGCGCAACGGCAAATGCAATCATGGCGGAAGATTTTAGCCCCACCTCCTCCACCTCCTGTACCCGTAAGACGACCAAGACCGGTTCCGGTTCCATCTACCCCACAAGTGGTGATCCCGAAACCAGTTCCCTCTCCACCATCAGTGGTAAAACCACCATCACCACCAGCCCGCTCCTTCCCAATTGTGGTTCCACCACCGGAAGTTACCTCACCGTCGGGTATCGTAAAACCACCGACTCAGCTAGAGCCGCCTAGGTTTAATCCCCCCGCTGGTAGGAAGATTGAGTTAATTGATACTGACTCTTAAGAGTTTTCGAGGGTACTACAACCGGCTAGGATAAAACCTGTGGAAATTGGACATTAAAAATTCTTAATATTAAATGGAATAAATTCCATTTAATATAGAATACTTTAACTTGTCATCAACCCTCAAATCCCGTCTTGACCAGTTCATTCACGCTCCCCAAACTGAATTCACCCTCATTCTGCTAATTCTACTTTCGGTAGTTCTAGTGGTTTTTGAAGCAAGTCTGGAGGGTGCAAGTTTCATTCATGGAGTGGTCTATGTAAGCGAAGAGCTACTCACGGGTATATTTATCATAGAACTAACGATCCGCTACCTAGTGGCAAGAAACAAACGTCGGTTCTTGCGTCACTACTGGCTGGATATTATTGCTGTGCTGCCTTTGTTACGGGCATTCCGCTTATTGCGAGTGTTACGGATGTTAAGGCTGCTCAGAGTCGGAATTTTGGTAAACCGTAACCTCAACCGCATCTCTTCCTCACTCGCTGCCAGTATTAGTGCTCAGATTGGAGTTTTTCTGATTATCGGCTTAATTACATTAGTCGGTGCTTTAGGGATTTATCTACTGGAGGGAGGACAGAATGAGTCATTTGCTTCCCTAAGAGACTCTTTATGGTGGAGTTTTTTTACCCTAATCTCAGGAGAACCTATTGGTGGTCAACCCCAGACTGATGCTGGACGTCTGATTACCCTCATGGTAGTAATTGGGGGGTTAACCATGTTTGCCGTCTTCACCGGTGTAGTGTCAGCCGTGATGGTGCAACGACTTAGAACAGTCATGGAGGTGAAATACTTGGAACTAGATGAACTGCGCAATCACATTGTTATCTGCGGCTGGAACCGAGGTGGTCACCTACTAATTGAGGAACTCCAGGCAGACTCTGAGCTCAAGCACTATCCAATGGTGGTTGTGGCAGAGTTTACCGACACACCAGAGTCGGAACTCAAGGGAGTTAACCGTTCCCAAATATATTTCTATATTGGTGATTACACGACTATTGATGTCCTCGAAAGTGTGGGGATCTATCATGCCTCACGGGCAATCCTCCTGGCTGATTCTACCCATCCTCGAAGTGACCAAGACCGGGATGCACGGACAGTCCTAGCGGCCTTGACCATTGAAAAACTCCAACCCGGAATCTACACTTGTGCTCAACTCCTTGACCGGAAAAACAATGTCCAACTGCGAGTAGCTGGCGTTGAAGATGTCGTTGTTGTTGATGAACTAGCCAGTCACTTAATTGCTACCTCAGCTCGGAACCTAGGGGCTGTGGACGTGCTGTCAGAGTTGCTAACTGTGCAAGTGGGAAACCAATTCTACAAAATTGTTTTACCACAGAGGTGGGTTGACATTTCGTTCTGGGAAGCTGCTCAGCGGTTGAAAGAGGAGTTTGATACAACTTTGATCGCCATAGAGCGCAATAGCAATGGAGATCGGGAAACCCTAATTAATCCCCCCAAAGATCAAACACTACTGTCTGGCGATCACTTAGTGATTATTGCTCGTAGTTTGCCGAAAATTGGGGTTCCAGTCCGGTGAAGTCTCAACTTTGCGGCAGGTTCTTATGGTGCGATCGCACGTTCGGATCGCCCTAGGGTTCACCATGAGTGGGAATTTTAAAACTAAATAGCCATAATTAATGACCAATGACTAATGTAACAAACTACCCAAAACTTCAGAGCTGCTTCGCTAAACTAACACCTAAAAACCAATTTCCAGGTGCTTGCACATCCTCACTATACAAAAATTGTTCGAAGATTTGTTTGAACTCATCTTTAGAAATAGAACTATCAAGATTGAGATCGAGAGTTTCAAAAGCTTCCTCTATATGAGTTGTATCGATTTGGTAAGCTTGATAAAATAGTCTAAGTTCATCTATCACAATTTTGCCATCTTCATTGCCATCAATGAGCTTGATAAAGGCTTCAGAAAAATCATAATCCAAACGCTTATCGAGGCATTCTAACCATTCACTGAGTTCAATCTGACCATTCCCATTTAAATCAACCTAAGTACAGGACAAAAAATGTAAAGATTGCCGAAAGTCGGCACTGGTTCCGCCGAGTGAGAAGCGAAAAGTTTTGACATTAGTTGTTTACAGAGCATATCGAATTGTGAATAACTGCGACCAAGATATGCCCACCTCCAAAATGCCTAACTTCACCGCAGGCACAATCTTTGTGGTAAAATGAACTCGTACACAGTTGTGTACTAACCAGTAGACATCAAGGGTTCTTTGAAGGTTTTTGCGAGATGAACGCATAGGTGTTGGTTTTACGCCGAAAGGCGCTCGTTACGATGTCCCCCAGAAGCATTGAAATTTGCAACCCCTTTGGTGGACGTCCCGGTCGCCCCGTGCGGATCACCTCATGGCAGATCTCAAACAGCAGGTTGCCATATCGTCGTTCTCCATCGGTTAAGAGATTGAGGCTTCCGGTTTGGTCAATCACCAACGCTCACGACTTTCAACCCCTGCTCAAATAACTGTTGGTCTTTCGGTCCACAGTGCAATTCCCATAGAAATCGACTGCCTCGCTCCATCAAGACCATTGTCCATCCGTGGTGATTCTGAAGCAGGTAGGTTTTTATCTACAATCGTCAACAGCTCATCTCCTTCTATCTCCTGATGAATAAACTGATGGAGCAGGGCATAAAGCATCAGGGTAGGTTTGAGACCCGCTAAACGTCTTTTCCAATCAATTACACTATTTTTTGACACACTGAAGGTTATAGCTGTGGCATTCAGCCCCATATTGACCCTTATGGCTTTAAGAATCACGGATTACCGACTCAGGGGAGTGGTCAGACCCGCCAGTGGCGGCTGCTATGGTCTCGCTGAAATAGATGTCACACTCTCGGCAATGATAAATCGTACGGAAACCATGGTTTTGAGTACTATAGCGGTGGTGAGGGTACACATCCTCACTCCCACATCCAGAACATGGGTAGGAAAATAGTTCGATCATACAACCACCATTGAGGAAAGGCTTCTATTAACTCCAGCATGCCCCTATTTCATGACCTGCAAGGCAAATCTCCTTCACATTCGACGGAACCAGTACCATTACGTCACATTTTCCAACTCTGCGGACAGCGCAGCGAGATCAAGTCCGAACTTTGGTCTACTCCTCCTGTTAATCAGCTAGTCTTTATCGGTTATCATTTAGATACCGATAAACTTCGCCAAAAGTTAAATAACTGCTTGGCTACTTCTGTTACTGTTTAATTTCATCTAATTCAAATTCATGACCTTAGGTAAGTCCGAACCCAACCAGATTGATAAAATTGATCGCAAATTACCAAAACTAAATACCACCCAACAACCTCTCGTTTCTGAAGAAGAGATGCGCCAAGCGGTACGGACTTTACTGTTAGGATTGGGAGAAGACCCAGACCGCGAAGGCTTGAAAGATACTCCTAAAAGAGTGGTCAAAGCCTTGAAATTTCTGACTTCTGGCTATCATCAATCTTTAGACGAACTCCTCAACGGGGCAGTATTTCACGAAAATACCAATGAAATGGTCTTAGTTCGGGACATTGACCTATTTAGCTCCTGCGAACACCATATCTTACCTATTCTCGGTCACGCTCACGTCGCTTATATTCCCGACGGTAAGGTAATCGGACTGTCAAAAATTGCTCGTATTTGTGAAATGTACGGACGACGTTTGCAGGTACAGGAAAGATTAACTGCCCAAATTGCCGATGCCCTTCAAGGATTATTAAAACCAAAAGGGGTGGCGGTAGTAGTGGAAGCAAGCCATATGTGTATGGTAATGCGAGGAGTCCAAAAACCTGGTTCTTGGACTGCCACTAGTGCGGTTAGAGGTGTATTTGCAAATGATCCAAAAACCCGTCAGGAGTTTATGAGTTTAATTCACCACAACCCTGCAATGCATTAATTGATTCGCGTGTCAGCGTGAGAGATGGGTATAAAGCTCATCTCTTTTTTTGATACAATGATTATCGTCATAAAAAAAAACTGCTTATGATTATTGCTGTCGCCAGTCCGACCGGTGGCGGTAAAACCCACTGGATTCGTCAACAAATAGCCCAAACCAATAAACCTGTAGGTTATTTCAGTCCTAAAACCGATTCCGTACCCATTGATGCAATATATCTCCAAAGTGAATACCCTCAACTAAAACTTTATCAGACAGGGGAAGAAGCGGAATTACACAAAACCATTACTTATCTAGAGATTCCCTGGTATTTGGATTTAGCCGGAATTGAACCTTTACTGCAAACTTTTAACCCCCATCGAGTAGCCATAATCCCCGGCGATACAGATAGTACAGAGTTAAATACTTGGGCGGATGAAGTTATTCCAGGAAATAACATCACTAAGCCAACCACAGCTTTGCAGATTCATCGGGGGGTTTTGACGGGGGAAATTTTAGATTTTGATAGTTTAGCTACTTTTTGGCTGGAACTTACTCAAGGTGCTTACGGTGAGGTAGCTCGGGTAAAAGGACTTTTCGACCTAATGGATGGACAAATTTATTATGGTGACTTCATACTAGGGGAATCCGAATTAGCATTTACACCTTTAAAATTACCCCGTTGGTTAAATGGTAAACCAGATCGTTTTAGTGGTTTTGAAATAGTAGGTAGTAATTTAGATAAAGCTGAAATTGTTCAAACTGTCCAAGATTGCTGTCTTCCCGAATCGGCAATTGATTATTACCAACAACAAGTAAAAGAGTCTTTAGAAAGTGAAGTAGAGGTAGAAGTGGTATGAAAATAGCAGTGATATCTTGTATCCATGGTAATTATGCAGCGTTAGATGCAGTTTTACTGGATATTGACGAACAAAAAGCAGAAAAGATTTATTGTCTGGGGGATTTAGTGGGTTATGGTCCCTATCCTAATGCAGTGGTGGAACAAATTCGTTCTTTAGATATTCCCACTGTACAGGGTTGTTGGGATGAAGATATTGTAGAAGGACTAAATGCTTGTGAATGTAGTTATCCTTCCCTGTTGGCGGAAAAAAGAGGTCAAATCGCCCACGAATGGACAAATAAGCACGTCAATCCCGAAGTTAGGGAATATTTAGCCCAACTACCCCATACCTACAAAGAAGATAATCTCTGTTTCGTACATGGTAGTCCTAATAGCAACCACGAATATTTGTTACCCGAAATGGATGCTTTCACTGCTTTAGAAAGAGTTCTCTCCAGCGATGCAGATACATTATTTTGCGGACATACCCACTTTCCCTATGTCCGCACCCTAGATTCTGGACAATTACAGGTTAAAGTTCGTCAACCCAGTAGAAACGAACAACCAACCATAAGTTTTAATAGTCCCCTGAAGCGAATTATCAATGTCGGTTCGGTAGGCGAACCCCGTCATGGTCGTCCCAATGCTACCTATGTTATCTATGATACGGAAACACAAGCAGTAAACTTGCGGGAAGTGGAGTATGACTATCAAACAACCTGCGCTGCCATCTTAGATGCTGGTTTACCACCGATTTTCGCTTGGCGTTTGGCTAGAGGTTTGGAATTTGCTGAAAAAGCCGACGATCCGACTCATGTGTGTGAGAGGTAAATTAAATTACTTAAATATTTAAATTGAAAATCAATGTGGGCAATTTTAAGCGGAATTGAAGGAAATATCGCAGCTTACGAAGCAGTGTTGGCAGATATCAAACGCCAGCGCTTTAAGGTGGAAGCATTGTATATTCTGGGCGATATCGTAGCAGCTAACCAAGATAGCGAACAAGTAATTAAACGAATTCAGAATCCTTTACCTAGAGAATTAGAACCCCAAGTATGCGTAGGCTGGTGGGAAGAACAATGCTTTACTTTACACGGTTTGGGTTCGACAGCAGAACCGACAGAATTAATCGAGCGCTTTGGTAAAGAAACTGCTAAACTTCTTTGGGATTCGGTATCTCGCGAAACCGTACAGTGGTTACGCAACTGTCATTTTGGCTTCTTTGAATTAGATTGTTTGTTAATTCACGGTAGCACTGTTAGCGTCAGCGATGAGTTAACCCCCGAAACCGCACCCTGGAAAATGCTAGACCGCTTGCAAAGAGTCCAGGCAAATTATCTCTTTTGTGGTCGTTCGGGTCAAGTATTTGAATATCAACTACAAGGAGGTTCAGTAAATAGTTCGGTGATGACTTTAGATCGCCAGCAACCCGTGCAAACTATTACTGCTCCCAAAAGAAGAGTTGTTGGTGTAGGAAATGTAGGCAAAGAACCAGGAAAGGCTACTTATACCCTTTATAGTCCAAATAGCGATTTTCTAGAGTTTAAAACAGTTTTTTATGGCAAGAAAAAGGGTTATGGTAATTAGTTTCAGGTTCCTAAAGGTATGGCTAAGTGCATGCAACAGGTAGTCATAGACAACTTTCTGGTAAATGGGTCATCTCATGGCGTTGCTGATTTAGGGGGCTGTAATAAAATCAGATAATCGCGCATTCATTCCTTAATTCAGCAACGCCCAAACGTCGCTGATAATTGCTATAGTAAAAAATATTAGTGCTTAATTGGTGACGGCTTAGCAGCTACCTTGATTTTGAATTTTGAAATCAGCCATGAGAGCAACCAAGGCATGTGACGTTTGATCAGGACAATCAGCTTGGCATAGTTTGTTATTACCTGTTCCCGTTGTCGTCGGGAAATAGCTTTAACAATTTGTTTGGCAGTTTGATCAGCAGAAATCAGAAGCCTGGGGGAAATAGGATCCTGCCAGTCTGAATGCCAAATTCCCTGATTGTCTAGCTGACGAATTTCAGTGGCAACGTATCCTGGACAAATGTGTGTGACCGACACCCCATGGGGAGCCAACTCCTGAGACAACGACTCACACAAAGCCCGGATAGCAAATTTACTCATACTATAAGGAGAATCACCACTCAAGGCAACGTAACTTTTTACGCTACTAATAATGACCAGTCTTCCTTGAGTTTTCTTGAGGTCATCTAAGGTCGCGTAGATGGTACTCAGTACCCCAAAAACATTGGTTTCCCACAGACGTCGATAGTCATTCACCCTGAGGTTTTCCACATTACCCTTCAAAGACCAGCCAGCATTAGCAACAACGATATCAATTTTGCCGAACTTACTACGGGCAAAGGTTGCCGCTTGATCAAGCTCACCATCCTTCGTCACATCACAGGGGATAGCAAGTACACGTTGACCATTAGGATCAATTTGTGAAGCTATGGTTTCTAATCGTTCTGCTCGCCGAGCTAGGAGTACCACATTGGCTCCTTCACGGGCTAATTCTTGAGCAAGAGCTGCTCCAATGCCAGAGGAAGCTCCTGTGATTAGTGCCACTTGATCCTTAAAGTTGATCATCTATTGCTTGCTGAAAGTTAATTTCAATATTGTGAGATTGTATTAAATAATAAAATTTTACTGTATAATATTAAATCCTAAGATAAACACTCGCCTAGTTGAGCTTCAATCGGGTCGCGAACAATCTAACGATATCAGCCCCAAGTTACCGTCCCTAGTATAAGGTCTAATGAATTTCCCTGCTTTTAAGGGTTAAATAAGTTAAATATACCATTTATCCCTAAGTCCTAAAAAATTTTGTGCCAAGGACTTGACACATTTGTAATATGCATGTAGTATAAAAGTAAGGTTAAAGAGAAAACATCGCGCTACAAGGAGGGATGCCCAATGATTCATGTTCGGTTTGAAGGTCGTTCCTACGACATTGCTGAAGGTCAGCTGGGTATAGCCAAAAGTATGAACGATATTGCTGTTAAACAGCAACTTGCGAAGTACTTTGATGTAGCCCCAGAGCGCTTTACCTCTTATGTCATTGACCGCAGTACCAACCGCAATCTGATTATCAGACCTGAAGCGGTTTATGGTTAAGGTTTATGGTTAAAAGGTGTTAGGTTAAACCTTTTGTCCTGTGCCCTGATCTCAAGAAGCCTACAAAGCTTTTGTTATAGCAGTCGCCAGGGCAGGCGCGGACATGACAAAAGTCTCAAACCTAAGTAAGCGCAAGAGTTTGACTTCTGACTTCTGACTTCTGACTTCTGACTTCTGCTATAACTTGCACAGGAGCAATTGTTCCAAATTTCCCCCCGCGCCCTAACCGCTGAAGCTTACATACTACCGAATACGAATCGGAAGGTTATAGGTTCGAATCCTATCAGCGGCGCTATTTGCCGCTGTAGCTCAAATGGATAGAGCATCATTTTATTAAAAGCTTTACTGACTTGCGCGGGGACCCCAATTATAGTGGAAATCAGCTGCCATAACTAAACAACTTTAAAATTAACCGATTCACCTTCGCGCCCTGACCCGGAAAGCTTTCATACTCGCCAAATGGAAAGGCACTTGACTCTAAATCGAGAATATACGGGTTCAAATCCCGTGTGTGATACAACGGCTTTCTGAACTTGCGCGAATTGATTCAACCTTCTAGAAATAATTACCAAATCATGCTACAGAGTGATAAAAGTACTGGTTAAAGGACGGTCGTAAGTTGCTAAAAAGCTTTTGTTAACTTGCACAGGAGCAATTGTTCCAAATTTCCCCCCGCGCCCTAACTGCTGAAGCTTACATACTACCGATCTACTCATCGGAAGGTTATAGGTTCGAATCCTATCAGCGGCGCTATTTGCCGCTGTAGCTCAAATGGATAGAGCATCATTTTATTAAAAGCTTTACTGACTTGCGCGGGGACCCTAATTCTAGTGGTTTTCACTGCCATAACTAAACAATTTAAAAATTGAATTAACTGAGTCACTTTCGCGCCCTGACCCGGAAAGCTTTCATACTCGCCAAATGGAAAGGCACTTGACTCTAAATCGAGAATATACGGGTTCAAATCCCGTGTGTGATACAACAGCTTTCTGAACTTGCGCGAAAGGTAATTCAAAACACTGCTAATAAATCGTAGCTTAGTTGATTTATTTTAGGTAAATTTTTATTAATTATTCAACCTTCAACCTTTAACTAAACAACCCAATAACCAAATAACTAAACAACCAAGTAAATGGCGTTGCTGATTCTGGGTATGGTTTCGCCCCCCTAGCCCCCCAATTCTGGGGGGAACAAAACTCTTAAAGTCCCCCAAACTTGGGGGATTTAGGGGGCTTTAATAAAACCAGATAATCGCGCATTCATTCCTTAATTCAGCAACGCCAAATAACTTATAGATTTATCCAGAAATTACATAGGACCATAGGAGGTGAATCCTATGAAAACTGAAGAGCGTGACCTGCGTTTAGAATTACTAAACAGTTTATTAACTACACCCCATCGTAAGCTGGAGCAAGTAACAGAATTGCACCAACTGATGGTAGAACTTGACCCAATTTTTTACGGTCACTTAGCGGTTTGGTACGAAAATCATGGGGATGTCCGGGACCACAAAGAAGTGTTTTTAGGTCATTTGTTGACTAGCAATTTGACTGAACACCGAGATGCTGGCTTTGTGATGCTGCAAAAATTCCCACCCTACCAGGTGGCACGAGTAGTGGATTTTATGAAGCAGCAGCGCAATAAGGTGCCTCGTTCGGCTCGGACAGCAGTGCGGCGCTACCTTAAAACACGGGAAAAGACTCCAGCATTGTTTGACCGAGCAGCATTGCGGGGTCGAAAGGCGATGAAGCATCTCTATGCTAGTTTACATATTAAGCCTAGCGCTAGAGCAGATGCAGTCTTATTTAAAGACAATCCTCCAGAAGGTTCTTTAGCTTGGATACTCAAGCAGTTAGCGAAAACGGAAACTGCTGCTGAACAGGCGCAATTGATTGTTGAACATAAGATTCCCTACACCATCGCCATTGGTGCTGTGCGCTCTGTCACTCCTACGGTGTTGGTAGCCCTAATTAATTCCATGACACCCCAAGAGGTAATTAATAATCTCAAATCCCTCCAAGGGCGGGGTGCGATGGAACACCCACAGGTCAAGGAGTTGATTGAAGCAAAGCTAGAACAGGCACAGACAAGCGATCGCGTTTCTGCGTTCAAGGCACAAGTTGCTGCTGAAGCTGCTCAGTTAGATACTCAAACTCTTGCTAAGTTAAAACAAGTTACCAATGAGCAAGTAAAGCGCAAAGGTACCATTACCAAGCCCACTGCTCTACTAGTGGACAAGTCCGGTTCAATGGACAAAGCCATTGAAGTTGGTAAGCGGCTGGCAGCCCTAATCTCTGGTATTACTGAAGCTGAGCTGTTTGTCTATGCCTTCGATACCATGCCTTACCCAGTTAAGGCTCAAGGAAAAGAGTTGAGTGACTGGGAACGTGCCTTCAGGCACATCAAAGCAGGGGGTGGGACTAGCATTGGTTGTGGTTTAGAAGTAATGCGCTCTCGAAAGCAGGCGGTTGACCAGATTATCTTGGTTACCGATGAAGGTGAAAACACAGCACCTTACTTTGGTAAAGTTTACAAGACCTACTCTCGTGAATTGGGATTGATGCCCAATGTGATTATTGTGCGAGTTGGTTACTCCTACGACTGGGTGGAAACTACACTGAAGCAGCAAGAGGTGCCAGTAGAAACCTTTACCTTTGCTGGAGATTACTATTCTCTACCAAACCTGGTTCCACTGATGACTCGTCCGTCACGGCTAGACTTATTGATGGAGATTTTGGATACACCGCTACCGGTGCGAAATGATAAGTAGTCGTGATTATTTGAATAAATGTTAACGACTTGTGTGCCCTAACAGCCAGAGCTTACATACATAGTACGAGAGGAAGAGTACCGTTACTCTAACGTAACGGGCGTGAAGCGAGGAAGGCGCAAAGAACCCGGAATGTGGGCTTAGCTTGATCCGCGCTTATTCCCCACGTCCGCACCTGCATGTCGGCGTGGGATGAATGGCGGACAGGAACTTTATTTTTTTATTTTGATCTATAATTTACCTAGCAGGGAAGACAAATTAAGAGCTAACCGCCACCTGCGTGCTTAAAAAATAGAACGAGTTGTATTGTTCCGGTGCGGAGGGGCATCCCGTGTCGTTAATAAAGCTTGTCGAGTATCCGAACCGTTGGGTGGAGTTGGCAAGAAGCCTAAACTGAACTCGAAGAGTCAGTTTAGGAGTATGTCACAAGTAGCCATCATTTAAAGAGTGTGTAGTAACTAACCGGCGGAGTTCCTTTTAAGTGACGAACGCTTTGGCTCTGGCGACTTGCACATTATAGCGCTACGCGCAAGGCAAGAGGCAAAAGGCAAAAGGCAAAAGTTGACTAAAACTGCTTTTGCTGCTTGTATTAATGTCCTAACTTTAATGCGTAGTGCTTTATTTATAACCATCGAGCAGGATCATGGCAAATATCCTCGACCTCATCAATCAAATTGCTGCAAAGGAAGCACAACTGAGTGACAATCAATTCCTCGCTCCCTGTGTACGTGGGGGACGGGTAAGAACTCGTGTAGCTGGAATGATTTATACCTTCTCCCCTAAGCCTCGTAACTTTGAAGGATGGGGTATTTTTCAGCCAGTCAACGAGAAAGTGGCAACTGTGGTGGAAGAGCCAGATGTGTTTCAACTTGATGAGTATTGGCAACTGCTCCAACCGTTGCGTTTACGACTAGCTTATCAATTGTCGGGAAAGACCTGGCTAGGGTATCCAGTCAATGAATCGGATGCTCGTCAGCGCTTTGGCACGGTTAAACCTATTCCTATCCATCTGGTAGAGGGCGGGGTAGCCTTTGAACAAGTGGTAGCTCGTGGGGATGGTAAGGCTTGGTGGTTTCAGCAGCTTGACCGTAAGGGAGATCCGTTACTAGCAGAACAACTTAGAGAGCAGTTAAAGCAAGTAACACCACCTGAAGAACTGGATGTAAAGGGGCTGACACCAGAAATGAGAATAGTTTATGACTTGGTAACACAACAGAGTAAAGATTTTAAAGCTAAAGCTCTGCATCAACGGGATCACAGAAGGCTGGAGCAAGCTTTGGAAATGGGTGGGGGAGCACTGCAACAGTTCCATGACCGGGGAGAATTCTGGCAAGTGCGCTGGAGCACTGCTGACGGTAAACACCACATATCAGCGATATCTAAACAGGATCTGACTGTAATCAGTTCCGGGATTTGTCTAAGTGGACGCGATCGCGATTTTGATTTACAGTCCTTGGTTGGGGTGATTGAGGCACGAGATAATTGGGATTAGGATGATGTCAATTTTTTTCCACGAACAACTCTACCGTACCTCCCAAGTCATGGCTGAGTTACGTGACTACCCCGTGACCGTGTGTGGTGCGGGAGCACTTGGAGCCAATATTACTGAAAATTTGGCTCGTTCAGGGTTTGGAAAGCTCAAGGTTATTGATTGCGATCGCATTGAAGAACGCAATCTTTCTACCCAACCCTACTACCGCTCTGATATTGGTGCCCATAAAGCCAAAATCCTCGCCCATTCTCTCTACCAAGCGGTTGGGGTAAAATTAGAGGCTAAGGTCAAGGAATTAACTAAAGCTAATACCAAACAATTACTGAAGAATTCTACTTTAGTCATTGACACCTTTGATAACAGTGTCGCTCGTCAAGCTGTAAAAGATTACTGTGATAGTTCCCAAACCCCTTGTCTTCATGTTGGGTTAGCAGAAGACTATAGTGAAATCATTTGGAATGAAAATTATCGAGTGCCTTCCCCAGTTAATGATGATATTTGTGATTATCCATTAGCTCGTAATTTAGTGCTAATGACTACAGCAGTTG
Source organism: Moorena sp. SIO3I6 (assembly GCF_010672095.1). Lineage (NCBI taxonomy): Bacteria > Bacillati > Cyanobacteriota > Cyanophyceae > Coleofasciculales > Coleofasciculaceae > Moorena > Moorena sp. SIO3I6. Next base: position 44,774 of record NZ_JAAHHU010000004.1, on the reverse strand, counting down.
CTACTGAAGTGATCATTGAATTTATTAGCACAACGAAAAAACTCGACTTCACCTTCACCTTGAAAGATTTAACTATCAAGCCGATATTATAATCCGGTCATCTACCTCGCCCTTGGGGTTTTAGGGAACAGGGAACAGGGAACAGGGAACAGGGAACAGGGAACAGGGAACAGGGAACAGGGAACAGGGAATAGCGCTGCATTGCTATTCCCTTTTGCCTTTTGCCTCTTGCCTCTTGCCTTAATAGGATAACTAATATCCCTAAAACGTTGCTAATAAGCGATGCAGCGCGGTCTTGGGGGTTTCCCCCACTCGCTATTGCATCAAGACATTGCTAGATCTCTACTAATTCTTTATCCATCAACTTAGGATTAGTATCAACTAACTGTCTTTCAATTTCATCCCGGACAATTTGACGATATTCAAGAAAGTGTTCGTTGTGAGCGCATAGAGTAAGGTAATGTTCCCACACAGCTGGATTGTGCCTGAAAATACCAAATAAATGATGCCAGAATTTCCAGCGAGTACTACGCTTAAACCCTTGACGCCAAATTACAGTCCCCAGAGCTTTCAAATCTACCAAATCCGGCATTTTGAATGGGGCTTTGCATTTAGGGGGGCCAAGCTTTAAAAAACATTGATAGGCACGGTCTATATAGCGCTCAGGTTCGTATAGCGTCCAGAATGCTTCGATGTATTCTTGAGCAATCTCCTCAATGGGACGAGTAGGAACAAAGTTCATTAGGGTGGTTTGATTGATATCTTTTTTAGTGTTATCTCGCAAACGCCCTTCTTTTTCTAAGCGATTCCACAGAGCAGTATTAGGTAAAGCTTGTAACATCCCAAACATGGCTGTAGGGATAGCAGCCTGTTCAACAAAACTAATAATCCGGGAACCGGCTCCTTGTTTCTCTCCATCAAAACCAATAATAAACCCTGCCATTGGTCGCAAGCCTGCGCGAATTATTTTGTCTACATCATCGCTTAGAGAGCTGCGAGTATTTTGGAATTTTTTGGTTAGTTTAAGGCTTTCTTCGTCCGGTGTCTCAATTCCTAAAAATACAGCATCAAAGTTAGACTCTACCATCAATTCCATCAATTCTGAATCCGCAGCTAGGTCTACAGATGCTTCAGTATTAAATCGGAAGGGATACTGATGCTCCTTCTGCCATACTTTTAGATCTTTCAGAAGTAGCTTAACGTTACGCTTATTCCCAATAAAGTTGTCATCCACCATAAAGATACCACGCCGCCAGCCTAATTCATAGAGATAATCCAATTCCTTGAGAAGCTGTGCTGGTTCCTTTGTTCGCGGTTTGCGGCCATAGAGAATAATTATGTCGCAGAATTCGCACTGAAAAGGACATCCCCGCGAAAACTGCACTGACATTGAATCATAGGCATCAAGCTCTAACAAATCATAGCGGGGAATGGGGGTTTGAGTGACATCGGGTTTCTCTGTAGTGCGAAAGGTTCCACTAGTTTCCCCTCGCTGTAAAGCTTCTACAAACATCGGTAGGGTGATTTCTCCTTCATCTAGGATTAGAAAATCCACCCCTGCCTTCTTTGCTTCTTCGGGTAAAGAGGTAGGATAAGGTCCCCCAAATGCCACTAATTTACCACGTCGTTTGGCTTCTTTAATTTGGTTTAGGGCATCGGTTTTTTGGACAATCATCGCTGAAATTATCACCAGATCTGCCCATTCAAATTCTGCTTCGGTTACGTCTCGGATATTGCGGTCAACAAGTTTAAATTCCCAGTCTTGAGGTAATAATGCAGCAACAGTAATTAGACCTAAGGGTGGCAATAAAACTTTGCGATTAACTAATTCAAGGATTTTGTCATAAGACCAAAACGTTTTCGGAAATAGCGGATACAGTAATAAGACTCGCATTTAGAGAAATCCTCACACACATGGCCACAGGGCTTATAGCAATCGTACATCCTAAGTAAGTAAGTATTCAGCTATCAGTCATCAGCTATCAGCTATCAGTCATCAGCTATCAGTCATCAGCTATCAGCTATCAGCTATCAGCTATCAGTCATCAGCTATCAGCTATCAGCTTATGGGTTAGGTCACAGGCTTCTAGCCTGTGCCACGCTACTAGATCGGTACTTTTGAATAAAATAACCATGATAGCTGACCACTGACTGCTGACTGCTGACCGCTGACCTAGGGTTTTAATTACGGGTGCAATTATTCACTACACCCCAGACCAAGTAACAAGGTCGGTCCCGACACCCTTAGGAGCTAAAAAGGCTGCTTGTTACCCCCTGAGGTTCACTTACTTACTCTGGTTAGTCTGCTGGTAAGTCTGCCAAGAAAGTTTTACGATTGCCAGATTCCGCCATAAAGTGCTTCTGCGGTTTCGGTTAGAGCGATTCTGGTCAAAGCGGTTGATGTATGTGAGGATGCGATCGCATTCTTTGCTGCTAACTATACTACAAGCCTGGCTCAGTAAACTATCTACTGAAGTAGTTCTACCCTTAGGAGTATACCAATTTGACGCCCATTTGGCATCCTGACCGTTGGGATAATCCCAATCTGACCCCGATTTGGCAGTCTTTCCGTCGGGATAATAATACCAATGTGACCATTTGAGCTGCTGACCGTTGGGATAATACCAATTTGACGCCCATTTGGCTGTTTCGCCATTTGGCCAGTATAACGAAGACCTCTGACCTTGCCTAGAACGTTTACAGGTAACTTGCTGTAAACCTCTAATTGTACTCACAAACTTTCTTCCCTTTTCTGTCATGCTGGCTAGTTCGGCCATGACGGTCAGGTCGAAGCAATCTTGAGAAGAATTTAGTAGTGACTCAATACTTGATGAACGTCTATTACGTCGATTACGTTGATTACTCTGTCTACTTGATGAACGTCGGTTACTCTGTCTACAGTATTTATATTCTAGGGTAGCCAGATTATCGCTATCTAAATTTTCGCGAATCGCCAAGCGACGGACAGCACGAATCTCGCTACATTGATTAGATTTAGAGGTAGCGCTGTCTTGGGGTTTTTCCTCATAAGCGCCTACCGGTGCAGATAGGTTATCGGTTCCTAAGCCAATAGTACATAGGGTCACGAGTGATAATAACACTCGAATTGGATATTTCATGGAGATGAATTTTCCTCAACACATCAATAATCTGAACAGCCAGGATTATCAAATTCCTTGGCTTATCACTGACTACTACAGACGTTAGATGATATCAAAAGTTTCACCATTGAAATAATTTTGGTCGCGATTCAATTTTAAGGATTGAGCTGTCAGTTATTAGCTATCAAAAGTTATGTTTAGGGACTTATAGCAGTTCTCAAGAAATTTAGTATAGGGTTTTAATTAGGGCTGTAATTATTCAGTAAACCCTACACCCAGTGGCTAGGAACTCAAACCCTTAGGAGCTAAAAAGCTGCTTGTTACTCCTTGAGGCTTAATCTGCTACTCTAGTAAGCCTGTCAAGAATTTGCATGATTGACAAATCCCGCAAGAAATTGTCTCTGCTCTCGGTTTCAGAGCGGTTCTGGTCATAGCGGTTCCGGTTATAGCGGTTCCGGTCAGAGCGGTTGATGTATGTGAGGATGCGATCGCATTCTGTGGTGCCAAAAATACTACAAGCCTCGCTCAGTAAACGATCCGCTGAAGTAGTCCTACCCTTAGGGGTATACCAACGTGACCCCGATTGGGCAGTCTGACCGTTAGGATACTTCCACGAACCTGATGACCCGAATTTGGCAGTCTTTCCGTTGGGATACTTCCATTGTGACCCGAATTTAGCAGTCCTTCCGTTAGTATACTGCCATTTTGACCCCAATTTGGCAGTCGTTCCGTTGGGATACTTCCATTTTGACCCTGATTTGGCTGTTTCCCCATTTGGCCACTCTAACGAAGACCTCTGACCTTGGCTAGGACCGTTGCAGATAACTTGCTGTAAACTTTCAATCGTACCCAAAAAGCTTCTTCCCTCTTCTGTCATGCTGGCTAGTTTTGCCATGGCGGTCAGGTCGAAGCAATCTTGAGAGGAATTTCGTGGTGACTGAATACTTGATGAACGTCGGTTACTCTGTCCACAGTACTTATATTCTAGGGTAGCTAGATTATCCCTATCTAAGTTTTCGCGAATCGCCAAGCGACGTACAGCACGAATCTCCCTACATTGATTAGATTCAGCAGATACGTTATTAGTCCCTAAGCTAATAGTACATAGGGTTAAGAGTGATAATAACACTCGAATCGGATATTTCATGGAGATCAATCTTCCTGAACACATCAATAGTATGAACAGCCAAGATTATCAAAGACCCTGACTTCTCACTGGCTAGTAGAGACGTTGGATGATATCAAAAGTTTCAGGGTTGAAATAATCTTGGTAGCGATTCTAAGGTATAGCAGTCGCTAGGGTAGTTAGGAGATGACAAAAGTCTCAAACCTAAGTAAGCGCAAGAGTTTGACTTCTGACTTCTGACTTCTGACTTCTGACTTCTGACTTCTGACTTCTGACTTCTGCTATAAGCATGGAGCTCTCAGAAAATGCTGTTGCATAAAAAATTACCAAAAGGCTGAGAAGTATATAGTTATGTATTCAATACTGAATTTTTGCGAGAGGTCAAGAGTACTAGGTATGATACCGGTATCCAGTGTTAATTGAATTGTTAGGTGCGCTCTTACCATTAAGAATTTAATTCGCCACGGGTCGCACCTGAAGTTAGCATAGATCATCCTCTCATAGTTCATTACCAGGACTTATATCAAATTGGGTAACAAACGCAAACGCGCTGATCTAGTATGGTGTGTTATCAACGCACCCTACCGGTAGATTTTATGGGTAAGTCCTGAGTAATTGACACAATTGACCGATTATTGGTGTAATCTGCAGTGACACGAAACATGCTGAAAACTATACTTATCAACTCTAAAACCAACGAGTTACAGGAAAAAACCCTGAAACCGGAAACTGGGATTCAAGGTGAGTATCTTATTGGTCGTCACTCGAGCTGTGACCTAGTTCTGAATAGTCCTGTAGTCAGTCGTGTACATGCCAGAATCCTATGCCAAGGGGGAAAGTATTACTTTACTGACCTCGGTAGCACCGATGGCTCTCGGATCAATAATGAGGAGATGGATGTTAACCAGAACTGGCTCCTGAGGGAAGAGGATATTATCCGCATCGGTGACTTTGTCCTGCTGGTCAAAGAAATACAGCTGTATGATTCTAAGCAGGAACAGAACCTAGTGGTAGATGACAATAGCACTGGAATGAAGCGGTGGACTAAGGGTAAGATTACTGTCCGCTGTGTGCAAATCATTGATCAGACCCATGATGTCAAGACCTTTCGCTTTGTAGCGGACCCGCCAATGTTGTTCAGCTACAAGCCAGGTCAGTTTGTCACTCTGGATTTGGAGATTGATGGCAAACCAGTTAAGCGTTCCTACTCAATCTCTTCGGCACCCTCACGTCCTTATACTTTGGAAATTACCGTCAAGCGAGTTCCAGCACCAGCCGATAATCCTGATGTTCCAGCGGGTTTGGTGTCTAACTGGTTGCACGACAACATCAAAGTCGGGTCCGAGGTGAGATTAAATGGCCCAATGGGGAAATTTACCTGTGCTGACCATTCTGCTAATAAACTGTTATTTATTTCAGCAGGTAGCGGGATTACTCCGATGATGTCGATGTCTGAGTGGCTTTGTGACATTGGGGCTGATGTTGATATGGTCTTTGTCCACAGCGCTCGTAGCCCAAAAGATATCATCTTCCGTCAGAAATTAGAGTTGATGGGGGCTTTGCACCCTAACTTTAAGCCTGCTATTACCACCACTCGTCCAGAACTTGACCAAGCTTGGTGGGGTTATACCGGAAGACTTAATCAAGCCATGGTGCAACAGATGGCTCCTGATTTTCGCGATCGCATTATTTATGTCTGTGGTCCGAATCCATTTATGGCAGGGGTGAAAGCCATGCTAGCCGGTCTAGACTTCCCGATGGAGAACTACTATGAAGAAAGTTTTGGTGGCAAAAAGCCCTCAAAACGCAAAGCAGTAGAACAGACTCCTGAAGCAGTCAAACCAGAAGGTCGTCCTAAACTGCACTTAGTTAAATCACCCTCAACCTGTTCAGAACCAACTGTAGTCTTTGCTAAGTCTGGGAAAGAAGTCACCTGTGATGCAGAGGATGTGATCCTAGATGTGGCGGAACAAGAAGGGGTGGCATTACCGAGCGGTTGCCGCATGGGAGCCTGTGGTGCTTGTAAGCAAAAGCTTCTAAAAGGGAAAGTCGAGTATGACGAGGAACCTGATGCTCTCGAAGAGGATGAACGGAACGAAGGCATGATTTTGACTTGTGTGGCTCATCCTGTAGGACAAGTGGTAGTTAGCGCATGAGCTAAGCTGTTCAGCATTTAGATTGGGATACCTAAATTGCTCAAAGGGAACAGGGAACAGGGAACAGGGAACAGGGAAAAACCAATTTAAATGCGCATCAGCTTATAGCAGTTCTCAATTGCTGTGAGGTACTTTCGTTCTAGGTTTTAGGGAGTCGGGAGTCGGGAGTCGGGAGTCGGGAGTACCTTATACATTATCTGTTTTTTTACAACAGTCATCTTTTCCCTTTTTGTTACATAAGGTGAATTCTTTATTGGCGCACTTTGCATCTAGTTTTGCGTAACTTGCTAGTGAAATTTCCCGCTTCGTTAGTATAGGATCAAAGTGAATCGACATTCAAGCGTGAATTGTCGTCGTCAAATCACAAAAATTAGTTTGAAGCCAAAATGAGTAAGACAATTTTAATTACAGGAGCAAGCAGCGGTATTGGAAAAGCAACTGCAAAATTGTTCCAGGAAAAGGGTTGGAACGTGGTAGCAACCATGAGAAGTCCAGAAAAGGAAACAGAACTAACTACCCTTGAGAATGTGTTGGTGACAAGACTAGATGTTTTAGACCAAGATTCAATTACAAAAGCCGTTGAGTTAGGTATTGAAAAATTCGACAAAATAGATGTTTTATTAAATAATGCCGGTTATGGTGCTTTTGGTACTTTAGAAGCAACCCCCAGGGAAAATATAACAAGACAATTTGATGTTAATGTCATCGGTCTATTGGATGTAACCAAAGCAATTATTCCCCATTTCAGGAAAAATAAAGATGGTATTTTGATTAATATTTCATCGATTGGTGGCAAAATGACATTTCCATTATTTTCATTATATAACGGAACTAAATTTGCTGTTGAGGGGATTTCCGAAGGTCTGAGTTTTGAACTGGAAGCAATTGGCTGCAAAGTTAAAATTATTGAACCAGGAGTGATTAACACTGATTTTGCTGGTCGCTCCCTTGATATGAGCAACGATGAAAGCCTAACTGAGTATCAAGAATTAATTGGTAAGCTGTTCAAAACTATGGAATCTTTCGGTGAGCAGGCTTCTGAGCCTATGGTTGTCGCTAACGTTATTTATGAAGCAGCGACAGATGGCACTGATAAATTGCGATATACTGCTGGCGAAGATGCCATGATGATGGTAGCTAATCGAAAAGAATTGGATGATAAGACGTTTATCCAAGGTATTAAAGAGCAATTTAGCATCTAGTTCAAATAGAGCGTTTCTCCTGAAGGGGCGAGGAAATAGCCTGGAATTATTGGTATGTAAAGCTAGTATAATTTTGGGCGTTGCTGCTTCAAGGAATGGTATAATACTCAAAAAACCATTCCTTGGATAAGCAACGCCCCAGAGGTAACCAAAGTCCCTTCAGCCATAAAAAAACAAAGCAGAGTCCATACAACTGTTTAGAGTGCAGTGCTTTCAGCCAGTATTAGGTATATTGCTCATCTGCGGGAAAACCAGACCAGTTCCCCTGTGAGCTACTCCCTACTCCCCTTTTAGCAGTTCGCGCTTATTGCTCAAATTCAGCAGCAGTTAGGGAACAATCTCCCCATAGCAACCTTGTTCCAAAGCCAAAGGATTGAAGAGTTAGCAACTATTCTCCGCCAGTGGAAAAATTCTTCTATCATCTGTGATTAAAAGATGTCGAATATTGGCTTTGCGTTAAAATGACAATACCCGGTTTTGATGAAAAAGGAAACCTACCACCTGGCATACATTGGACTACATGGCTAGAATTTCAAGAGCGTTTTGGTACTAACGTAACGCGGTTACGCCAGATAGAAGGACTCAAAAAAGCAATGGAGCAATTAAAGGCAGCGGGATGTAGAACCATTTATATCAATGGCAGTTTTGTCACAAGTAAGCCCAGACCAAATGATTATGATGCATGTTGGGATACAGAAGATGTGGATGTAAATTATATCCTTACTCATGCACCCAGATTACTCAATCCTATCGACCGCGATGCACAAAAAGCTATCTATAAAGGTGAGATTTTTCCTTCAGAGCAGCCAGTGGGCATTTACGAGATGAACTCCCTAGAATTCTTTCAAAAGGATAGGGATAAAAACGCCAAAGGAATTATTGCTATAGATTTATTGAGGTGGGAAGCATGATTAAAAATCAAAGACAGTATGACTACAGCCAAGAATTAGTTCGTCAATTTGAATCTGACTTATCTGTTTATGACGCTCAAGATGAAGATATAAAAAAAAATGATTGTTGGTGGAAGATTAAGCGCGATTCATTACAAAGTCATCTTAATGCTTTAAAAGCCGAAGTTGCTGAATACGAAACCCTCATCAACCATGACGATCGTACTCCAATTGTTCTGAAGCTTGATGATATTAAAAATATCCCACAACTTATTATCAAAGCTCGTATAGCTGCTAATCTAAGCCAAAAACAACTGGCGGATATCGCTGGTTTAACCGAGGAAAAAATCATAGAATATGAAGATAAAGACTACCAAACAGCGAGCCTTATAGATTTTTTGTTTGTCCTTGATGCCCTGAATATTAAGCTCCAAAAAGGTGAGTTTTTAGTTCCTATAGATACTCTCAGAATGTAAGCTATCAGCTATCAGCGTGTCGCGTATCAGCTATCAGCTGATGCGCGCTTGGGCACGCTAGGATCAGGTTAAAAGAATTGACCCAAACAGGATCAGAAATGGGTAACCGTTCGCGTAGCGGCTCGATCCGAGCATCGCTAACCCATTGGTTACCCATAGGTTGGGATCATGCCACCTTCAGCAATGACTCCTTCAAGCGAGTTTGGTCAAACCCCCGCTGATGAAGCAGTACCCAGGATTCGATCAAATCAGGACCATTGACATCCCCAGTTAGTGCAGCACGAAGCGATCGCATAACCAATCCCTTCTTGACCTTGTGCGCTTTTGTGACTTGGTTAATAATCTGCTTAGCTTCCTCTGGAGTCAGCTGTTGGTAATTACCGAGTTGGTCAAGAATAGCTTGCACCACCTCACTAGCACCAGCTTTCTTGAGCTGCTCTACTGCCTGCTCCGTGTACTCAACTGACTCAGTAAAGAACATTCGAGTCATATCTACTGCTTCTGGCAAGCGAGTCAAACTTGGCCCAATCATAGCAGTCAACCGTTCCAGCCAAGGGCGATTTTCCACAGGATCACAGTTGTAGCCAACACTTTCCCAGTAGGGGATTAGCAAGTCCACTAACTCAGATGCACTCATCTGGTGGACATATTGACTATTAATCCAATCCAGCTTAGCCCAGTCAAACTTTGCCCCAGCTGGGTTCACCCGTTCAAAACCGAACTTTTGAGCAGCTTGAGCCAAAGTAAAGATTTCCTGAGTAGAGTCAGGGGGAGACCATCCCAGCAATGTCATATAATTAACCATCGCCTCAGGGGTAAAGCCCATGGCTTTGAAGTCAAAAATAGAGGTTACACCATCGCGCTTGGATAGCTTCCGTCCCTCTTGGTTAAGAATCAGAGGTGTATGGGAAAATTCTGGCACTACACTCCCTAGGGCTTCATAGAGCAAAATCTGTTTAGCAGTATTTGCAATATGGTCTTCACCGCGAATGACATGGGTAATATGCATATCAATGTCATCCACCACCACAGCTAGGTTGTAGAGAGGCTGACCGATATCATTCTCTTGAGATGCCCTAGCAATCACCATATCACCTCCAAGGTCACTGCCTTTCCAGGTGACTTTACCTCGGACGAGATCATTCCAGACAATCTCCCGGTCATTATCAATCATAAAGCGGATCACCGGCTTGCGCCCTTCCGCCTCAAATGCTGCTTGTTGTTCTGGTGTCAAATTGCGATGGCGATTGTCATAGCGGGGGGCTTCTTTTCTAGCCTTTTGAGCTTCCCGCAGTTGTTCTAGTTCCTCAGCTGTGGTGTAGCAGCGATAAGCCAATCCCTGGTCTAAGAGTTGTTGAATAGCAGCACTATAAAGGTCAAGACGTTGGGATTGGAAGAATGGTCCTTCGTCCCATTCCAGTCCCAGCCAAGTTAAACCATCAAGGATGTTTTGGGTATATTCCTCTCGCGATCGCGTTTGATCGGTGTCTTCAATGCGCAGAATAAACTTACCGCTGTGGCGACGGGCAAATAGCCAGTTAAATACAGCGGTTCTAGCGGTACCAATGTGTAAATTTCCGGTTGGACTTGGGGCAATACGGACTCTAACTGTCACAGCTGATTGCTAAGAAGTTAATTACTATAGTCTTTTCGTATCTATTGTACCTGTAACAATCAACTACTCCGGCGGTTATCATCTTTAGGAGCAGTCAAAATTATCCCATATAGCACTAAGCATTAAGGTGTTTGACATTGATACAAGCAGCAAAAGCCGTTATGGTAAACTTTTGCCTTTTGCCTTTTGCCTTTTGCCTTGCGCGTAGCGCCATATTTCTTCTACGGGACTGACGGGGCTCGAACCCGCAACTTCCGCCGTGACAGGGCGGTGCTCTAACCAATTGAACTACAGTCCCAATCTCCGAGCCATTTACTATTATTATGTATGACTGGTGTATTTGTCAAGGCTTTTTTTGAAAAAAACTGAAAAATACTTTGAGCAGTCACCTTAGAGCTCTGAGCTCTCAGCCGATTTACCTTGAGCTCACCCTCGACCAATGATCGAAGGCTCAGTTTATGGCTGGAACCATTATAACCTATCCCAGCGCTTACGCAATAGGGTGGGCTAATCACCCACCCTAGGACTCACTATTATTTTTTCAAGACCAAATACCTTATGTACTGCTATGCCAGAATCACCGTTCTCTGTTGGTATTGGAGACTTTTGAGATTAAAATTGCCTCTGAAGCTGTTCTGCTGAATGGATAAAATCGTTCCAGGCTAAGAATTAATAGGAGCATCAAAACCTGTACTGGCCAAGGTGCCATAGCAAAACCAAATATTAGACAGACAATGGTACTGCCTACTCCCAATAGGCGAGGGATTTCGTGAGAGACTCTCCAAGATATCAAGATGCTCCCTAGGGCAGTTACCAGAAGAATTAGAAAAAGTGGAAGCATATTAATCACCTGTTATAAAAGAAATTCTAGACTTCAATAATTTCCAGACCTCTCAATACCAGACCTCTAAAAATTATAGAGAGGGCTCCCCTCCATCCAATGATGGCGAAAGCCCCCTTTAGATTTAATTTAGCATCTAGCTATACATTTTGTGTGTAAGCTAGAGCACAAAACCTAATAAGTTAAGAAATTGTTGCATAACTTCATGCTAAGTTTTGAAAGTTAATAGTATTGGGCAAAGTGTTGGGCAAAGTGTTGGGCAAAGTGTTGGACAAAAAGTTGACTAGCCACTGCTTGAGGTGATATGTAGCGCGGCAGTCATCTTCATTGTAGCGCTGGATCATTTCGAGAATAGAGTGATTGCCTGTTTTTAACCACTGGTCATACAAACACACACATTCGGAGCCAGTCATATCCGGATCGCGCCACTCAAACCCCAACCATCTAGCCAGATTTTTCAGAGAATAACTCTCCACTGGCATGGTCACAGTATCAATAACTATTTGATGAACATCCACGAAACGATCTAGCAGGGGTCTAACTATATGTCGTGGAGTTTGGTAAAGGGTTGCTAAGCGCTTGACCGTGTCAACTTCATACTTTGAAAAATGGAAGATTGGGGCATCTGGATAACGCTCAACTAAGTCTAAAAATTGTAGCCAGATGAATCCTTCTTGCCAAGAATGTTCTGCGAATAGGTTATGGAAAGTCTCAGTTTCAGTGCGTCGATCAATCACCAACACCCCTAGCAAATACTCCAGGGGCAAATCAGGCTGTGCTTCAATATCAAAATAAAGCTCAACAGATGCTGTCGGTAAAGAGTTTTGATTCGGGAGGTCTGCCGAGATTTTGGCATTACCATTCCCTCGCTCTAGTTGTTGGTATTCAAGTATACTAAAGTAGTGTTTGGGATAGAGCAGCACCCGGTTTTGTACCTGAGATTGGGCTTGCTGCACCAGCTGGAAAGCTACTAAGCTACCAAAGCTTGGCTCTAATTCACTAATTGTGGACGTGGCTAAGGATTCGATTGTGGTTACTCCCAAAGCCTTCAAATCCCGATAGCGGCTGGGTGTTACTCCAGGCAATAGGGAAATGTGCTCTACAGATTTAGCGATCGCATAACAACTGTGATACCAACAGCAAAGACTACACCGCTGACGGGAAATGAAAACCTCTGGTTCTTGTCGCTCCAATAGAGTCTCAATACATTCCGATAGCAGTTGTTCCATCAGTGGCACCCATCGTTCAATTACCACGGTGTAGGACTTTTGGTTACGCAAAATTAATGAGGCAGTGGTCGGCCACTGTCCTTGTACTGCTGCTAACAGCTGAGCACGAAAAGCGGTAAGGATTTTATACTCTGGCTTGGGCCGTTTGCTGAGCTTAATGGTGGTGGGAACATAGATCCAATCACCAAAATTAGAACGTCCCGGCTGTTTGACTAGCAAATCAGGAAAACATAGCAATGTCACCCCGTCACCAGTTGGCATCAACAGTACCCCTCCAGAAATGTACTCTGTCCCTTGTTGCATTAGTTTCAAGGTGGCCTGTGCAGCAGCGTGCCAATCTGTTCTGCGGTAGCGGGGTGAGTGGTGGGGCACAGTAGCCAGAATCTGTTGTTTATGGTCTCGGCTTTTCTGTTGCAGTTTCAGCCGAAAATCTGAGGGTGGGTCTTGCTCTGTGGGATCTCCATAAATGTCCAAAAAAGCCCGACGCCGACAGCGTTTGTAATCTAAAAGTAATGCGTCCGTCAGCAGCATAATTATAGTTTCAGCTAACCCGTCATGGCTGGTAACACTCGCCGCTCCGGTAAGATGTCACCAGCCATGCAGGATGAATCAATCCGGTCAACCCGGATTGATTGATCAATCCAGGGTTTATCCCGCTTTTATTAATTTATGTAAATTTACCGAAACATTGACTGAGCAACCAGGGATTACTTAACAATTATTTACATAAAGGCTTGATTTAATTTTACCGAATCCCACCGCCCAAAAGTCTAGTAATCACGGGCTTTGGCTTTCTAATCAAGGGGAATCAAAGCAAGACTGGCAACGGAATCGACTCTGGCAAAAAAAACTAATTATGACACCGCGCTGGTAAAATCTTTATAAAAGATTAAATCTTTAAGAGATCACTGTAAGAGTCTATCAAAAACAGGAGAACACAAATTGACTTACTCAATCTTGCTTGCTGCTGCATCTGCCGTTCCCAACACCCTGGAATGGAGTCCGACAGTCGGAATCATCATGATTATCTGCAATGTCCTAGCGATTGCATTAGGAAAAGCTACTATCCAGAATCCTAGCGCAGGGCCAGCGTTGCCTATGCCTGAGTTCTTCGGTGGCATGGGTTTTCCCGCATTACTAGCAACCACTAGCCTCGGTCACATCATAGGACTAGGCACTATCTTAGGATTGGCTAACATGGGGATTATCTAGAGCTTAGGAGCTCTAGGGTATAGGGCGAACTGGGATAGTGATGATGGTCAGGTTGATCCAGGGCTGATAATTCACAGCAGATTCTCACCCAGTCACTCGGTCATGCAGTAATCCTAGACACGATTACCCTATACCCGATCTTCTAACAGGTATCCCTGCTTGGCCAATAGTGCTGTACCATAAGCAGCCGCTGTGTGAATAGATGGCAACATCGGTACCATGAGCTGACGCTCTCGAATCCTTGTCCAGGTAGGATTTTTGGCACCACCACCAGCAGTATAGACACAGGTTTTGGGACTTGCTCCGAGCTGTTGTAACAAACGATACCCCCTAGCTTCAATTCGGGCTATGCTTTCAAGGATTCCTTGGAGAAATTCCACGGAATTATCGGGTTTGGGTTCCAATCTTGGGGGGAGATCCGGGTCATTAATGGGAAAGCGATCGCCTGGTCTAAGTAAGGGATAATAATCCAAGGCACTTTCTTGCTCGGGGTCGATTTGAGAGCTGAGACTTTCTAATTCTCTGTCACTGAAAAAGTGGCGTAGTACTGCTCCACCGGTGTTGGATGCGCCACCGGTAAGCCATAAATTTCCCAATCGATGACTGTAAATGCCAAATCTGGCGTCTTCTACACGAGTGGTACTCAATAGTTTCAATACCAAGGTAGACCCAAGGGAGGTTACCGCTTCACCCGGTTGTTTGGCACCACTAGCGATAAATGCGGCAATACTATCGGTGGTACCTGTACAGACTAGACAATCTGGTGATAATCCCAAGCAGTGAGCTACCTCAGGGGTTACAACTCCAACTGGTGTACCCGGGGCGAAGACGTTGGGTAGCATGGGTGACACCGGTAGCTGTTTGATCCAGTCAGGATAGCAAAGATTTTCAGGATTATAACCAAGCTTTAAAGCATTGTGATAATCACTTATGCCTAGTTTTCCATGCAATAGAAAGGCTAACCAGTCCGCTTGATGGAGGAAGTATAGGGGATTAGTTTCAGCACAGATGTTGCTGATCAGATCTGTACAGTCATACCACCAGAGAAGTTTGGCAAGGCTGGAGGTAGCACTTAAAACGACATGGTTGGGAGGAGCAATGGTTCTAAGTTGTTCCATCACAGCTACTCCTCGTGGATCGTTGTAAAGGATGGGTGCATCTACTGGTTGACCGATGCGATCGCATAACAAAACTGTTGCGGAGGTGCCATTAATTGCGATCGCATTAATTTCACCCTTGATTGACTGGGGAATTTGCTCAATCAGGGAAAATAATACCTTCTGCCAGTGTGTTGCGGTATCGATGGTGATGGCTTGGATTGGAAAGGGATATTGAGTCTCGGCAAAGATAGTACCAACAGAGTCTATCACTACTGCCCGTGCGCCAGAGGTTCCGAAATCGATGCCTAGATAGACAGTCATTAGGGATTATGGATTATGGATTATGGATTAGATTATGATGCAACCGTCAACATTCAACCTACCCTAAACCGAGCGCCAAGGGAACATTCAAGCTACCCAGGGTAAACGCATCTAATTTTATGAGTCCTATATATTTCTTTTTATTAAATAAGCACTATATGTTAAAAATGCCTTGTTAACAAGGACAATCAGCCAGGGTTTATTGAGAACTATCCCAGCAATTCTCATTGACCGGTTATATGTATTTCCATAGTTGGGAACATCTGCTCACTTTCATGCTCCAGGGATTGGAGTTAGAACTCCCTCCCAACACTAGTTGATATTTCATACTGAGACTTGCTCGAACTATCCCCGGTTTATTGACAAGATGCGTTTCCCCTGTTAACCTTTATACCTGAAAATCTAAGTAGGTGGATTTAATGATCCCTAAAATAGCGATTGATATTCAAAATGATGAAAACAACTTGAATACAGGCTTCCAGCTTCATTCTCGGATTCTGAGTTTTAAGGTTTATTTATGCCCACCTACTTAATTGCTGGAGAGGTCTAATCTACTCAACTATCATTTTTATTGGAACACAGCAAGGTGGAGACTGCTTTAACACGTAATCCAAATCTAGATATAACTACACTCTTGTCCCCTAACCTGAAGGGTAAGAAAGACCCCACAGATCCCCTGATTGGGCCCCGTCCAGATTGGTGGTGGACTGGGCTGCGACCTACAGAAGTCCTACATGCCATGCCGAACCCAAATCTAGCCACCTGCACGCGCCGCGAGATTCTGGACTACTTCGATAATGGCTGGCTGATGACCGAAGTTTTGTTGTCAGCACTACAGGGAGAACGGGCATTCCTCGACCCACCCTACCACCAACTTCGTCATCCTCTAATCTTCTATCTATGCCATCCAGCCGTGCTTTACATCAACAAGCTTCGGCTAGCTGGACTAATCCATGAGTCGATTGATCCATACTTCGAGCAATTGTTTGAAACTGGCGTTGACGAGATGTCCTGGGACGATATGTCCAAGACTGAAATGGATTGGCCGTCAGTCCGTGAAGTAGTGGAGTACAGACGGAGTACCTACAAGATTGTCCGAGCATTGATTGAAACCCTGCCCGCCCTGGAAGACGGCCATCCACCCATCACTATGGACAATCCCGCATGGGCACTATTCCTAGGATTTGAACACGAACGCATCCACATCGAAACTTCCAGTGTCTTGCTACGAGAGTTGCCACTGTCGGTTTTGCGTCGGCCAGAAGCATGGCCAAACCTGCATCCTTCAGCATTTACAGAGAGTCAGACCGTTGAGAACGAGTTAATCGCCGTTTCCAGCAAGACCGTGACCTTGGGTAAGCCTTGGGAAGAACCCTGCTTTGGTTGGGACAACGAGTATGGTTCACGGCAGGTAAGGGTTCGGAGTTTTCAAGCCAGTCGATACTTAGTCACCAATCGTGAATTCTACGAGTTTGTTGTCGCTGGCGGATACCAGCAACCGAAATACTGGACAGAAGAGGGCTGGGCCTGGAAGCAAAATCGCAATACTAAATGGCCGACCTTCTGGGTGGCTGATGGGCCAGCAGGACTGCACCAGTATCGACTGCGGACGCTGTTTGAGGTGGTGGATCTACCTTGGTCTTGGCCGGTTGCTGTCAACTGGTATGAAGCGAAAGCCTACTGTGCTTGGAAGACTGAGCAGGATAACAGCCCCATCCCTTATAGACTCTTAACGGAAGCCGAACATCA
Source organism: Moorena sp. SIO3I6 (assembly GCF_010672095.1). NCBI lineage: Bacteria > Bacillati > Cyanobacteriota > Cyanophyceae > Coleofasciculales > Coleofasciculaceae > Moorena > Moorena sp. SIO3I6. The sequence continues at coordinate 27,756 of NZ_JAAHHU010000004.1, read as the reverse complement.
TTGCTTGGGCGGGGGCAAGGAGCCAGTTAATTTGAATCTAACTTGGGGATCTCAAACCCCAGTGAATGCTCTACTGCCTAACGAAGCTGGATTTTACGATGTTTTTGGCAATGTCTGGCATTGGTGTGAGGATGATTTCAATCCTTTGGAAGGGTTCCGGGTCCACCGGCTCTATGATGACTTTAGTACCCCTTGTTTCGACGGTGAACATAAGATGATTCTCGGCGGGTCTTTCATAAGTACTGGTGATGAAGCGACCCGGTGGGCAAGGTTTCACTTCCGGCCTCACTTCTTCCAGCACGCAGGATTTAGGCTAGTTCGATCTGATGATGGTGACGCCACCTGCGATGCAGTACTTATTAGTAGCCAAAGCAGTGGGGTTAAAGCCTATGAAGGTGATAAAATTCTAGCAGAAAACCTGATGCTGCATTATGGGTCGGCTGATGAAGCAATGCCCTACAACTTCGGACCGAAGGATGCCGTGGGATTTCCTCAAAGCATTGCCACACTAACCTTGGAGACAGCCGAACACCTGGGAATCAAGACCAATCGGGCTTTGGATGTTGGCTGCTCCGTTGGCGGCTCAACCTTCGAGCTGGCCCGGGGATTCGAGTCAGTGTTAGGGATCGACCTCAGTGCCACCTTTATTGAAGCTGCCGAGACGCTACGTCGCAAAGGCAGACTGGTTTATCGTCGCCGCGATGAAGGGGAAAACACGAGCCAAGCTGAAGTTTGCTTGCCAGAAAACCTGGATCGCAGTCGGGTGACCTTCCGCCGTGCGGATGCCTGTGCGTTGCCCCCTGAACTCGTTGGGTTCGATGTGGTGTTAGCGGCTAATCTGATTTGTCGTCTACCGAGTCCTAGAGCATTTCTCAGTCGGTTGTGCGGCGCACGCGGGCTAGTAAGGTCAGGTGGACTACTGGTACTAGCAACACCGTTCACCTGGGATGAGCGTTTCACGCCACGGGATGCTTGGCTGGGCGGGCATGATGGCAAGGCTTCCTTTGCTACATTACAAGCAGAGCTAAACCGAGATTTTGAATTGCTCGAAACACAGGATATGCCCTTCCTGATCCGGGAACACGCTCGTAAGTTCCAGTATGTTATCACCTTAGTCAGTTTGTGGAAACGGCGTGACAGTTAAAAAATCTCGGAACGTTGGGTCTTCGGTACTTACTGTTATAAATTGATAGTCTAGCACAGTAAGTACCGAAGACAAAAAAAATTTAGAGGATCTTATAAAAATGAACAAATTCAAAGCGATAATCGACAGGGCTAGCAATGAGGCAGATGAGGAACTTAAAACCCTACAGGATCTTGAAATCTTTGTTCTAGATAATTCTGTTCGTGAAACTACTGTGGGAACTGCTCGTGGTCATGTTCTTGAAGATAAAATCAACATCTTAAAGGCTATTGCTGAAACTGAACTCAATGAAGTGATTCTTGGCACTTATGGAGCTAACAGAAACGTTGATGACCAAATTCCAAAACATTGGATTGAGTTGGGGGGATCCTTAGATAATATGTGGGGATTTAGCGAAGCTTACAGTGCTTTAGATAAATATGGAGTTCCCATTGATGAGCCAGCAGATGGATTGTTGGAAATGGTCAACGATCATAAGATGAGTAATGCTATTATCGAAATAGATTTATGTAGTCCTGCCATCAATTATGAGCAGTTCGATCTCAACCAGTTCATTTTAAACCAAGTGGAGTGGGCTAATAAAAATTTGATTCCACGTGGTGAAAAAAAACTCCCTCCACGCATTCTTGTAAATTTAAGAGATTTCGCAAATTTTGAAACCGATACAGAGGGTTTGACCAGAGCTCTACATCTGATTGAATCCTTGGGCAATCTGCCCAGTAATCAGCGTCCCTTTGGACTGATGATTGAGGAACCAACCGGTTTTTTGCTTCCAGAAACTGTAAGCAAACTGACTCGTATTATTCGTGAAACCATGATTTCGGCAAATTGGTCACATGGTAAACTACTGGTTCACGTACATTGTGGTTTTGGCCTTGCAGAGTCAACAGTTTTAGAAGCATTGGCGAATGGTGCTGATGGGATATGGAGTGCCGTTTGCAAGGCCGGGGCAGCTTTAGGGCATTCATGCTCAAGTATTACATTAACAAATCTAGCCCGGCTTGGCAATAAATTTGTAACTCGTACATACAACCTGCCAGCCATTATTAAAGCTGCCCGCAAAGTACATACCATTGCATCAAAAGAACCTGTTCCTAGGGATCAAGAAGTTTATGGTAAGGAAGCCTTCGATCTCGTGTTCGGTGGATGGCATGGATTCATGGGAGATAAAATGGGTGCTGTTGCTAGAATGATTGGTGTTAAGCAAACTATTAGAATCAGTGATTTTGCCAATGCTGAAATGCTAAATCAAGCTATGATTGAACGATTCGGCGAACCAGAAAAAACCGGATGGGATGAAAACTTATGCAAAAAGATGGAAGAAAAAATTGATGAGCACTTACTTCTAGGAAACAGCTTTAACTACAATACCATCATTGGGTTAGCCCAACTGTATGAATATAGTGGAGGATGTATTTCATCATCCATGCTTAAAATTATCACTTCAGATAGCGATATTTCTGATGAACACCCACTTATCATTAGTCTGAAACAACGATGGAAAAAATTGTCAGAAAAAATAAATTCGCCGTCTCATAAAAATCAATAATAACTGACTTCAAATTATAGCATATTTTGGCAAAATCCAGAGATTACTAAAACGATGGAAGAGATACCCATCCATCATTTTCTTGATGATATTTTCACAGGTGTTAATGTCACAGAAAAACCAAGGGAGATGATTTGCAATTTGTTAGATGTTGACGGTAACGGTTATGTATCTTGGCAAGAGTTTGTCTTTCGTTTGAAATGGGCTATACAACAGAAGGGTCTACTCTACTACCCAACACCGGAAGCATTAATTTTGGGAACTTTTGAATTCATCTTACAGGACTTTTCATAGGGATGGAAAGGTGCGCTTGACCCGTGGCGAATTTAATTACGGGTCAAGGGCACCTAAATTGATAATTTATAATTTGGAATTATACTTCATTCTAAATTCTACCAAAATTAAATCTTTAGCCCACTGCAAAACCTGTATATTGCCGTACTTGAGGATGGCGGAAACCAAGTACAATATCGTTTGCGGGAATACCTGCTTCCAGTAAATCGGTAGCAATCCCCTCTTCCGTATCATCGTATTGAATCCAAATTGTGTCACCAATTAAATCTAGGTGAATTGGTGTAGCGTGTAGGTAATAGTCATCATTCCAACCGATGTCTAATACTAAATAGTGTCCTCGCTGATCATCGAAAAGCACTTGAGAGTCATAGCTGTCAGGTAGGGAAGCACGATAGTCAGCGTGTTCCATTAATACTTTTTTGATGATGTCTTGGTAGTTTAATCTGGTATCCATTCAATGAAGGTTTCACTGTGGAGTTGAGGTTGTTTCTTTCAAATTAAGCGATCGCGTAGCGTAGCCCTTCGGGCTACGCTACGCGATCGCATCAAAAAAGCCATTGCTCAAACATCCCCTATAACTGACCCACTGAACACTAAGCAATAAGCACTAAGCACTCAGCAGTCCTTCCTGTCGCGGGTACTCCTGTAAAACCTCCTTCAAATACTTCCCGGTATAGGACTTAGGATTGTTTGCTACCTCCTCTGGTGTTCCAGAGGCAATGACTTCTCCCCCTTTATCCCCACCTTCTGGTCCTAAGTCTATTACCCAATCAGCACAGCGAATCACATCTAAATTGTGTTCAATCACCAAAACAGAATTTCCTTTATCTACCAACCGCTGCAATACATTCAACAAGTGATGAACATCATAAAATGACAATCCTGTTGTCGGTTCATCGATTAAATACAATGTCTTTCCCGTTGCCCGACGTGACAATTCTGTTGCCAACTTCACCCGTTGTGCTTCTCCACCAGATAATGTCGGTGCTGGTTGCCCTAAGTGGATATATCCTAACCCTACATCTACTAAAGTTTGTAACCGAGATGCTGCTCTTGGAATATTCTTAAATACCTCCAATGCTTCTGCCACTGGCATATTTAAAATATCAGCAATGGAATATCCTTTATACTTCACTTGCAACGTTTCTCGATTATATCGCGCTCCCTTACAAACGTCACATTGTACATAGACATCGGGCAAAAAATTCATCTCAATGATATTCACCCCCTGTCCCGAACAAGCTTCGCAACGTCCCCCTTTGACATTAAACGAAAATTGCCCTGGCTTGTAACCTCTAGCTTTAGCTTCAATAGTTTTAGAAAATACCTCTCGAATTGCATCAAACACTCCTGTATAGGTAGCAGGATTAGACCGGGGAGTGCGACCAATGGGAGATTGATCGATTACGATTGCTTTATTAATAGCGTTGAGTCCCTCAACTTGATCCAATTCTTTGGGAAAGGGTACTTTACGAGTCATATGATGTTGTAATGCCGGGTAAAGTAATTCATTGACTAAGGTAGATTTCCCAGACCCAGAGACACCTGTAATGCTAACTAATTTCCCTAGTGGTATCTCTACCTCAATGTTTTTAAGATTGTTACGATGAGCATTTTTAATCACAAAAGAACGACCATTACCCTCTCGACGTTTACTAGGGGTTTCAATTACTTGCCGTTTTGATAAATACGCTCCCGTCAGGGAATTATCACTTTTGATTATAGTCTCTAAATCCCCTTGAGCAACAATTTCTCCCCCATGAATTCCAGCTTTCGGACCAATATCGACAATATGATCGGCAGTACGAATGGTTTCTTCATCATGTTCTACAACAATCAAGGTATTGCCCAAATCCCGCAATTTGATTAGGGTAGTCAGTAACCGTCCATTATCTCTTTGGTGCAATCCAATACTTGGTTCATCTAATACATACAGAACTCCAGTTAAGCCTGCTCCAATCTGAGTCGCTAGGCGAATCCGCTGAGCTTCTCCACCGGAAAGGGTCATGGCTGGACGGTCAAGGGTAAGATAATCTAATCCTACATCAATTAGAAATTGTAATCGGGCTTTAATTTCTTTGAGGGCAAGGTCTCCAATTTGAGCTTGGCGGGGGGATAGTTGTAAGTTATCAATCCGTTGACGACATTGGCGAATTGAGACACTAGTTAAATCATCAATATGATATTGTCCTAACCGCACGGAGAGTGCTTCTGGTTTGAGCCGTTTACCATGACACTCTGGACAGGGTTGATAAATTAAATACTGCTCTAGTTTTTGTTTTGATGCTTCAGAGCTAGTGTCTTTATACTGTTTTTCTAGAATCGGGATAATGCCAGCATAGCGCTTGTAGTATCCTTTTTCTTTGCCATAAGCAGAATCATTTTGAATATAAATTTTTTCGTCGGTGCCGTAGAGCAGAATCTCTTGTTGTTCAGAGGTTAGCTGATTCCAGGGAGTTTTGATTTCAAAACCATAGGCTTCTCCTACGCTATAGAGTAGGGAAATGTAGTAGGTGTTGTCTTTTTCTGACCACGGGGCAATAGCACTATATAATGGTTGAGTAGGGTCAGGTACTACTAGTTCTGGAGAAAAGGTTTGTAAATTACCGATACCGTGACAAAATGGACAAGCACCATAGGGGGAATTAAAGGAAAATAATCGGGGAGATAATTCTTCCATTACTGCCCCATGTTCTGGGCAAGCAAAGTTTTCTGAAAATACGATTTCTTGAGGAATGTCTTGGTCAGATGAACTGCCATTTTTTGGAGGAGTACGTCTATAATTATGATCAGATTTGACTTCTGCTGACTGTGCTGATGTATTATCTAAAACTTGGATAACTGCAATTCCAGTAGAACGTTTTAGGCAAGTAGCAAGGGAATCGGTAATCCGTTCTTGAATACTAGGCTTTTTGATGAGACGGTCAACCACCACTTCAATGTTGTGGGTATAATTTTTATCCAATTCGATGGTATCGGAGAGGTCAAAGGTTTCACCATCGACTCTGACCCGCACAAATCCTTCCGTGGCTAAGCTGGATAATAGTTTCTTGTGAGTGCCCTTTTTGCCTCGGATAACCGGAGCCAGGATATGGAAGCGAGTCCGGTCAGGGAGTTCCATAATGCGATCGCACATCTGGTCGATGGTCTGGGGCGCAATATTGCGATCGCATTTGGGACAATGGGGTTCACCAGCCCGTCCAAACAGTAATCGCAGGTAATCGTAAATTTCCGTAACTGTACCAACGGTGGAACGGGGGTTATGGGATGTAGATTTCTGGTCAATGGAGATAGCGGGGCTTAAGCCTTCGATGGCATCCACATCCGGTTTATCCAGTTGTCCGAGGAATTGACGAGCATAGGCACTCAGGGATTCTACATAACGGCGTTGTCCTTCCGCAAAGATAGTGTCGAATGCCAGGGAGGATTTGCCGGAACCGGAAACACCAGTAAAGACAATAATGCGATCGCGTGGCAGTTCCAGATCAATGTTTTTCAGGTTATGCTGTCTAGCCCCCCGAATCCGAATGGTGTTTTGAGCAGAGTTAGGGGTGTGGTCCTGGGTGTGGTTGAGGTTAGAGGATTTTGGCATGACCGACAGCGGCTTTAAACTCCTTAACAATAGTAGCGCTATCCGTTCCCATAGTAATGTTCAATAAGCATTCAGCCGTTTGCCGGACGCCCTCTAGCTTTCAGCTTCAGCGATCCCAGACTTCAATTATATAGTTTTTGTATAGTTTTCAGTAAGCTCGCGCACACTCCAAAGCCCACTCCCGAGCTCCTGAGCCCCCCTGCCGATTCAATCTATAAATTATAGAGAATAGATACAGCGTTTTTCATAACTATGAGCTACACAGGTTTTTTGCCCTGTTCCGAAGTCCCTGTTCCGAAGTCCCTGCTCCCTGCTCCGAAGTCCCTGCTCCCTAAAATCTATAACGAAAGTACCTCACCCAATTCAAAACCGCTGTATTATAGTTACTTAGAGCTGATTCGTAAAGTAAATCTTAATAAGTCTGAAAGCCTTGCTATGATTGTCTTTTCGGTATTAAATAGTTCAATTGTTCTATTTTAGCGCAAGCCTTATCCTACAAGGTTTAGTGCGAGTTTACGAATCAGCTCTTAAACCGACATGAACTGACCATTACGTCTAAGTCAAATGATATTACTATGGAATCGAAAATTCTGGAACTTTTTGCGCAGTGAAAACCTTGATAAAGTAATGGGGGTTATTATAATAATCATTACCATTAACACCATCACTATATCATGGCTGGAACCAGATATCTCAAAAGCAGATGCTTTCTGGTGGAGCATCGTCACCCTAACAACTGTTGGCTATGGTGATATCACCCCTGTCACAGTTGGTGGTCGCGTTATTGCTATTCTCGATATGTTTGTGGGGATTGGATTCTTAGCCATCTTCACCGCTAGCCTCGCTGGTATTTTTGTCGATCAAAAACTCAAAAATGATCTAGGTATGGGATCTTATAATTTTAACAATCACTTGATTATTTGCGAATGGAATTCTAGAGCAAGATTTATCATCAATGAGTTGCGAAGGTTTCCTAAAACTCAAGATGAGAAAATTATTTTAATTGCTAATATAGACCGGAAGCCTATCGAAGACAATAATTTGTTTTTTCTTAAAGGTAATGTAAGTGATGAAACCTTGATTCGAGCCAACTTGATCCAGGCTAGAACTGTTATAATTTTAGGGGATGACAGTATAGATGACACAGCTCGCGACGCAAAAGTTATACTATCTACCCTGACAGTAGAAAGTATTAATCCCAAGGCTTACACAGTTGTGGAGCTGGTAGATGAAACTCATGTTAAATCCTGTCAGCGGGCTAAGGTTGACGAAATAATCGTTAGTAGTGAGTTAAGTAGTATGCTCATTTCCCAAGCTGCTCTTAACCATGGAATTACCAAAGTTGTCTCTGAAATATTAAGTACTCAAACTGGGAACAAGCTTTATAAAATTGCGATTCCTGACTCTCGGGTTGGTAGTTCCTTTATGGAAGTATTTACGTATATGAAGCAAGCCTATCAAAGTATTGTCTTAGCGGTACAAAAAGGAATTGAAGGAGACGTTATCTCCAATCCACCGACAGATTATAAACTTGAGAATGGTGACTATTTAATTGTCGTTTCTCAACACGAACCACGACTGCTAAAGAAATCTTAAACGAGAAATCTTAAACGTAAGTGTGACCTGTGAACTGTGACCTGTGATGTGTTAAGTAACAATTTGAAATTTGAAATTTGAAATTTTCAATTGACGAATACCCTTCCAGGATAAGTAGTCAACCGCAACTAATATCACGTCGTCATTCCAGGCTGATAGAGGCTGGAAATTATCAGTAAATTATCAGCAAATTTTCAGCCTCTGTTCAGCAACAACTAAACCAAGAAACCAATAATCCTAGTCAAGCTACTAACCTAAAATTATCCACTTGATGGGGTGCCAGCAAAATCAGTTTTGAACACTAAGTTTTGAACACTAAGTTTTGAATACTAAGTTTTAAACACTTAGCTGATTAACTCTACGGATAATGATGTAGCTACATAGATAGTTGAGCAACACACTCATTGACAAATCTACCATATTGATATCATTGATCAGGATCACCATGAAGCATTCAATTATTAAATCACTCAAAATCATCACCATGGTTACGGTAACCTCTACACTAGCCATGGCATCTAGCGCAACAGCAGCTACCCTCAAGGTGACAATTCAAAGCCTGGCACCGGACAACGGCACGTTATTGACTCCAGTCTGGGTAGGTTTTCATAATGGTCTTTTTGATATTTATGATCGGGGTGAGGCAGCTTCACCAGGACTTGAGCGCATTGCTGAGGATGGCAATGCAGCAGTGCTTAGTGAAGAGTTTTTTGCTAGTGGTGCGGGTTCAGTTGATGGGGTAATTCCTGGTCCAAATGGTCCAGTTGCTTCTGGGGATATTGCCCAAGCCACATTTACTGTAGATTCTACTAGCCGTTACTTCAGCTACGCAGCAATGATTCTTCCCAGTAATGATGCTTTCATTGCTAATGGCAACCCCTTGGCTATTGAGATTTTTGATGAAGAAGGTAATTTCACTGGAGCTGACTTTACCGTTCTCGGTTCTCAAGTTCTGGATGCAGGTACTGAAGTTAACGACGAGCAGGAGACGACTACTGCTTTCTTCGGTCAAACTATTCCTGATACCGGTACACCAGAAAACGGAGTTGTCACCCTGCATCCAGGTTTTATTCCAGGTGGACCGATTTTATCAACTCCGGCGTTTGCTCAAGCTGACTTCACAGTGGATGGCTACCAGATAGCACGTATCAAAGTCGAGAAAGTGCCAGAATCTTCTACTACTGGAGGATTACTTGCTATCGGTGGGTTGTTATGGCTGGGTAGCCGCTGGCGTCAGAGTCTTAACAGATTCGCCTAAATCCCTTTGGCAATTGACCATTGACAATTTTAAATTGTTTTCCCTTCTTGATTAACAACACTACATAACTAGTCAACATAAGTAGTGCAACATTTAACCTGTACAAACCTACTCACAAGCAGATAGGACGATGGTATAGCATTAGTTTTAACTAATGGTTGTTGCCGACAAAGCAATGCCAAAAGCATTGCGCTATTTTTATTAATGGAGGCTCTTCTGCCTACTCTCAAACCGCACTGTAACTTCACTCAGTCCATTATTTTACGTCGCTTAACTTACGACCAGCTGCCAAAGCTTTTAGTTCTTCGTTGGGCGGTAGTCTTCCGAAGTTAAACAAGTTACTAACTTATTTGATTATAAAACAGTAGATAATGTTTGACAAGGTTTAGAGAGCTATAAGGCTAATAGTTGCACCTCAACTAGACTCAAGTTGACACTCCCCGGTCATTAGACGCGGGGATTCTTGCTTGGCCGTAGGCCACGCTACGCGAACAATGAGTCAACTTAACTTGCTCAACCAGACCGGAGCCAGGAAGAGTAGAGATCGATTCTCCACAAGCGTTTAGATCTTTCACGTTCGCGTAGCGTGACCTACGGTCAATCCAGGTTCCAGTGTGCCGGAAACGAAACCTTAGTAGAGGGTCGCCTTAGTTAATAAGTTTTGACCCTTTTTCTCATAGCCAGTCCCCTGTAAAGGCGACCCTCTACTTACGGTAACTTCAAACCCCACCGTACCCAAGGCTGTTACGGTCGATGCCTGGTATTATCCAGGGCACCTCCGCTTTCGGCTAAGGCCGACGCTGCGCGAACAGAACTGGACGTGAGACTTTCACCTCATCCAGCTCCTAAGTAGACCTCTCCAAAAACTTGAAAGGGGAGCATGTCACTTATGCAGCAACATTAGTACGCTTATCTGGGGAATGGGGAATGGGGAATGGGGAATAGGTAATAGGGGGAGCATGGCGAGCAGGTCAATTTGGTGAGAACGCTTGAACTAGAGTGTTTTCAGGGTTTGAATAGCGTACATGAGTTATTTTAGTACTAATGTTGCTGCGAATAAGACATGCTCCCCAATGATCCAATCTCCGCGTCCCCGTGTAAAATCTTATTTGTTTGACAATAAAAAACTTATCGTTCCGAAAATTTTATCTAAATCGGTAATAGTAATTCTCAACTTGCTTTTGGTGAATTCATCGGATACTAATTTTCCAAATTGCCATAATTCTCCATCCGTTACGATCCCATACACGGGAAGTTCCTCAGCTTTATTTAATTTTTGCACAGCAATCAACTCAGCTAGACATTGCCCCCATCCCTCACTAAAATCATTCTTTTTTGCTTCAACAACAATGACGATTGGAAAACCCAAGACGGTCTTACCTAATTCTGATTTTATTGAGAACAAGTAATCAGGCGTTCCATTTAGTTTAGCATCGTATGTTATGGACTTGTGGCTCCAAAGAGTATATTTATCAATAAAATCTTTATAAACTTCTCTTAAAATTGGATAAATAATATTTTCGCATCTTGATGATTCAGATGTGTATATATCCATGTTCTGTTCGCTGAATTCAAATTCCTTAACAAACAGATCGGAAGGTTTTAGATCTGTAATTTCAATAAAGTATTTTTCCAAATACTTGATATTATACTCTTCTTGAACTTGAGCAATAGTTTTATAATCACTAAAAGCCATTAATAACTCCTATTTTATTTTCAATCTAACAATCGAGTTTTGAAGCCCGCTAATTATGCCCACTTTACAAGCAATTGTACTAGATCCGATCGCTCCATAACTACACTCCTACAATAAAAACTACTAGCGTTCTGCATTTTACATTGAGAGGCGGCTGTTGTCTTAAGCAGTGCCTCAGAAGTACATACCAACCTCCCTTCGCTGCTGATAAACAGGCAGCTGCCTCTACCCAAGAGGATATCAACGATCAGCGATTGGCCGTAGGCCACGCCTACGGCCAATCGCACTACAAAAGAGCGATCGTGCTCATTATACTTTCAGAACCTTCAGTATTTCATCATTTGCCTGGTACTCATATTTATTTCTGATGAAATTTTCAGCCACTTTCATCCTTGTTAACGTTGATTCCCCGCTGGACAGTTTCTCTTCTTTTGGTACATACACTTTCCTTTGAAAGACGTTCGTAGCTATATAATTTGCCCATGGATCTACTATAATATCCACAGCTACTTTCCAATTACCATTTCCATGGGGCTTAATCTTTACATAAGTATGTCCCCACTTTTGATCTGTTACTATCTGTATCGTATCACGGCTTATCTTGCCTTGATTTGCCAATATCAACGCTGCTTCTATTGCGTTAACATCACAATCACCATATCGTGCAATTCGACAACGGCTGAGATAATCTATTATTTCACTATAATTTCCAGCATTTAGATCAATTTGCTTTGGTTGTATGTATTCTGCTTTTAATTTTTGCAAACGGATTAGTGGGGCATCCGTCTCTTACCCAAATTTATTTTTTTATGGCTTGAGTAACCCCTGATATCCAGTTAAATTGGTACCGTTATCGATCCACTCTGTTGTGTTATTCTTAAATACCTCGGTTTTATTTTTAACTCACCTCCACCTGTATAACCAGTTACTGAAAGTTTCTAAAAATAACTAACTTGATTGGTGTGTTTTTTTAGTATTATATTGCCATATTCACCATTTTTATCTCCTTTACTTGTTTAAGAGCGTAGTTAACTGGATAATCTGCTTATTGATTAGCTCGCCTGTAAACTGCTTCTGTAAATAAGACTATTTCCAAGAATAATTTCTGAATTTTTTGACTTAAAACCCTTTTTCTAGGCGTAGTGGGCCAGCAAGGTTAAAACAGTTCAATCTAAACTCTAACCGATCGCTTGTAAATTCTCAATAACCGCTGTGGGTTCAAACAAATGGGTATTGAGCTGGCCCCCTTGTCAAGAGTGCATAAATCTGGTTCAACAAAGATATGACTGAAAACCCCGTGCAAGTGAAAGATGACCAACTCACCGACCTTCATGAGGTCGAGAAGCTGCGTGTGCTTGTCGGGCAACAGGCTGAAATGATAGCAGCTCGGGAGTTGCAAAATAAAGAGAAGTCCCAAGCGCATCGGTGAATTGGAGGAAGAGTTACGAGGGAAAAAGAAGCTGAATAAAAAGCCCCAACTGAGTGCGAGTAAGCGTGGGCGTAGGCAAGCAGCAGGAGCAACAGCACGGAGACGGAAAACGTCCGCGCCTCAGCTAAAGGTCGTAAGAAAGCTCAGTTCGTGGTGGACAGTTCAGTCCTCCCTCAATTTCTCTATCTTCTGCATAAATCTTAAAATCATACACCTAAAAGCCTCAGAACACGGGGTTTTGGCTTGGGGAATTCGATAAAAGCGATCGCGCTATTTGTCAGGTTTGACTTGGCATAGTGCGATCGCTTTTAGCGGAAGCTTCGCTTCATCGCGAAGCGGAGGCCGAAGGCCACATCGCTTTTTTTACACCAGTCTTTCTCCCCATTTCCCGCCTTTCACGACACCCTACTCCCTACACCCTACTCCCTACTCCCTACTCCCTACTCCCTACACCCTACACCCTACTCCCTACTCCCTACCCCTTGACCAACCGCAAAGTTCAAGAGATAATTTTCTTGTAATTATTTAACAAATCTTAAAATACTAACCTTGCAGTACGAGCCAAGAACCATATCTGACTACTACCGCCAGCGTTCTCGGCTAGTCTGGGGACGCAGGATGGCTTTGGTAGGGGCATTGATTACCTTTAGCATCAGGCTAGGGTGGGATTTCGTCACTGGTAGCCTTGCCCAAAATCAACCTCAACGAGCCTGGGAATTTCGTGAAAAGCTGACTCAACTTGGTCCAACCTTCATTAAATTGGGACAAATCCTTTCCTGTCGTCCTGATATTGTTCCTCCTATTTATTTAGAGGAACTCACTAAATTACAAGACCAATTACCTCCTTTCTCTAATCACATTGCCTATCAGTTAATTGAAGAAGAATTAGGGGATAACTATAACAACATCTATGGCTCACTGAGCGACAAACCCGTAGCTGCTGCTTCCCTAGGACAAGTGTACAAAGGGACACTCAAAACTGGTGAAATTGTAGCAGTAAAAGTGCAACGCCCTGGTCTGGTGGAGTGTATTTCCCTAGATATCTATATCTTGCGGAAAATAGCAGCATGGGCGCAAGAATCAATCTCCTTTGTTCACAGCGACCTAGTAGCACTTATCGACGAACTAGCTATTCGCTTGTTTGAAGAAATGGACTATACCCAGGAAGGTCGCAATGCGGAACGATTTGCCCAACTTTATGGTGACATTAACAATATCGCTGTACCACGTATATATTGGCAATACTCGGGGCGGCGGGTGTTAACCATGGAGTGGATCACTGGGACTAAATTGACGGAACTAGAAACCATTAAAGCCCAGGGATTAGACCCGAATACCCTGATTGATGTAGGATTTCAGTGTTGCTTGCGGCAACTTTTAGAAGAAGGTTACTTCCATGCTGACCCTCACCCTGGCAATTTATTGGCTACCCCTGATGGTAAATTGGCTTATCTTGACTTTGGCATGATGAGCTCGGTAGAACCGTCTTATCGGTATCGCTTACTGGAATCGGTTGTCCATATTGTTATTGGTGATTTTGAAGGTCTAGCACAAGACTATGTGAAGCTGGACTTTTTGCCACCGGAGACAGATGTGACCTCGCTGATTCCTGAACTAACTGATATTTTTGGCGGGGTGATGGAAGCTACTGTGTCAACATTCGGCTTTAATCGTATTATTCGGAAGCTATCCCCCTTGCTTTATAAATATCCATTTAAATTACCCACTTACTACCTCCTGATTTTCCGCAGTGCCGCTACTTTAGAAGGGATAGCGATTAAGCTCAATCCCAATTTTCAGCCCTTCAATGAAACTTATCCCTATGTTGCCCAACGACTGTTGACAGATTCATCCCCTCAATTAAGGGCTTGTTTACAGGAGATTGTGTATCAAGATGGTGGAATTCAATGGCATGTTTTGGAGGAGTTATTAGGTCAGGTGCGCACAAGTAGGGAGTTTGATATTAGTGCGCTCTTACACCAGGGGTTAGAATTTCTCTACTCCGAGCAAGGGAGTATATTGCGTAATGCTCTGGTTGAAGAGATGGTTACCAGTTTAGAGAATCTCTCATACAGGACTCTTGGGCAGATAACTGCATCGGTGGGCTTGGCGGTTAATGTCACTGGAAAATTAGAGTCTCCTAACCTGGAGCGGATGCAAAAGATTGGGGCTATGATTATTGAATCCTCTAGGTTTGACCTAGAATCGGTACCGAAGATGCTGGAACTTTTGTTAAAGCAGGAAACTCAACGTCTAGGTCAGCAAATTGCTTCCGAAATTGCCAAGCGGATGTTTCGGTAACAGAAAAGTTATTGTGCTGCGCCCAGGGAATAGGGAATAGGGAATGATGCGCGCTTGTCACATAGCGCTGCATCTCTTTTTAACTTTTTATTGGGTCACTTTTTATTGGTCAGTTGCTCTGGATTAGGATAATCAGGATAAGAAAATTGTAGTCAGTATTTACATATCAAGTGAGTTCGGTTGAGTTTTCGGTTGTTGCTGATGAAAGCTCAAATCCCTTAACTATTTATAATTTTTGATTGTCGCACGATTAGTAACCTATGTTAACAGATTACTGGATTTATTAGAGCTGATTCGTAAACTCGCTGTAATCCTTGTAGGATAAAGCTTGCGCTAAAATAGAACAATTGAACTATTTAATAACCAAAAGACAATCATAGCAAGCAGGGTAAACGCATCTAAATTTGTATTAAAATTTACAGTGAAAAAATAAACAATAGTATCAAAAATCTAGAATTACCCTGTTGATTCTCAATAAGCGCAACTTATTCTCAATTATTGGCCGTGTTATCCTTGGTCGATTTGAGAGTACTCTACATTCTGGTTTCGTACGCAAATCCGACTTTGATTTTTGTTCAAAGTCAGCGGAAAATTTGTTGACTTTGAACAAAAAAAACTGCTTTAGGATGGGATTTATTCGAATTTCACAAAAAATTGAGTTAATCAATTTTTTGTATGTTACCATTTATACCAAATAAGATGCGTTTACCCTGTCATAGCAAGGCTTTCAGACTTCTTAAGATTTACTTTGCGAATCAGCTCTTAAGGTTTGACTAATGCCGGTTAACCCCTTGAGGGTTGAGGGTTTCTGAGATAGCCTTGATGGCATAAAAGCTTTTGATATATAAATATTTTCGTTTGTCAAGTACATTTTTGACAACATTCAATCGATTACTGTGCTATTCTTTTCAAGTGTGCTGGATAAGCATATTTGTGCTATCTAGTATTTTGTTAATAACTACTAGACTGGCACAACTAAAATAGTTCAATAAATTTTTCAGCTAAACTTTTCCGCTAAACCCTTTTTCAAACTAGATCATAGTATTTTTATAAAGCAACATTTAAGGTGTCCAAGCTCACTACAATAGAATAGGCATCTAGTAAAATTGGGTTTTCAGATGTAATTGACTTTCTAAAACTTAAGGATAAAAAATAATGAAGTCCATAAAGATTACTATTTATGATGATACACTCCGGGATGGGGAACAGCAAGCAGGACTTTTCTTTGATCGGGAAACTAAAGCGAATCTTGCTGATATGATTGCAGCTACTGGGGTTCACAAAATCAATCTCATGCCAGCAATTCATCCGACAGAAGCTTACCTTGTTAACGAACTTATGAGCAAAGGTATGGCTGATAAGATTACTGCTATGACGATGATGGGAACTAAGTTTATTGATCAATCTTTGGAGACTGGCGTTCAGAAAATTTTATTATTTCATGCTGTATCGGATCTGCTACTATTTCTGCGAGACAAGCAAGTGCAGAGCCAGCTGGAATATCAAGGTAAAACGATTGATGATGATATTCCGATAAGCGTGATTGAGCAAGTTCGCTGGTCTATGCTAGAAAAGACATTAAAGCACTTGGAGTATGCACGTGATCGTGGCTTAGAAGTTTATTTTGGTGCAGAGGATGCAAGCCGTGCAGATTTTGATTTTTTAACTCAGTGTATTTCGAAATTTGAACCTTATGTAGAATTCTTTTTACTCGCTGATACAGTGGGATGTCTAACCCCAGAAAAGACCCATTTTTGGCTTAGTAATCTTTTGGAAGTGACCAATGGTGCTCCCCTAGGGGTACACTTTCACAATGACATGGGTTTAGCACTTGAAAATACTCTCCAGGCTATCCATGCAGGCGCGATCGCCGTTTCTGGAACATTTTCGGGAATTGGAGAACGTGCAGGGAATGCCCCTTTAGAGCAGGTTTTAGATGGATTAAGAATGCGTTGGGGCTGGGAAGTTGAAGGAATTAATTATAGTGCTTTGGAAGCTGTCACAGAGGCTTTAGCTCGTCTCGGAGTCCGAGCCAATCCTCCCTACTCTCCTGGAACTCATAGGCAGGAAACGGGTATCCATCTCCATTCATTGCTGTGCGATCGCCATAGCTACACAATCTTTCCTGATCAGGAACCAGAAATCTGGTTTGGCAAGTGCAGTGGGGCGAGTAATTTCAAATATCTCTTTGAGCGTCATTTAAATCAGTCACTGCCCCAACAATGCTACGAGCAACTCCGAACCTCTCTCAAAGAGTTGTCCATTCAAGAACAGCGTAGTTATTCGACATCGGACGTTTTGAGTCTGATAGAACAAGATCTCTTACCGATGTTTCCCCAAATGGATAACGGTGTGGCAGATAGCCAATGTCTCAAAGATCCCAATTTAATCAGATTTCGAGTTGAGCAAATTAGCCAAATGTCTAAGGCAATGCTTAATGCGCTTCTGGAGGTGTTCAATCAGTTTGGTTGCATTATCATTGCTTGCGATGGTGTCTCTAACTTTCGGCAAAACCTGCTTGATATAGGCTCACATTTTGGTCAGATTATGCCTCACCGTATTTCTGATGATGACGGTATCGTAACTGTAACACCCACGCCTGGGGCAAAGTACACGGCTCTAACGGGGCAACCGTTTGACTTTCATACTGATGGGAGTTTTATGCCAGTTCCTCCCAAAGTTGTTGCCCTGCAGTGCATTGTTGCCGCCGACACCGGGGGAGAATCTCAAGTTGTCCAAGCCGAAACTCTCTACAATTTTCTAAAAGAACAGGATCCCATTGGACTTCCAGCACTCTTTGAACCTGATGCTGTAGTAACGACAACCGTTGATGGTGAAGTTTACCGAGGTCCTGTTTTTGTACGCGCAGATAATCGCGTGATGTTGACTTATCGACCCAGCGATCATCAGGTTACAGTGTAAGCCAAACCAAAGGTAGCTCAAGCTTACAATCTTATTCAAGGTTACCTTGAGAATGGGGCAGACGAGTTACAGTACAAACTTCAGCCGGGAGAAATTCTGATCATGGATAATACCCGAATCTTACACACCCGCAAACCATTCAAGGAAAATCAAGGTGCAAAGCGTAAGTTTCATCGTTTATGGCTTGACGGCAAACCTGATCATCACAAACTTGCACAGAATCAACTAAAGTTTGGTTTTAGTATTTCGGGTTAAACATCGTTACCAGCCAGTATTGAGATAACAATTTGAGATAACTTGTTTTGAGTAATTCCTACAAGATGACCTTCTCTGATTTACATCACCGAAAAACGCAAGGCCACTTACGGATGGTTGGGACAGGAGGAGTTGCTCGGAGCCTAACGACAGCGATCGCTAGAATGCTGAGTACTCAGCCTTCAAAGATCCCCAATCAACCAGGCTACCTATTTGATATCAGTTTAAATGAATCATTCTCCTGGGGAGAACAACGAATTGTAGGGGGCTACGAGCATTTGTTGCACCTCGTCCAGCACCATGAATCTCAAGCTACTGCAACCGGACGAGATCTCCGTCAAATTCCCCTGCAAGTCCTCAGCAAAAACAACAGCCATCATTTCAGCAAACAACAGTGGCAAAACTTTTTGGCTCTGATTGATATACAACTGCTCCAAATTCGGAACCCAGCACTTACTTTTGCCTCACAAGTAACTACAACGCTTGATTTGATTCTCGAGCGCTATATTCTAGAATCCAATCGTACTCAATTAGAACTTGCCAAAAACACCGGTGACTTTTCCAAATTACAACTCAGTGCATTCAAAACTGATATTCCAGAGTCTTTTGTGGAACTGATAAAAGTACAAAAAGCTAATCACGCTAAAGACTTTTCCAATCCAGAATTTGACTCCCATTTTTTTAGGATAAACTTTGCTATTCATCGCTGTATCGATCACAATCAAAAGCTAGAAATTTGGCAAGAAGCTCGACAAAAAAATTCCCCAGAAGAGTTAGATCATCACGTGGCTGAACTTGGTTTTCCTGGCTGGGATGTGATGATTGAACAGAGCAGCTTATTGCCATGGTCACAACTCTATCAGCTGCCGAAACTCCTACACGAGCCCTTGGAAACATACAGAACAGGATGGCAAGCAATCCCAAAAGTAATTCAAGCCTGCTCAGTGACCCAAACGCCACTAATTTTGTTTGATGCAACAGATGCACAATTGTTTCCAGACCAGTTCTTGCTAGCTGTACAGCAGGCTCTAGTTATTCTTGGGATCTTACCCTCACCACTGCGAGAACCAAGTAACTTTTCTGCAGAAGATATCACCCAGCTTAGCAATCCAGCTTTCGCAAGAGCGCTACGTTCGAGGCAGCTTCACCAACCCTTAAAAAGTCCAATACCACTTGAGCAATTACCAAAATTTATTCGCCCCAGTCTTACCCAGGCATTCCAGATTTACCTGGATGTCCTGATCAACGGAGGAGAAGCTATTTGGTTTCCCAAAATTGAGAATTTAGATAGATTATTTCATTTTAAACTCTCCCATGGAAAAACTATTCTGGAAACCGACCCAGTTTATGCCTACAGCCGTGCAGTTATCCATCAAATTAAGCAAGGAAAAACTGAATATGTAGAACTTATTCGTCATAAATATCCCGTGTTTGAAGCTTACTATGAAATGATAGACCAGGCAATTGCTTAATCTTGGGGCTCACAGCAAGCCTCAGGTTTGGATAATAAACTAGCAAAGATGGAGGGGTAAATGCCAATCTTTTGCACAACTAAGCCACTGAGCCAGACATTCCACAGAATCAAAGTGAACATTGTTGTGAAGGCAGCTCCAGCCAAACCAAAGAGGGGAATCATAATGGCATTGCCAACAAGATTAATCAGAGCGCAACTACCAGAAGCAACCAAGGTATCATTTTGATGTCCAGTCATCATCATCAGATTACCCACAGAGCCGCAGATGGCACTAATTAGTTGTCCAAAAACTAAGATTCGTAGAGCCCAACTTCCACTGATAAAGTCAGGACCAAATAATCCAAGAATAGGCTGTGAAAGTAAGATAAATGCAATAGAAATCCCTAAAGAAGGCCAAAAAATCCACCAAGTGATCGCAGAAACAATTTTCTGCAAATCGGGTAAATTTTTTTGCGTATATAACGTCGTGAAAGCTGGAGCAGCTAACAGATTGACGCTCTTTAGAATAAGATTGACCCATAAAACAGTTTTACAGGCAGCATCATAAACTCCTACAGCAGAACTACCAAGGATTCCCCCTACCATTAAAGTATCGCTCTCGGTCAAAATTTCTCGGAACGATTGAATCAGTAAGAAAGGAAGTGCAACTTTTAACCACTGTCGAGGTTCATAAATGGCATGGCTAGAAATTATTTCTTGATCAAAGCGATTCCATAACAACATCCACTGTAAGACCACAACAAAGCTCAAAGCGATAACTGCAAATTCAGTCATGGAAGTGCTGTCTAGCATATCGCCTTGTTTTCCCAAATAGAATCCTCCCGCGATCGCTAGAAGTGGCCACGCTATTTTGGAGGGAGTATAACCCAGAATAAGACTATTAGCTCCTCTCGACATATCTTCGTGAAGAAGCATCAATGCTTGAAGAGGAACTAGCCAAATACCTATATAGAGGATATTGGCATAACTAATATTTCGGTAGTAGTCTAGTGTTCTGATAATGCCCATGCTGATCAGGCATATACATAAGCTTATTCCTAGGGTAAATTGCCAACTTCCTAGTAAAATTCCTCGTAAGCGCCCCCAATCTTCCCGGACTCGGTACTCAGCCATAAAACGTAAAACCGTTCGGGGAAAACCGAATCCACTGGGAATTGCTAATAGAGCCGATAGAGCCAAGACAAAAGCGTAGATTCCATATTCTACTTTTCCCATCCAACGGGCTAGAAAAACCTGAGCTAGGT
Organism: Moorena sp. SIO3I6; assembly: GCF_010672095.1. Taxonomy (NCBI): domain Bacteria; kingdom Bacillati; phylum Cyanobacteriota; class Cyanophyceae; order Coleofasciculales; family Coleofasciculaceae; genus Moorena; species Moorena sp. SIO3I6. Next base: position 7,002 of record NZ_JAAHHU010000004.1, on the reverse strand, counting down.
AGGTTAATAGTACTCCCAAAATTTGTAAGGTTAAAGCTGTTAGAGTCCCTTTTTCCAAGTCGTTGAGCCTAACTTGATAACTTGTCCCTGTCTGAGTTGATTGAATCATTAAGGTGAGTACAACTTAAGTTAACTAATTTTACTAATTTTTGATAGGCAAGGACCCCACATTTATCACAATTGATTATAGACATATGTGTGATTGAAGCAAATGCATGTTATAGCACTACGCATTAAGCTTAGGTAGGACATTGTCTTGATGCAGTCACTCGCTCCTAAACTCAGCAAACGTGAGTCTAGCTTACTTCTGACTTCTGACTTCTAACTTCTGACGCTAAGCGTAGCGCTATATTGGCCATTTTTTCTGGCGCTTACCCTGATTTTCAATTCTAAATTCTTAATTCTAAATTCTTAATTCTCAATTCCCTAAAACCTAATACGGTAAGCTAACCGTAAATGTCGTACCCTCTCCCAACTGACTCTTGAGAGAAATCTCACCACCATGAGCTTCCACACATTGTTTAACAATAGCTAGTCCCAAGCCACTACCAGGAATTGTGCCAACATTGCTAGCACGATGGAAAGGCTCAAACAGTTGCGGTTGATCTTCTGGGGGAATGCCCATCCCCTGGTCTTGAATCCGGAAGATAACACATTCTGTCTGAGCAATCAGTTCAAACTGAACGGTTCCCCCTGTGGGTGAGTACTTAATAGCGTTAGTGAGCAAATTGCTAAAAATGTGTCGCAGCAATCTTTCATCCCATAGGGCTTCCTTCAATTCTCCTTGAGTGGTAAAAACTAGCTGATGCTTGTTCTTGCTACTGATTTGTAACTCTTCCACTAATTGGTGACAAAACCGTTTCAAATCCAACCGAGTAGGTTGACACAGGAGTTTGCCGGAATCAGCTTTACTGATTAATGAAACCTCATCCAACAACTGGGCCATGTTTTTGATGGCTGAGCGAATTAGCCGCAAATGAACCAGTTTTTTCTCTTTAGGTAATTGTTCCTCTTTGTCTTGGAGCAATCCAGAACAAAGGAGGATTGTATTTAAGGGATTACGAAAGTCGTGAGAGAGCATGGAAACAAATTCCGCTTTGCGCTGATTGACTTCTTTGGCTCTAACCAACTCAGCGGTTTGTTCCTGAACCTGACTTTCTAGGGCTTGATTTTCTTGTCGTAATGCAACTGCTGCCTGCTTACGTTCAATAGCATAGCGCAAGGAACGAACCAGCATTTTTCCCTTGACTTGCCGCTTGACTAGATAATCTTGTGCTCCTTGACGAACTGCCTCAATCGCTAATTCATCATCATTGGTATTGGTTAGCACTACAATCGGTAAACTAGGCGCTTGCTTGATCAAGGGTCCGAGGGATGCTAGTCCGTGGCTGTCCGGTAGAGTCAGATCTAACAAGATCACATCGTAGGGAATTGACATTGCTCTAGCCTGAGCGATTTCCTGGAGTGCATCCCGCAATCGCTTGACATGAACTAGACTAAACTGCCTGAACTGAGCTTCTTTCAAAAACTCTTGTAACAATCTGGCTTCTGCCAGGTTGTCCTCAATTAACAAGATTTTTACTGACCCTTCAGGCATTACCTTTGAGTATTTCTTCTTTGGGCTTATTGGTCTGGATTTCTCCTTTGATCGAGAATCCTCATTGGTTTCCTTCTTTGTCTTGATGCAAAGCGCGAGTGGGGGAAACCCCCGCAGGTCGGCGCTGCATCGCTTGTGTTAGTCAACCCTGATGTTTAATCCTTAGTGTCTCATGGTTTATGGCTAATCCCTAATCCCTAATCCTTTTATTGTGATGGCAGGGTGACAGTCGAGAGCCAAAAGTCTTCAATTCCTTTGACGATTTTGAATAATTCGCTAAGATTGCGGGATTTGGTGATGTAGCAATTCACATGCAAGTCGTAACTATGGAAAATGTCATCCTGATTTCTTGAGGTAGTTAATACCACCACAGGAATCCGTTTGAGATTAGGGTCAGCCTTAATCTCTGCGAGCACCTCTCGACCATCCTTTTTTGGCAAGTTTAAATCTAGCACGATCAGGTCTGGACGGACGGCATCAGCATACTCTCCTTCTTGGTGTAAGTAAGCCATAGCGTCCATGCCATTTCTGACCGTTACTACCTGGTGGGGTACCGAGCTATTTTTTAACGCTTCTTGGATTAAGCGAATATCGGCTTTATTGTCTTCAACCAAAAATATGATTTTGTGTCTTTCGTCCGTTTCTACGCTCACGCTCGCGTCCCCTTACTGGAATTGTAAAATAGAAGGTGGCACCGTGACCTAGTTCTGACTCTACCCAAATTTTGCCCCGGTGGCACTCCAGAATCTTTTTACAGATAGCCAAACCCATACCTGTGCCAGGATACTCATCCCGGGTGTGCAGACGTTGGAAGATCACGAAAATGCGATCGCTAAACTGCGGTTCAATGCCAATGCCATTATCCTGCACTGAAAATAGCCATGAATCCTCCAGTCGTTTTGCCCCCACATGGATTTCCGGCGGCTGTTCACTGCGGAACTTGATCGCATTACCGATTAAGTTCTGGAACAGTTGCATCAACTGGGTGCTATCAGCCATAACTGTGGGAAAGGGGTCATGGGTAATCACTGCCCCAGTTTCACGGATGCGTCCCCGCAAATTAGCCAGAGCATGGTCTAAGGCCGTCTCCACTTCCGTCAGTTTAAACTCAATGCCCTGCAAATCGACTTTCGAGTAAGCCAACACATCATCAATCAGGGTTTGCATGAGGCTAACTCCCTCAACCGCAAAGGTAATAAACTCGCTGGCATCTTCGTCAAGTCGGTCATTATAGCGCATTTCTAACAGCTGCACATAATTGGCCACTTGATTCAGGGGTTCTTGCAGGTCATGGGATGCCACATAAGCAAACTTTTTCAGTTCCGCATTGGAACGTTCTAGATCCTGAGCCAATTGAGCCAATTCATCAGCTTGACGCAGGACAATATTAATCAGTGCTTTCCTCAGTTCCAGTGCTGTCTTAATTTCTACCTGTTTCCAGGGTAAAGAGGTTAAGCGAACGGTTTCTTTCCACAGTTCAAAGGATTTACGAGGCGACAGTTGCAAAGTACCCTCTGTGTGGGTTGTTTCAAAGGCTTTACTTGGGTCACCCCCCCAATTAACAGTTTGAATCACCTCTGGTCGGAACCACAGCACATAGTTTCTCTTGGAAATGGGGATGGCTAGCAGGCCACTACCAATATCTTTAAACCGTTGTGCATCAGGATAAAGGCGAGGCAGGGAATCGGTATAGAACACCTCTTCATTAACATTCTGTTTCAGCCATTGCACCAAAAACTTCAGGTCTTCTTCACTAGGGGTCTCACCAATAACCGTAAAATTATCCCCAAAACAAATTGCTGCACCTTGAGCACTAGTCAAGTCCAGTAAATTAGGGTCATGCTTAACTAAGCCATCAATAAAGTTTTCTTCTTGGGACATATACTCAATCAATATCGATTGAGTATAGGACAACTTCATCTGATAGTCATAGTCTTCCGTCTCTTCTCGGGCTGAAATTTCTGAGAAGATCACTCGTCCTAAAAATTCGCAAGCTTTGCGCAACTCATAGGATACATACTTAGGGGTTTGATGATGACAAGCAATAAGTCCCCAGAGTTTTTTATCTTTAATCAATGAAATCGTCAAAGACGCCCCAACTCCCATATTGTGGAGGTACTTGATATGACAGGGGGAAGCACTTCTGAGAATCGATAATGTTAAATCAAGGGGACGATTGGTGATGGGGTTATCGGTAGGAAAAATCTCAACAGGTTGGGAATTGGCATCTGGAATTAATCGGATCCAATTGGAACAGAATAATCGTCTGGCTGGTTTAGGAATATCCGATTCTGGATAGTGTAAGCCTAGGTAAGATTCCAGACTGTCTAGTTTTTCTTCCGCAATAACGGCTCCATGGTCATCATCTTCAAATTTATATAGCATCACCCGGTCAAACCCAGTGACCTTTCGCACCTCTTTGACGATGATTTGACAAAAATCCCGGAGATTGGAGGTTTGTTGGAGCTGGTTGATGGAGGCTCGTGCTAGATGATAAAAGCTTAAAAATGGGATAGTCTCCCGGGAAACTGCTGGTTCTAATTCCAGAATCAGACATCCATCTGAGTTACGATGAAATACACCATCAAATACTGCGTAATCATCGCCTTTTTTCCTCACCCAAATTTTAGTAGGATTGATCATATCTAGATTTTCCTCAGATAACCCAGCTTTAATTCTCTCCACTTGAAATGGGTCAAGTACATCTTCTAGGGTTTTTTGTAGCATGGCTTCGGGAGGGATTCCCAAAACCCTAGAGGTATTGTTGCTAACTTGTAAGATTTTTAGCTCAGGCTCTTCCAGTACCAACAGTCCCCCATGAGGCTGAATTTGACCAATCACATGAATCGGTTCGTGATCCAAGTTGGTTTGTTGTACTGGTAAATCTATTCCTACCATAATTCTCCGACCTTAATCCAGGATTATCAACAGTTATACGACCTCTAGAAGGAGGTCTCCTCGATTACCAATATCATTCCAAATACTATTTCTAATACTATTTAGTTTTTTCCTTGTGAATCTTTAACGGAACTTACCTATGACTACCTAGTATTTCCTAGTATATCCCAGTAAGTCAAGGATTAGGTCTAGAGAAATTTTTAAAAAAATATTAAATTTTTTGGTAATGCCTTTAGATCTCCTGCTGTTTATGGGATTCCTCTTGCCATCAAGGGGAATGTTAGGCTTGCTTCTAAAAAAATATTAATAATAATACGTAAAAACTCAATACTTAATAATTTAACTTAACAAAAAACGTTAACTTCTGATGGACAAACGTGAACGCAAATCAGGTTGCTACACATCACTTTCATCTCTCCACACTCCATTAAGGGAGTAGGGAGTAGGGAGTAGGGAGTAGGGGTAACTAAGTTGACTGTACCTCCTGTATGTCATAAGTATGATTAACGCTATAAAAATCTTTCCGATCTCCCCACACCTCCCACACCTCCCACACCTCCCACACCTCCCCATCTCCCCATCTCCCCATCTCCCCATCTCCCCATCTCCCCATCTCCCCATCTCCCCACACCTCCCACACCTCCCACGCTCTTATCCTCTAAAGCCGCAGATGCAATGTGTCGCAAAGCTGATCAAAATAGGATTGAAAGTCTTTTGTGGTTGATAGCTCAGAGGGGAAGATTGCTTGATGGATTGCTTCTCCAACTGCTTTGGCTAACCGTGGTGGTACAGCATTACCAACTTGTCTGTATCGTGATGTTTTAGAACCTTTGAATACAAAATGATCAGGAAAGGATTGGAGTCTAGCTGATTCCCGTACCGTCAGCCGTCTTACCCCTTCAACTGTTCCTGATCTCGGCTTTCCCCCATTCATTAAATGACGGTGATACACCAGTAAAACACCTTCAGGATCAATAATGTGGGTGCGGTAACCTCCCGTAGTAGCGGTAATGGTAGGACTTGGTGCATCGAAATTGATGGGTTTTCCCCCACCCTTGACTAGGGTTCCTGTCCAAGGGGTAGGACGAATAACGGGTTTATTGGCATAGGAAACTTTAGTGCTATTCGGCTCATAGTCGGGAACATCAGTTAAGGCTGAACCTGATGAAATATAGGGATTAGATGTCCCTAACCCATGGCTTTTTAGGGGAAACATAAAATCATTTTTTGTGGCTAAACCGACGAAAAATAGACGTTCACGATACTGGGGAATTCCATAGTATGCTGCTTCTAAAACCTCTACATAAACTGAATAATACAGGGCTTGAAACTGCTGTTCAATCCATTGATAATAATTAAAATTTTTAGAGCTTTTCAACCCAGGCATAGTTTCCATTAAAAATGCCTTGGGTCGAATCTCCCTTACCGCTCGAATAAATTCTGGAACTAAATCCTTAGGGTTGGCTCGGGATAACTGTTTATTTGGGTGTTTGTTTCGGACAGAAAAAGGTTGACACGGTGGGGATCCTACTACTAGGTCAATACCTTTAAATTGAGTAAAGTCTATAGCTCTAACATCGGAGCGAATAACATTAGTGCTAGGAAAGTTTTCTCGATAAGTGGAAACAGCAGATTTATCAATTTCTATTGCTGTGGTGATCTGCCATCCAGCCATATGTAAACCCAGAGAAAGCCCACCTGCACCTGCAAATATATCGATGGCGTTTTTGGAATCATTCATGAGTTAGTGATCAGTTTTTCGCTATCAGCTATCAGCTCGGTAGAGTAGGTTGAGGGAGCAGGGAGTAGGGAGTAGGGAGTAGGGGTAAGAAAATTTACTGTACCTCATAACTATGATCAGGGCTATATTTAGACTAATTGTAGTTTAAGGGTATCAGCTGATTTTGTTATGCCAAATTGCTACATATACCAAAGGGAACAGGGAACAGGGAACAGGGAACAGGGAACAGGGAGTAGGGAGTAGGGAGTAGCGATGCAGCGCGGTCTTGGGGGTTTCCCCCACTCGCTATTGCATCAAGACGGGAGTAGGGAAAAGAGAACAAAAATTCTCACAATTCATTTAGGATTGGTATATTTGATTATTTAAGGTTAGTAAGATTTAAGGTTTAAGGTTTAAGGTTTAAGGTTGCAGGTTTAAGGTTGAAGGTTTAAGGTTTAAGGTTGCAGGTTGAACGCGCACGCGTGTCTAAAGGCCAAGGTTTAAGGTATAAGGTTGTTCGCGTGGGTGCATCTCATATTTGTAAAAAAGTGCGGTAGGCTGCGTTAGGGGCGAGCTCACCAAAAAAAATGGCGTTGCTGAATCAAGGAATGAATGCATGATCATCTGGTTGTGGTCAAGCCCCCTAAATCCCCCAACTTTGATACCGCTGGCGAAATTAATATTTGTTTAGACATAGGTCAACCGGTCGGCCCAAGAGCAGCAAAACGAGAACATCGGGTAGCTGCAAATGGAACTCCCTGCCACCAATTAACCAAACGCACAATAT